>CAYPWK010000007.1:13334-22920 GCA_964414365.1 uncultured Burkholderia sp.
TTGCCGACGAGCGTCGGCGAGCACACGCGCCATTACCTCGGACATGGCCTGCAAGACGGCGTCGCGCGCAACGCGACGATCGAAATCCACGGCGGCCTCGACAAATTCCCCTATTCGCGCGATCCGAACGCCGGCGTCTTTCGGATCGTCGCGCCGTTTACGGGCGGCAGATTCGACCCCTCGCCGTACCCGGCGAAGAAGCTCAGGAACGGCGAGCCCGACACTTGGCCAGCGCTCGACGGCATCAACGGTGTCTTTACGCTGAAAGAAAACCTGTTGCGCTTCGACATCGACCGGGCCCACTACAAGCGCGTCGCGCTTGATCGCGTGACGGGCCGTATCGCCAATCTCGGCGATCATGCATCTAGCCTCGTCATCGACGGCAAAGCGCATGGGCCGCTAGCCGATTTGCTCGACTATCTGAACAAGAGCGCCGCCGGCGCCATGACAGGCCATGTCGGCGAGACGCTCCGCGCAAGCGGGCCGGCTACGCTCGATCTTCAGTTGACGGTGCCGCGCACGGTGGAGCCGCACGTGAGCGTGACCGGCCTGGTCGGACTGCACGGCAATACGCTCACGCGCCCGCAGTGGCCGCCGCTCGCGCAGCTGACGGGCGGCGTGCGGTTTACCGAGCACACGCTCTCGCTCGAACGGATCGCCGGTCGCTGGCTCGGCGGCGAGTTCAACGCCGGCGGGGAGCTCGCGGCCAACGGCAGCTATGGCTTCAGCGTCTCGGGACGGATCGCCGCCGACAGCGCGCGCGACTTGGATCAAGACGGAGCTGCCGGCAAGCTGCTGGGCCGTCTGCACGGGGCGGCGCCTTACGCGCTCGACATCCGTGGCAGAAAAGCCGCCATGCCCGAGATCTCGGCGCACTCGGACCTCACCGGTCTCGCGCTCGACCTCCCCGCCCCGCTCGGCAAACCGGTCGGCACGCCCATGCCGTTCTCGTTCTCGCTAAAGCCGTCGCCGGTCCGAGCAGGAGACAAGCGCTCGGCGCTCGCGAACGCGGATTTCGCGCTTGGACCCGTGTCGGCTTCCTATGTGTTACGACGCGGTACGGCGCAATCGGATTCGGTCGGCGCGCTCTCGGTCATCCAAGGGGCGATCGGCATCGGCAAGCCGGCGGACTTGCCGAGCGAAGGCGTCAGCGCAACGGGAGAACTTCCGTCGTTCGATGCCGATGCCTGGCGCGCGCTCGTCGACGACCTGCGCGAGCCGTCGGATGCGGCAAACCATCGAGAGGCGGGTGCGAAGCGAAAGGGGGAAGTCGACAACGTAAGCGGCCGGTCGACCAGTCAGTTCGCGCCGACCCGCTTTGACCTCCGCTTCGGCACGCTGCGGCTGCTCGAGCGCGAATGGACGAACGCCATCATCGGCGCCGAGCAATCGGGCCGCGACTGGCAAGCGCGGATCGAGTCGGACCAGCTCGCGGGGGATCTGAGCTGGCAGCCCGGGGCAACGAGCAACGACGGCGGCCAACTCAAGGCCCGGTTCGCCAAGGCCGAGATTCCTGTTGCCGTCGGGCATGCGCTCGTCGGTCAGCTGTCGACGCCGTCGGGAAGGCATATGCCGGCCATCGACGTTACAGTCGACGACTTCGTCGTGCGCGGACACAAGTTAGGACAACTCGCCGTCGCGGCCCGCAATATCGACGAAGAAGGCGTGCCGGTCTGGCAAGTCGACAAATTCGACCTCAGGAACCCTGCCGCGCATCTCGCCGCGACGGGCAACTGGCGCACGGCGCCCCGTCTCGGTGCGGACGTCGCCGCCGACACGCCGCGGCGCACGGCGATCGACTTCAAGCTCGACATCACCGACGCGGGCGCCCTGCTCGATCAGCTGGGCCTGCCCCGCACCGTGAAGGCCGGCGCGGGCTCGCTAGCGGGCAGGATCGGCTGGCGCGGCGAGCCGACGGCGATCGACTACCCGACTCTCTGGGGCCACATGGCGGTCGACCTGCGGCACGGGCAGATCCTGAAAGTCGACCCGGGCGTCGCGAAGCTGCTCGGCGTTTTGAGCTTGCAGAGCCTGCAGCGCGTGCTCACGCTGAACTTCCGCGACGTGATCGGCGAAGGACTGCCGTTCCAGCGTGTGACGGGCACGGGCCGCATCAGCAACGGTATCGCGAGCACCGACGACTTTCGCATTGTTACCGCGCCGGCGCGCGCCGAGTTGTCGGGCACCGTCGATCTCGCCGGCGAGACGCAGGACCTGCATGTCGCCGTCACGCCGACGCTGAACGCCGGTTCGGCCGTGATCGCGGCGACGATCGTCAATCCGCTCCTGGGCCTCGGCGCGTTCGTGGCCAACCTTGCTCTCTCGCAATCGATCGCCCACGCGTTCGCAACGCAGTACGCAATAACGGGGTCATGGTCGCATCCGCACGTCGAGCGGGTCGCGGGCGATAGGGGTAAGATGAGTGCTCCGGCCGAAGGAACCGGCAACTGAAGGGTTGCCCCAAAACCTCCATGAGCGATCTTTCCCCGACACCGACGGCATCCGCGGCGCCAGTTGTGGCTAGTGCGCCAACCGCGCCGTTTCGCGTGGCCGCGCTGCAAATGGTCAGCACGCCCGAGCGCGAGCGCAATCTCGAGGACGCCGAGCGGCTCATCGCCGAGGCGGCGAGCGACGGTGCGCAGCTCGTGCTGCTGCCCGAGTACTTCTGCTTCATGGGCTTCAAGGAGGCGGACAAGCTTACCGTGCGCGAGGCGTACGGCGACGGTCCAATCCAGCGCTTTCTCGCCGACGCGGCGCGGCGTCACGGCGTCTGGATCATCGGCGGAACACTGCCGCTCGCCGTGACCGAGCCGGCGGCCGATCGGGAGCGCGTGCTCAACACCTCGCTTGTGTTCGATCCGCAAGGCAATGAGGTCGCGCGCTACGACAAGATCCATCTGTTCAACTTCGAAAAGGGCAACGAGTCGTTCGACGAAGCGCGCACGATCCGGCCTGGTGCCGATGTACGCACGTTCGAAGCGCCTTTTGGCCGCGTGGGCTTATCGGTCTGCTACGATTTGCGCTTTCCGGAGCTTTACCGGCGCATGGGCGACGTCGCGCTGATCGTCGTGCCGTCGGCCTTCACTTACACGACGGGGCACGCACATTGGGAGATGCTGCTGCGCGCCCGCGCCGTAGAGAACCAGTGCTACGTTCTCGCCGCCGCACAAGGCGGCACGCACGAGAACGGCCGCCGCACATGGGGGCATAGCATGCTCGTCGATCCCTGGGGCGAGATCGTCGCCGTGCGCGCGGACGAAGGCCCGGGCGTCGTGGCCGGCGATATCGATCGCAGGCGCATCGAAGAAGTCAGGCGCAGCCTCCCCGCCTGGCGGCACCGCGTGCTCGCATAGCCGCTTTTTACTTACCGCATTCCGTTCGCACCGACCGATCCGCATGAACATCATCGAACCCGGCATCCGCAATCTCGCTACGGCGAAAGACGCGCTGCTCACCCCCTACGGTCTCGACGAAGCGCTGCTCACGCGCACGCTCGCCGACATCTTCACGCACCGCGTCGACTACGCGGACCTCTACTTCCAGGCAACGCGCAGCGAAGCGTGGAGCCTCGAAGAGGGGATCGTGAAATCGGGCAGCTTCAGCATCGACCAGGGCGTCGGCGTGCGTGCCGTCTCGGGCGACCGCACGGCGTTCGCCTACTCTGACGACCTCTCGCCCGAGGCGCTGCGCCAGGCGGCCGAGGCCACGCGCTCGATCGCCAAGGCGGGCGGCGGCAAGACGAAGATCAAGGTGGCGAGCGCGCTGAAAGGCGTCGCGGGCCGCGATCTCTATCTGGCCGCCGACCCGCTCGCCTCGCTCGACGCGACGGCGAAGGTGAAGCTGCTCGAGCGCGTCGAGCAGATGGCACGGGGTTCCGATCCGCGTATCACCCAAGTGATGGCGGGCCTCGCGGGCGAATACGACGTCGTGCTTGTCGCTCGCAGCGACGGTGCGCTGGCGGCCGACATACGGCCGCTCGTGCGCGTTTCGGTGACGGTGATCGCGGAGCACAACGGCCGGCGAGAGATCGGCACGGGCGGCGGCGGCGGACGTTTCGACTACGGCTACTTCACCGACGAGGTGCTCAAGCGCTACGTCGACGACGCCGTGAAAGCCGCGCTCGTCAATCTCGACGCGCGGCCCGCGCCTGCCGGCGCGATGACGGTCGTGCTTGGTCCCGGCTGGCCCGGCGTGCTGCTGCACGAGGCGATCGGTCACGGGCTCGAAGGTGACTTCAACCGCAAGGGCTCGTCGGCGTTCGCGGGGCGGATCGGCGAGCGCGTGGCAGCGAAGGGTGTCACGGTCGTCGACGACGGCACGCTGCCGAATCGGCGCGGCTCCCTCAACATCGACGACGAAGGCAACCCGACGCAATGCACGACGCTGATCGAAGACGGCGTGCTGAAGGGCTACATCCAGGATTCGCTGAACGCCCGGCTCATGAAGATGCCGGTGACGGGCAATGCGCGCCGCGAGTCGTACGCAGCACTGCCGATGCCGCGCATGACGAACACCTACATGTTGAACGGCGACAAGGATCCGGGCGAAATCATCGCGTCCGTGAAGAACGGCCTCTATGCCGTGAACTTCGGCGGCGGGCAGGTCGACATCACGAACGGCAAGTTCGTTTTCTCGGCCTCCGAGGCCTACATGATCGAGAACGGCCAGATCACCTACCCGGTCAAGGGCGCCACGCTGATCGGCAGCGGGCCTGAATCGTTGAAGTACGTGACGATGATCGGCAACGATATGGCGCTCGATACCGGTGTCGGCGTCTGCGGCAAGGAAGGCCAGAGCGTGCCGGTCGGCGTCGGCCAGCCGACGCTGCGCATCGAGAAGATGACGGTCGGCGGCACGGTCTGATCTCTTGCAGCCAGCGCGGCCGACGCCGGGGCGCAGGACGCGTCGCCGCGCAACAGAGCCGCGCCGGCCCTGACCCGATCACGCGACTTGCCGCTTTTTCGGGCACATAGCTTGCCAAGCGCGCCCGAGCGCGGTATAAAGCAGAAGCACCTTTTTCGAGACGCTCCACCCAAGCCATGTTCACGAAGTTTTACTTTTACTTCTTTTGGCATCTCAGTCCGCCGGCGGATCGAGAGGGGTGTTAGCGCTTGAAGCGAACCCGAATCCGAGAGAAACCGCCGGCGAGTCCGGCGGTTTTTTTTCGCCCGCACTGACAGGAGAAACGCAGCATGCCCCCGCACAATACTGATGACGTCCGGATTCGCGAGCTCAAAGAGCTGATTCCGCCCGCGCACCTGATCCGCGAATTCCCGTGCACGGAGCGGACCGCCGATCTCATTTTCAGCACGCGCCAGTCGCTCCATCGGATCCTGCACGGCATGGAGGACCGGCTCATCGTGATCATCGGCCCTTGCTCGATTCACGATCCGAAGGCGGCGCTCGACTACGCAGGCCGACTCGTCGAGCAACGCAAGCGCTTTGCGGGCGAGCTAGAGATCGTCATGCGCGTCTACTTCGAAAAGCCGCGGACGACGGTCGGCTGGAAGGGTCTCATCAACGATCCGCATCTCGACAACAGCTTCAAGATCAACGAGGGACTGCGGGCCGCCCGCGAACTGCTCGTCGGCATCAACGAACTCGGCCTGCCGGCCGGCAGCGAGTTCCTCGACATGATCAGCCCGCAGTACATCGCCGATCTAGTCTCATGGGGAGCGATCGGCGCACGCACGACCGAATCGCAGGTCCACCGCGAGCTCGCTTCGGGGCTCTCGTGTCCGGTCGGATTCAAGAACGGCACGGATGGAAATGTGAAGATCGCGGTCGATGCGATCAAGGCCGCCTCACAACCGCACCACTTCCTCTCCGTGACAAAGGGCGGGCACTCGGCGATCGTCTCGACGGCCGGCAACGAGGATTGCCATGTGATCCTGCGCGGCGGCATGAAGCCCAATTACGACGCCGAAAGCGTCGACGCGGCCTGCTCCGCGATCAGCAAGGCCGGTCTCGCGGCGCGACTCATGATCGATGCAAGCCACGCGAACAGCTCGAAGAAGCACGAAAACCAGATCCCCGTTTGCGCCGACATCGGCCGGCAAGTGGCGGGCGGCGACGAGCGCATCATCGGTGTGATGGTCGAGTCGCACCTGGTCGCGGGGCGGCAGGACCTGCAGGAAGGGTGCACGCTCAACTACGGGCAGAGCATCACCGATGCCTGCATCGGCTGGGATGAAAGCATCGGTGTGCTAGAAGGGCTCGCCGAGAGCGTCAAAGCACGGCGTGTCGTGCGGGGCAGCGGGAACTGACCGGTTTTTCGACCGGTTGTTCGACCGGTTCTTCGCCCGCTCAGACCGCGCCTGAGCCGAATACCTCGGTGTTGATTCTCGCGCCGTCCACGCCAAGCGCGATCAACGCGTCGCGCTGGAACTGCATGAATGGAATCGGCCCGCAGAGGTAGTAGTCGGCATCCGGAAGCAGCGCTTGGCTAGCGATGCGCGCGAAGTCGATTCGGCCAGTGAAGTCGTAGTCGACACCCACACGATCGGCGTCCGTGACTTCCTCGTAGAAGACGGCGCGTTTCACGTTAGAATGCTTGGCCACCGTGTCCGCAAGCCACGACTGGAACGCGTGCACGCGGCCATTGCGGCACGCATGGACGAACGCCACCGGGCGGGTGCTGCCCTCGGCAACAAGCGCCGAAAGCATCGAGACCATCGGCGTGATGCCCACCCCGCCCGAGACGAGCACGACAGGCGTCGTCTTCGTGCGATCGAGGCAGAAGTCGCCCATCGGCGCGGTCACCTCGACGATCGAGCCCTCTTCCACGCCTTCGTGAAGTAGCGTCGAGAGTCGACCCGGCGGCACGTCCTCTTGGCCCTGCGGCGCGCCGTGACGTTTCACCGAAATGCGCAGCCATTTGCCGTGCGGCGCGTCGGAGAGGCTGTACTGACGCGGCTGATCGACGCCGAGCTCGCCCACATAGCGCTTCACCGTGACGAACTGTCCCGGCTCGAAACGACAGGCTTCGGCGCCGTCGGCCGGCGTCAGGTAGAACGACGTGATTTCGTCGCTCTCCACCACTTTGCGCGAGACGATGAACGGGCGATACCCGCTCCATGCCGCACCCTCATAAAGCTTCGACTCGACGCCAATCATGATCTGCGCGAGCTGCGCATAGGCGGCGCCCCAGGCCTCGAGCGTAGCCTCGTCGACGGCATCGCCGAGCACTTCGACGACGGACGCAAGCAGGTTCTCCCCGACGATCGGATAGTGCTCCGGGCGAATATTCAAGCTCGCGTGCTTGTTCGCGATGCGGCCGACGGCGGCACCGAGCGCCGAAAGATTGTCGATGTTCGCAGCGTAGGCGTAGACAGCATGCGCGAGCGTCTCGGCCTGACTGCCGCTCGCCTGATGGGTCTGGTTGAACAAGTTGCGCAGCTCCGGGCGGTTAGCAAACATGCGCCGGTAGAAGTGCTTCGTGATCGTTGCGCCATGCTCGGCGAAAACGGGGGCGGTCGCTTTGACGCGCGCAATCTGGTCTGCGGTAAGCGGGGAGGTCATTCGGCTGCTCCTTGTTAAGATGCATAAAATTTACATCTTTGAGCAGGCGATTTTAATACGACAAGTTGTCGCAGCGCATCATTCGGCCGTGAAAAACCGCCGCGAGCGACTACTCGGCGCCGCGCCCGCGCTGCCAGAGGACGTCGCCTCCGCGGTTCAGCACGCGGGCCAGGACGAAGAGCAGATCGGAAAGCCGGTTGACGTACCGGCGCGGCGCCGCTTCGAGCGGCTGCGCGTTGCCGAGCGCGACGATCGAACGCTCCGCGCGGCGGCAGACCGTGCGGCAGACATGCGCTAGCGCGGCGGCACGCGTTCCGCCGGGCAGGATGAACTCCTTGAGCGGCGGCAGATCGGCGTTGTATTGGGCAAGCCAGCCGTCGATCCGCGCGAGGTGCGCGTCGCCGAGCATCGTGTGACCGGGAATGCAGAGTTCGCCGCCGAGGTCGAAGAGGTCGTGCTGGATGACTGTCAGCGCTTGGCGAACATCGTCGGGCAGCGTTTCGCACAGCAAGAGGCCGATTTGCGAATTAAGCTCGTCGACATCGCCGATCGCCGCAATCCGCGCATCGTCCTTCGCCACGCGACTGCCGTCGCCGAGGCCCGTCGTTCCGTCGTCGCCAGTGCGCGTCGCGATTTTGCTCAAGCGGTGGCCCATGGTCTGTTCCTCGTTTCTCAGTCGGCCGAGCCGATTCTCCGATAATCACTGGCCATGCGTAACCGCACCGCCGCAGCGAAAAACGACCCATTATAAAAGCGCAGTAGGCCTAAAACCCGCGGTCAGTGGGACTCCGGTTCCTGTGCGAATCGGCGACGCGCCGGTTCGCGTTTGGATGTTCGCCGATCGGCGTAGAATGAACTGGTTATTTTCCATTGCATCGGACGATCGCACTTGATCGACAGGCAACAAGAAAAAGCGCGCCCGCGCCGCCGTCGACGCGGACACGCGCCTGCCAGGAGACGTTAGTGAACCATCCCGTGCCGCCAGCCGCAGTCAACCCGCGCCGCCCGTTCCCGGCCGATCTCGCCGCCGCGCTCAAAGCCGCTTTCGGCGAGCGCGTGTCGATGTCTGAAGCCGTCCGCGCCCATCACGGCCGCGACGAGTCGCCGTTCGATCCGGTACCGCCCGACGCCGTTGTCTTCGCCCGAAGCACGGACGATGTCCGCACGGCCGTCGAGCTCTGCGGGCGCTATGGCGTGCCGATCATTCCGTACGGCAACGGCTCGTCGCTCGAAGGGCATTTGCTCGCCGTCGAGGGCGGCGTGTCGATCGACCTCTCGGGAATGAACCGCGTGCTTTCGATCAACGCGGAAGACCTTACAGCCACCGTCGAAGCCGGCGTCTCACGCAAGGCACTCAACGAGGCGCTGCACGACACCGGGCTTTTCTTCCCGATCGATCCCGGCGCCGACGCCAGCATCGGCGGCATGTCCGCGACGCGCGCCTCCGGCACCAACGCCGTACGCTACGGCACCATGCGCGAGAACGTGCTCGGCCTCACGGTCGTACTGGCCGACGGCCGCACCGTCAAAACGGGCACACGCGCGCGCAAATCATCGGCCGGCTACGATCTCACGCGTCTTTTCGTCGGATCGGAAGGCACACTCGGCGTCATCACGGAAATCACCGTGCGGCTCTATCCGCTGCCTGAGGCCGTCTCGGCCGCGGTCTGTGCGTTTCCGACGATGGGCGACGCGGTGCGCACGGTCATCGAGACGATTCAGCTCGGCGTGCCCGTCGCGCGCGTCGAGTTCGTCGACTCGCTCGCGATTCGCGCGATCAACCGCCATTCCAATATGACGCTGACCGAATCGCCAACGCTCTTCTTCGAATTCCATGGAACGGACGCGAGCGTCGAGGAGCAAGCCGAGCGCGTGCAGGAAATCGCGGCCGATCATGCCGGCAGCGGGTTCGCCTGGGCCAAGCGCCCCGAGGAACGCAGCCGGCTCTGGAACGCACGGCACAACGCCTACTTCGCGATGCTGCAGCTGAAGCCCGGCAGCCGTGCACTGTCGACGGATGTCTGCGTGCCGATTTCGCGGCTCGCCGAATGCGTCGTCGAGACCG
>CAYPWK010000007.1:22930-35560 GCA_964414365.1 uncultured Burkholderia sp.
AACCGAGGAAGACTTGCGCGGATCGCCGCTGCCCTGCCCGATCGTCGGCCACGTCGGCGACGGCAACTTCCATATTTGCATGCTGATCGATCCGGCCAAGCCCGCCGAACTCGCCGAAGCCGAGCGCCTGAACCGGCGCGTGGTGGAGCGTGCGTTGCGCATGGACGGCACCTGCACGGGAGAGCATGGCGTAGGGCTGCACAAGATGGGTTTCCTGCTCGACGAGCACGGTGCCGACGCGGTTGACGTGATGCGCGCGGTCAAGCATGCGCTCGATCCGCGTAACCTGATGAACCCGGGCAAAATCTTTTCCTACGACGCATAACCCGCGCAACGCGCAAGAGAGGGAAAGCGAGGACACTATGAACGGCCCCGATGCTCACTCACGCTCGCTTACCTCCGATCCGCGGAAGGAATCGCTCTCCAAGCCTCCTCCGGAAGGCGCTTCCCTTAGCGGGACGACGCCCGCCGCGGCGCGTTCCGGGCGAGAGAACGAAGATTCGCGCAGAGGCACCGCCAATAGCGGCGCATCGCGTGCGGAAGCCGTCGGTCAGAACGGCGAAAGCGGCGAAAACGGCGAAAGCGGCGAGTCGATGCGGGCCAAAACGCGCGCCGAGCGCCAGCGCGAGGTCGTCCAGGCGCTGATGGCGACGCTGCCTGCTCACTGCCTGCTCTATCGCGACGAAGACACGGCGCCCTACGAATGCGATGGCCTATCTGTCTATCGGCAACTGCCGCTCGCTGTCGCACTGCCCGAGACCGAAGCGCAAGTACAGCGCATCGCGCAGATTTGCCGTCGCCTCGGCGTGCCGATTGTCCCGCGCGGCGCGGGCACCGGGCTCTCAGGCGGCGCGACGCCGATTTCGCAAGGCATCGTCGTCTCGCTTGCCCGCTTCACGAAGATACTCGACGTCGATCCGTACGCGCGCACCGCGACGGTTCAGCCCGGCGTGCGCAACCTTGCCGTCTCGGAAGCGGCTGCAACCTACGGACTCTATTACGCGCCCGATCCGTCCTCGCAGATCGCATGCACGATCGGCGGCAACGTCTCGGAGAACTCAGGCGGCGTGCATTGCCTCAAGTACGGCCTGACCGTACACAACGTGCTGCGCGTGCGCGCCGTGACGACGGATGGCGAGATCGTCGAGTTCGGCTCCTTCGCCCCGGACGCCCCGGGCCTCGATCTGCTCGCGGTAATGATCGGCAGCGAGGGGATGTTCGCGATCGTCACCGAAGTGACATTGAAGCTGATCCCCAAGCCGCCGACCGCGCAGGTGGTCATGGCGAGCTTCGACGATGTCATCAAGGGCGGCGATGCCGTCGCTGCCATTATCGCTGCGGGGATCATTCCCGCCGGGCTCGAGATGATGGACAAGCCGGCGACACGCGCCGTCGAAGCATTCGTCGGCGCAGGCTATGATCTCGATGCGGCCGCGATTTTGCTGTGCGAATCGGACGGCACGGCCGAGGAAGTGGCCGAGGAGATCGCGCGGATCACGGCGGTGCTGCGCGAAAGCGGCGCGACGCGGCTGCAGATTTCGCGCTCGGATGCCGAGCGGCTCAAGTTCTGGTCCGGGCGCAAGAACGCGTTCCCGGCCGCGGGCAGCCTCGCGCCCGATTACTACTGCATGGATGGCACGGTGCCGCGCCGCAGCATCGGGCCGCTACTCGCGCGAATCGAGGAGATGGAGGCGACTTACGGCCTTTCCTGCATCAACGTTTTCCATGCGGGAGACGGCAACATGCACCCGCTCATTCTTTTCGACGGCAACGACCCTGACCAGCTTCATCGCGCCGAGGCGTTCGGCGCGGCGATCCTCGAATGTTGCGTCGAGTTTGGCGGAACGGTGACGGGTGAGCACGGCGTCGGCATCGAGAAGCTCAATTCAATGTGCGTGCAGTTTTCGCCGGCCGAGCGCGAGGCTTTTTTCGCGGTCAAGCGCGCTTTCGATCCCGCCGAACTGCTCAATCCGACGAAAGGCATTCCGACGCGGGCGCGGTGTGCGGAGTACGGCAAAATGCATGTGCGCGGCGGCCTCCTGCCGCATGCGGAGCTGCCGCGGTTTTAGCCGGCAACGCAATGCAATTTGTTGAGCAAGAATCGCCGTTAAAAGGGAATGCCAAATGCGCCTTTTATGCTGCGGATTTGATGCGCGCATCCGCTCGATGGCCCTGCTTATGACAACGAGGATTAACCCGAAGCGGGTGAACCGCGAGTTGCCTGTCTTTGGCGCGTCGGTACAATGGACTCGCGCCTCGAATCGCCGATACGCTCGAATATGAATCAGAGGTGATTTTCGAAGCCGGGGTATGAGGCAAAATCAGCAAGATTTCAACAATAAAACCGGGTAACCGGATGAACCAGACGACAAAGTGGCAAGCCATGCAAGATGACGATATCGTCGCGCAATGGGCGGAGCGCATTCGCGCGGCCACGGCGAGCGAGCGTCCGTTGCGCCTGCGGGGCGGCGGCACCAAGGACTGGTATGGTCAAACCCTTTTGGGTGAAATCCTCGATACGCGCGCCTATCGGGGCATCGTCTCCTACGACCCGGCCGAACTCGTCATGACCGCGCGCTGCGGCACGCCGCTTTCCGAGATCGAAGCGGCGCTCGCCGAGCACAATCAAATGCTCGCTTTTGAACCCCCCTATTTCGGCCGCGCGGCAACACTGGGCGGCTGCGTCGCGGCCGGCATCGCCGGGCCGCGACGCGTATCGGCCGGCGCGGCTCGCGATTTCGTGCTCGGTGTGACGATGATGAACGGCCGCGGCGAAGTCCTGCGCTTCGGCGGACAAGTCGTCAAAAACGTCGCCGGCTATGACGTGTCGCGACTGATGGCGGGCTCGCTCGGCACGCTCGGGCTAATCCTCGAACTTTCGATCAAGGTGATGCCGCGGCCGGTGGCCGAAGCCACGCTTAAATTCGACATGAACGGCACGGATGCCGTGCGCAAGCTCAACGAATGGTGCGGCCGGCCGTTACCGATCTCGGCGAGCGCCTGGCGCAACGGCACGCTTGCCGTGCGGCTCTCGGGCGCGGAAAGCGGCGTGAAGACGGCGCGTAACCTGCTTGGGGGCGAAGTCGTCGATGCGGTCGAGGCCGAACGCTTTTGGGAGGGCTTGCGGGAACAGACCGATCCGTTTTTCTCGACGATTCCGGGCAAGGCGGCGCTCTGGCGGCTCGCGTTGCCCTCAATTGCCGAGCCCTTGCAATTACCCGGTGCGCAACTGATGGAATGGGGCGGTTCGCAGCGCTGGTGGATTACCGATACTGACGCTCAAACTGTGCGAATCAGCGCCAAGCAGGCGGGAGGTCACGCGACGATCTTTCGCGCGGGGCGCGACTTTGACCGCAGCGCCAGCGTCTTTACGCCGCTGCCGGCACCGCTCATGAAAATCCATCGCGGGCTGAAGGCAGCGTTCGATCCGGCGCGTATCTTCAACCGGGCGCGTCTTTACCCCGATCTCTGATCGATCGCCCGAGCGACCCGATGCAAACTCAACTCGCTGACTTCATTCGCAACACGGCGGACGGCGACGAAGCCGATGCCATTCTGCGCAAGTGTGTTCATTGCGGCTTCTGTACGGCCACCTGCCCCACCTATCAGCTGCTCGGCGACGAGCTCGATGGGCCGCGCGGACGCATCTATCTAATGAAGCAGATGTTCGAAGGCGCGCCCGTCACGCGCAGCACGCAGCTGCACCTGGACCGCTGCCTCACTTGCCGCAGCTGCGAAACGACCTGCCCATCCGGCGTCCAATATGGACGACTGGTCGAAATCGGGCGGGACCACGTGGAGGCAAAAGTCGAGCGTCCATTCGGGGAGCGTTTCCTGCGCCGGTTGCTTGCGACGATCTTGCCCAATTCGAGCGTCTTCACGCCGGCAATGCGCCTCGGCCAGATGGTGCGGCCGATGCTGCCGCGCAAGCTACGCGACAAGGTGCCGCCGCGCCAGCGTCTGCTGCAATGGCCGCAGACGCGTGCGAGCGGATACAAGCACAAAATGCTGCTGCTCGCCGGCTGCGTGCAGCCTGCGATGCTGCCGAATATCAACATCGCGACTGCCCGCGTGCTCGATGCGCTCGACGTGCAGACGATCGTCGAGCCCGCGGCCGGCTGTTGCGGCGCGATTCGCCTACATCTCGGCTATCGCGAGGAGGCGCTGGATGACGCGCGCCGGAACATCGACGCGTGGTGGCCGCATATCGAAGGGGGTATCCAGGCGATCGTCATCAACGCATCGGGATGTGGCGCGACGATCAAGGAGTACGGACACCTCCTGTCGCATGACCCGGTGTATGCGGAGAAGGCGCAACGGGTCACCGAGCTTGCGCGCGACGTGGCCGAGGTGCTCGGCGACTTCGAACCTGAGCTGGCCGCGCTTGCGCGCCGGCGCGGCATACATACGGTGGCGTTTCATCCGCCCTGCACGCTGCAGCATGGGTTGCAGATTCGAGGCCAAGTCGAGCGCTTGCTCGGCTTGCTCGGACTGGAGGTGCGGCTGCCTGTCGATAGCCATCTCTGCTGCGGCTCGGCGGGCACCTATTCGATCCTGCAGCCGGAGCTCAGCTACACGCTGCGCGATCGCAAGGTCGACAGCCTCTCGGCGCTCGAGCCGCAGATGGTCGTGTCGGCCAATGTCGGCTGCATCGCGCATCTGCAAAGCGGCACGACGATGCCTGTGGCACATTGGGTCGAGCTCGTGGAGCATACTGTTTTTGGCTGAGCCGTCTGCAGCGGCTGCGCCGCGCGACTCACTGCTCCGATCAGGACTGGCGGGAAAGCTCTTGGATCGATCCGTTTTCCAATCGATAGACACGGTCCGCCGCTTTCAGCAGCGCCTGCCGATGCGTAATCACGATCAACGTCGGCACGCGCTGCCGTATCCGCGCAAATATGCGCAATTCGCGCTCTGGGTCCAAGGACGAGGTCGGCTCGTCCAAGATCACAACTGAGGGTCGTCTGGCCAATGCTCGGCCAAGCGCGATGCGCTGACGCTCCCCGCCGGAGAGCGATCTGCCCTGTATGCCGAGTGGCAGATCGAGGATGCAGTCGTCATCGCCGCAATTCAACTCGCGGAGTTCGAGCAGCTCGACGAGCTCTGACAAGAATGCATCCGATGGCGCTTCGCTGCACCCGTAAGACAGGTTTTCTCGCAGCGTTCCGCTAAGTATCAGTGGGCTCTGTGGCGCCACCGCGACCTGCTTGCAGATGTCGTCGATTGAAATGTCGCGCACGTCCGCACCGTATAGCGAAATTGCTCCTGAATCGGGCGATGACAGCCCGAGCATGAGGCGGATCAATGTCGACTTCCCGGCTCCCGACGGGCCCGTCACGATGGCCAGTTCGCCTTGCTGAATCTCGAGGTCGACGTTGGACAAAATGCTTCGCCCAGCGATAGAGACGCTGACAGCCTTCAATCGATAGACGGCATTTCCCTGCACGCGGAAAGGCGCCTTCGTGGCAGATTGCTCCAACGGAAGCCCCAGGATCGCGAAGCCTTCGCGCAAGGCCAGGTGATTGCGGCGCAAGTCGGAAAGGGACGCGGCAAGCGTGGTGAAAGGGGTCGTCAATGCAATGACGTAGCTCACGATCATTACGAAATCGCCCACCTGAAACGCCGACTGGATGACCCCTCGAGCGGTCGCGATGGTAAAGGCCGTGAGTAGTATCCCGGAGCAGACAACCTGCGCAGCGAGCAGAAGCGAGACTCGAGCGTTGCCGCGTGACACCTTCTTGATGTAGCTATCGAGAATTTTACGAAGCGACATGTCCTCCCGCGTGTACGCGTCGTTCACTTTGATGTCGAGCGCGAACGTAAGCTTCTCGACCAAATGACTGGATAGGGAATCGGCAGCGCTAAAGACTTCCGCGTGCGCCCCCTTGCTCATGCTCGCAAGCCCCATGGTGGCGAGAAAGAGAAGCAGGATGGAGACTACGAATAAAAGCGCGAACGGGCCGTTTGTTAGATTCCATAGCACACCGCCTGAAAGCAAGAGTTGGAACACGGTCGGTGCGATCACCCAAAATATCGCAAATGTGATCGCACTGAACGCCCCCGTGCTCCGCGCGACGACCGATACGAGTGCACCCGGGTCCTGCTCAATGAGCCTCGCGTGCTCCACTCGGATCAGACGCGTGTAGATGGCATGGTGAAACGCGGCATCGCATCTCGCCAAGACCGATGCCGATATCATGTTTTTTATCCATTCCAATGCGTGAGCTGCCGTCCACGTAAGTCCGTAGGCACCGGAAAGCAGCAGTGCCGACGCGCCGTACTGATGGATGGTTTCTGCGGATAGTGCGTTTGTCGCTTGTCGCAGAAGGTACGGAACCAACGTGTATAGCCCCGTAAGGAAGGCCATAAATAAAGTAGTCGCGATGAAATGGACCGGAAGCGCGGGATAGCGGCGCGCCGTGATGCGGTAAGCGAAAACGTAGTCTTTGATCAATTCGGCGATAAATCGCATCGATGCTCCGTAAGAAGTAGGAACCGGCCATCTATCGGCGCAGCCTTTGCCCCGGCGATGGAAGACATCGATCGAACCGGATGTCCTCTGCAGGTGCGCAAGGCGGTATCCCTTTTCGGACCAACGGAAGTCTCGACGCTTTCATAGGCTGGGCGGCAGCAGTACGGCAAGCGCAGGCGCGCCGATGCAGATCCGTATAATTCGAACGTAACGTTGGTCCAATGCCTCCGATCAAAGCCCTATGTCCTTCATCGCTGACAACCTGGCCGCGGTCCACAGCCGCATCGCCCAGGCCGCGCGCGCGGCGCAACGCGATCCCGCTTCCATCGAGCTTCTCGCCGTCTCAAAGACGTTCCCCGCCGACGACGTGCGCACCGCGTTCAGCGCCGGCCAACGCTCGTTCGGTGAGAACTATGTCCAGGAAGCCATCGCCAAGATCGAAACGCTCACCGATCTGCGCGCGCAAATCCAATGGCATTTCATCGGGCCTTTGCAGTCGAACAAGACGCGCCCGGTCGCCGAGCATTTCGATTGGGTGCATTCGGTCGATCGCCTGAAGATTGCGCAGCGCCTCTCCGAGCAACGGCCCGCGCATCTCGCACCCCTCAACGTCTGCCTGCAGGTCAACGTGAGCGGGGAGGCATCGAAGAGCGGTATCGCGCCGAGCGAAGTCCGCGCACTCGCCAAAGAGATCTCGGTACTGCCGCGGCTTACACTGCGCGGACTGATGTCGATCCCCGAGCCGACGGATGATGTCGACACGCAACGCGCGCAGCACCGCACGCTGCGAGAGCTCTTCGAGACGCTGCGAGCCGACGGGCTTTCGATCGATACGCTCTCGATGGGCATGTCGGCCGACCTTGAAGCCGCCGTGCTCGAAGGCGCGACGATCGTGCGGATTGGCACGGCAATTTTCGGCGCTCGCGATTACAGCCGCTGATCGGCGACCTTATGTATAGGCCTAGTCCCTGAAACTATCGGAACAACAGTTGCGCGGGTGCATGGACCGGCTATCGGTCAGGGCATGGTTCAGCCCCCCGCCCGCCTTTCCACGACGCATACGACCCAGGATTTGCACACCATGAAAATCGCATTCATCGGCGGCGGCAATATGGCCGCCGCATTGATCGGCGGCCTCGTCAAGCGCGGGGTAACGCTCGCCGATCTCTACGCCATCGACGTCAATGACGACGCCCGCTCGAACCTGCAAACGAAGTTCGGCATCCGTACCGCCGCGGCCCCCGACGATACGTTGCGCACTTTTGACGCGATCGTCCTCGCCGTCAAGCCGCAGGTCATGAAGGAAGTCGCCGCCAGCCTGGCGCCGCATCTGTCGACGCAAGTGGTAGTCAGCATAGCAGCCGGCATTCGCGGCGCCGACATCGCTCGCTGGCTGAACGGCTATACGCGCATCGTCCGCGCCATGCCGAATACGCCCGCGCTCATCGGGATGGGCGTAGCGGGCCTCGTCGCACTGCCGGGTGTCGAAGAAGCGGGCCGCGCGCTTGCAGCTAGCGTGCTAGGCGCCGTCGGAGAGACAGTCTGGTTCGACGATGAAGCGAAGATCGACGCAGTCACGGCGATCTCGGGCAGCGGTCCGGCCTATGTTTTCTATTTCATCGAAGCGCTGCAGGAAGCCGCGCGCCGCCTCGGTCTTTCCGATGATCAGGGCCGCGCGCTCGCACTCGCGACGTTCGCCGGCGCGGCGCAACTCGCCGCACAGTCAGAGGAGCCCGCGAGCGTGCTACGCGAGCGCGTCACTTCGAAAGGCGGCACGACCGCCGCGGCACTCGCGTCATTCAACGCCCAAGGGGTGAAAGATGCGATCGTCGCCGGCGTGCTCGCCGCCGATGCACGAGCGAAGGAGATGGGCGACGAACTCGGCAAACAGTAAACGGTCACCGCTCCCGGGCGGTGCTGCGGAAGCTCAGAGGCCGGCCGCGACGTAGTGCGCGGCAATCCCTGCAAACAGGGCGCCGCCGAGCCAGTTGTTGTGCCGAAAGGCCGCGAAGCACGGCATCCGGTCACGTTTGCGGATCAGCGTGTAGTGATAGACGGCGCAGCCGATCGCCGCGGCCCACCCGAGCCAGTACAGCCAGCCGAAAGCGAGCGAAGCGCCGACCCACGCATAGATGGCGAACGTCGCCGCATAGCAAAGCATGACAGCCGCCACGTCGAATCGCCCGAACGTGATGGCCGACGTGCGGATACCAATCTTGAGATCGTCGTCGCGATCGACCATCGCATACTCGGTGTCGTATGCGACGGCCCAGAAGACGTTCGCCACGAGCATCACCCAGGCCAACAGCGGGACCTGATCCTGCACGGCCGCAAAGGCCATAGGAATGCCGAAGCCGAATGCAATGCCGAGATACGCCTGCGGGATCGCGAAAAAGCGCTTCATGAACGGATAGGTGCCGGCGACGAAGAGCGCGACAACCGAGAGCTCTTTTGTCAGCCCGTTCAGCGGCAGGATCAGCAAGAACGCGATAAACGCGAGCACGGCCGCGATCGTCAGCGCCTCCCACGAGCGGATCTTGCCCGATGTGAGCGGGCGATCGGCCGTGCGCTTGACGTAGCGATCAAAGTCGCGATCGGCATAATCGTTGATCGCGCACCCGGCCGAGCGCATCAGCACCGTGCCAAGGGCGAAAATGACGATGAGCGAAAGCGACGGGCGGCCGTTGGACGCAATCCAGAGCGCATTGAACGTCGGCCACAGCAGCAATAGGCTGCCGATAGGCTTGTCCATACGGATCAGGCGCAGATAAAGCGGAAAACGGGCGAACATGGGCGTCGACATCGGGCGGCCGGGACAGAAGGTGATCGCCGTATTTTAGAACTGAAACGCGGAACGCTCCGGACGGCGCACCAGCTCGCCGATC
The DNA here is from genome assembly GCA_964414365.1 of uncultured Burkholderia sp. Taxonomy (GTDB): domain Bacteria; phylum Pseudomonadota; class Gammaproteobacteria; order Burkholderiales; family Burkholderiaceae; genus Trinickia. The sequence continues at coordinate 32,288 of CAYPWK010000007.1, forward strand.
GCCCGAGGGCGAACGGCGTCCGATTTCACGCGAGCATCGCGCGCAGCATCCACGCTGTCTTTTCGTGCGTCTGCATCCGTTGAGTCAGCAGATCGGCGGTCGGCTCGTCGTTAGCCGCCTCCGTGGCCGGGAAGATCGCACGTGCAGTGCGAACCACCGCTTCCTGGCCCGCTACGAGCTGACGAATCATCTCCTCGGCGGCCGGCACGCCGTCGGCTTCCGGAATCGACGACAGCTTCGCAAACTCCTTGTAGCTGCCCGGCGCCGGCACGCCGAGCGCTCGGATGCGTTCCGCAATCGCATCGACGGCGAGCGCGAGCTCGGTGTACTGCTGCTCGAACATCAGATGCAGCGTGTTGAACATCGGGCCGGTGACGTTCCAGTGGAAGTTGTGCGTCTTCAAGTAGAGCGTGTAGGTATCGGCCAAAAGGCGCGACAGTCCTTCCGCGATCTTCTTGCGGTCTTTGTCGCTGATGCCGATGTCGATCTGAACGACAGTATTCTTTTTTGCCATGACTGGTTCCTTGCAAATATGATGCGAACGACTCCCGGGCGGCAAACGCCCATGGACGCCGCGAGCGCCAGTGTAGCCCACGGAAATCGAGCGGCGCTATCTCGCGCCAGCTCGCCTACTGCGGGCATGCAAGCCGGCGTTTAGCGTCGTCCTACTTGGCTCGCGCGGCCTTGAGCCTCTCGATTGCCGCCGCCACGCCCTGGCCATAGGCCGGATCGGCGCGCCCGAAGTGCTCGAGCTGCCGCGCGACGATGTCCGCGGGCACGCCGTCGATATGACGGGCGATGTTATCGAAGAGCCGCTGCCGCTCGCCTTCGTTGAAAAGACGGAACAGTGCGCCGGGCTGGCTGTAGTAATCGTCGTCTTGACGATGATCGTAACGGTCAATCACTCCGGCGGCGAGCGGCGGCTCAGCGACATTGCGATCCTGCGCGAAGTCCCCGAAGCGACTCGGCTCGTAGTTCGCGGTCCCGCCGAGGTTGCCGTCGGTGCGCATCGCGCCGTCGCGGTGGAATGCGTGATGGAACGGGCACTTGGGCGCATTCACCGGAATCTGGTGATGGTTCACGCCGAGACGATAGCGCTGTGTGTCACCGTACGAGAAGAGCCGTCCCTGCAGCAGCCGGTCCGGAGAAAAGCCGATGCCAGGCACCACATTGGCCGGTGAGAACGCCGCCTGCTCGACATCCGCGAAGTAATTGGCCGCATTGCGATTGAGCTCGATCACGCCGACGTCGATGAGCGGATAGTCCTTGTGCGGCCACACCTTCGTGATGTCGAACGGGTTGTAAGGCACCCTGGCCGCATCGGCCTCCGGCATCACTTGAATGCGGAACGCCCACTTCGGAAAGTTGCCCTGGTCGATCTCCGTCACGAGATCGCGTTGCGCGCTCTCACGATCCCCCGCGACGACTTGCGCCGCTTCTTCGTCGGTGTAATTCTCGATCCCGTTAAGCGACTTGAAGTGAAACTTCACCCAGAACCGCTCGTTGTTCGCATTGACGAACGAGAACGTGTGCGAGCCGAAACCGTGCATCTGCCGATAGTTCTTCGGAATGCCGCGATCGCTCATGACGATCGTGACCTGATGCAGCGACTCCGGATGGCGCGACCAGAAATCCCAAGCGGCAACGTTGCTGCGCAGGTTAGTGTACGGATCACGTTTTTGCGTATGGATGAAGTCCGGAAACTTCAACGGATCCCGGATAAAGAAGACGGGCGTGTTGTTGCCGACGACATCCCAGTTGCCCTCTTCCGTATAAAACTTGACGGAGAAGCCGCGTACATCGCGCTCGGCATCGGCGGCGCCGCGCTCGCCGGCCACCGTCGAGAAGCGCATGAAAAGCGGTGTTTCCTTGCCGATCTCCGAGAAGAGCTTGGCCTTCGTATAGCGCGTGATGTCGTGCGTCACGCGCAATGCGCCGAACGCGCCAGAGCCTTTGGCGTGGACGCGCCGCTCCGGGATCACCTCGCGGTCGAAATGCGCGAGCTTTTCGATGAGCCAGACGTCTTGCAGCGCGACGGGGCCGCGCGGCCCGGCCGTCAATGAGTTTTGATTGTCGGCCACCGGCGCCCCGGCGGCGGTAGTGAGAGTACGGTCATTACGGTCGGACATTGTTGAGCTCCTTGGGCATCGGGGAACGTCTAACGACGTGGAACGAAGCGATAAGAAAAGGACGGCATGCAATAGAAAGATCGCTCGAGCGCGTCGCGCGGCGACGAACCGGCGCGTCGTCCGTCGGCGTGATCGATGGGCGATGCGGCGCGGCCCCTCAACGCATCAGGCGGCGATTGCGCGATCGGCGAGCAACACGAACACGGCGGCACGCGAGCGACGCAACGCGGCCGAAAGTCGTACGCCGGCGCCCCGAGAGACGGCCTTGCCGGCTAAAGATGAGAAGCGTTTCCACATGATTCCTCCAGGAATGCGATCACCGTGGAGGAAGTATATAAAGACTATCGAATTTCAGTGATTGATTGATTATATTTATTCGATAGTCGCACAGGCTAAGACTGCCGCGAGCCGATCAATTCACGGCGGCGGGCAGATCGAGCTTGTTGACGCCGGGCAGTTCGCAGGCTGCGATCGCTTCGCTGATCGCGTCGATGGCGGGCATTCGCGTGAAGCTTTTGCGCCAGGCGAGAACCACGCGCCGATCGGGAACGGGCTCGCCGAACGGCACGTAACTCAGCAGGCCCGCGTCAGGGCCGCCCGCCTGCGGCTTCACCTCGGCGACCGACATGCGCGGCAGCACCGTAATTCCGACGCCGCTCGCCACCATGTGGCGAATCGTCTCGAGGGACGAGCCTTCGAACGTTTTCTGGATGCCGTCAGCCGTCTGGGAGAAGCGCATCAGCTCGGGGCAGACGCCGAGCACATGATCGCGGAAGCAGTGCCCGTTGCCGAGCAGCAGCATCGTTTCCTGCTTCAGGTCGTCCGGATCGATCTCTTTGCGCGATTCCCAGGCATGTCCGGCCGGCAGCGCGACGACGAACGGCTCGTCGTAGAGCGGGCGCACCATCAGACCTGGTTCGGGGACCGGCAGCGCCATGATGGCGACGTCGATCTCGCCCTGCTTGAGCAGTTCGATCAGCTTCAGCGTGAAGTTCTCCTGCAGCATCAGCGGCATCTGCGGCACGCTTTTGATCATCTGCTTGACGAGCGCCGGCAGCAGGTAGGGGCCGATCGTGTAGATGACGCCGAGGCGCAGCGGCCCGACGAGCGGATCCTTGCCCTGCTTCGCGATTTCCTTGATCGC
>CAYPWK010000008.1:0-5435 GCA_964414365.1 uncultured Burkholderia sp.
GTCGTCCTCTTCATGAAGGGCACGGCTCAATTCCCCATGTGCGGCTTCTCGGGCCGCGCCGTACAAATCCTCAACGCATGCGGCGTGAACGAGTTCAAGACCGTGAACGTGCTCGAGGATGACGACATCCGCCAGGGGATCAAAGCGTTCTCGAACTGGCCGACCATTCCGCAGCTCTACGTGAAGGGCGAATTCGTCGGTGGCTCGGACATCATGATGGAGATGTACCAGAACGGCGAGCTGCAGCAGCTTTTCGCCTCGGCCTGACCTCGCGTCCGGCACGTTTGCGCGGCCCCTGTCCCTCGCGGCACCGCACGCCATGCAAGAACCGCTGAGCGCGCGGCCGCGCCGGCTCATCGTCGCGATCACGGGCGCCACGGGCGCCATCTACGGCGTGAGGCTGCTCGAGACGCTGAAGCGCCTAGGCGGCATCGAAACGCATCTTCTCATCTCCAGCGCGGGCTGGCTCAACATCCGCCACGAGCTCGAACTGACGAAGGACGACGTCCACCCGCTTGCCGATGCGGTGCATTCCGTGCGCGACGTCGGCGCAAGCATCGCGTCGGGATCGTTCGCGACCGACGGCATGGTGGTGGCGCCCTGCTCGATGAAAACGCTTGCGAGCATCGCACACGGATTGTCCGACAATTTGATCGCCCGTGCGGCGGATGTGACGCTGAAAGAGCGTCGCCGGCTCGTTCTGCTCGTGCGCGAAACACCGCTCAATCTCGCACATCTGCGCAATATGACGGCCGTGACCGAGATGGGTGGAATCGTCTTTCCGCCGCTTCCGGCTTTCTACAACAAGCCCGCCTCGATCGATGAAATGGTCGATGAAACGATCGCACGCGTGCTCGACATGTTCTCGCTCGGCCCGGCGCTGGCCGCCTCATGGCAAGGCTTGCGAAACGCGGATTGACACTCGATTCTTAACGCGCGCGACACGATGCGTTTCGCGATGACGGCTTTCTCGCGAAGCCGCGAGTGCTTATAGTTGTCTCGATGCGATCACTTGTTCGCTCTTCATCGAGCGACACCTCTTGCCATGTCTCGTCTGCCTTCGCTTTTCCTATCCCACGGCGCGCCGACTCTGCCGATCGATCCCTCGCTGCCCTCGGGTGCGTTCGGCACGCTCGCGGCCGAACTGCCGCGCCCGCGCGCGATCCTGATGCTCTCGGCACATTGGGAGACGCCGGCACCCGTCGCGAGCACGGCGGCCAAGCCCGAGACGATTCACGATTTCTACGGTTTTCCGCGCGCTCTCTATGAGATCCGCTATCCCGCACCTGGCGCGCCCGAGCTCGCGCAGCAAGCGGCCACGCTGCTCGCGCAGGGAGATATCGCCGCGACGACAGAAGAGCACGGCCTCGATCACGGCGCGTGGGTGCCGTTGTTGCTCATGTTTCCGCAAGCCGATGTGCCCGTTGCGCAGCTTTCGATCCAGCCGCATCGCGACCCGACGCACCATTACCGCGTCGGACGGGCGCTGCGGCCGCTCGCCGACGATGGGGTGATGATTATCGGCTCGGGCCAGATCACGCATAACCTGCGCGCGGCCGATTTCCACGCGCGGCCCGAAGATGCGGACCCGCGCGTTGCCGAGTTCACTGACTGGTTCGAGGCGCGGCTCGCCTCGCGCGATATCGAGTCCTTGCTCGACTACCGCCGCCTCGCACCGCATGCCGCACTGATGCATCCGCGCGACGAGCACCTGCTGCCCGTCTTTGCGGCGCTCGGCGCAGCCCCTGACGACTACCGGCTCGAGATCCAGTCGCTCGGCACTTACCAGCGCGCGCTCGCGATGACGAACTACGTGTTCGACAGCGCCGGCGCCTGAGCCGTTTTTGTCAGGCCCCAATTTTAAACGCCGACACCTTCGAGGATGTCTTCTTCAGGTTCGCGCTCGTCGAGATAGTGCGTGCGATAGCCGGACCGGACACCCCAGAAGTAAAAGACCAGAGAGACGACAGCCACGGTGAGCATGTCCCAGCCGTACGGCAGCAACCCAGCGCCGCCGAACTGCTTGCTGCCGATGAGCGAGAGCAACGCCATGATGGGCAGATAGCCGATTAGCCACCCGGCCGCTTTGAGATCGCGGCCCCAGCCGCCCCAGCCCGACTTGCCCTGATAGTAAAAGTAGACAGGCAGCGCGACGACCATGAGCAAAATGATTTCGCCGGTGAGCGGCCACTTCGCCCAGTAAAGGACGAGCGACGCGCAAACGAATGCGAACGGCGCGACGATTCCCATCAGCGGCAAATGCAGCGGCCGCGCAATGTCTGTCGCGAAGCGGCGCAGCGCCATCAGGCTGATCGGCCCCGTCAGATACGAAATGACGGTGGCCACGGAGATGACCGCGGCAAGCGAGCTCCATCCGCGGAAGAAAAAGAGGAAGAGGAAGGAGACGAGCAAATTGAACCACATCGCGTTGCGCGGCACGCCATAGAGCGGGTGAACGCTGCCGAAAAGTTTCGGCATCGTGTTATTGCGCTCCATTGCGTAAATCATGCGCGTCGTCGTCGCCATATAGGTCGTGCCGGTGCCGCTCGGGCTCACGAAGGCGTCGACGTAAAGCATGAACGCGAGCCAGTTCAGGTTGAGCGCCAGCGCGAGCTCGGCGAACGGCGAAGCGAAGTTGAAGTGCCCCCAGCCCTTCGCGACGTCAGCCGGGTTGACGGCGCCGATATAGGCGATTTGCAGCAGTACGTAAATCACAAGCGCGAGCAAAATCGAACCGAGAACGGCGAACGGCACGCTCTTCGACGGATTGCGTGCTTCGCCCGCCAGGTTGATCGGGCTTTGGAAACCGTTGAAGCTGAAGACGATGCCGCTCGTCGCGACGGCGGTGAAGACGGCCGACCAGCCATAGGGCGCGAAGCTGCCGGCGGCCTCGAAGTTGTCCGAATGAAAGCCCGAAACGAGCAGCCCAAGGATCGTGAGTCCAGGGATCAGGAATTTGAAAACGGTGATCGTGGTGTTCGCGCGCGCGAAGAGTTTTACGCCCCAATAGTTGAGCATGAAATAGATGATGACGAGCAGCGCCGAGAGCAAAAGCCCGGTTGTCGTCAGCTCCCCGCGGACGAAGAGCGCATGTGCCCATTCGTAGGGCCACGTACTCATGTACTGAATCGACGCCTCCGCCTCGATCGGAATCACCGAGACGATGGCGATCCAATTCGCCCACGCGCTGATGAAGCCGACGAGCGCACCGTGCGAGTAGCGCGCGTAGCGCACCATGCCGCCGGACTCGGGAAACATCGCCCCGAGCTCGGCATACGTGAGCGCGATGGCAAGAATGACGACAGCGCCGATGATCCAGGCGCAGATCGCCGCGGGACCGGCAATCTTGGCCGCCTTCCAGGCACCGAAGAGCCACCCCGACCCGATGATCGAGCCCAAGCCGGTAAGCATCAGCGCAAATGGGCCGATGTTCCGTTGAATCGAACTTTTCACAACCTCTCCTTGGGGATAGATGGGACGGCGCGAGGTGAAGCGTGCAAGCGTGTCGCTCGACGCTTGCAACCTGTGCCTCGCGCTGCGGCGGTATCAAGCCGCAACCAGGCGCAACCCGCGCCGCGTGGCGCGTAGTTTACCGGTTGCGCCGCCCCAAAAGGGGGCATTTAGATCAGGCACTGAAAAATTCGCCGAAGCGGCGGAAGAGTTGAGTGGCAAAGCATGTTACAGAGCGGCGAATATCCCTCCGATGTCGGGGATGTGGGTTGACCTTTGCGCCATTTCGCCGTATAAAGACCGAGCAGGATTTCAAGCGGCGAGTGTGAATTGGTCTTTCGTGGTTCGCCCCTCAGGTACCTTCGGTTGTCCTATTACCCTTCCTTGATTTTCGTGCACCCAGGCTTCGGCCATGTTTTTCAGTCTCTTTTAGGAATACGTAATATGGAAACCGGTACCGTCAAGTGGTTCAATGACGCGAAGGGCTTTGGCTTCATTACTCCCGACGGCGGCGGCGAAGACCTCTTCGCGCATTTCTCCGAAATTCGCATCGAAGGCTTCAAGACGCTGCAAGAAAACCAGAAGGTGCAGTTCGAAGTGAAGACGGGCCCGAAGGGCAAGCAGGCCGCGAATATCCGGCCGCTCTAAAAAGCCTCGTCCCACCGGACACGAAAAACCCCGCCTAGGCGGGGTTTTTAGCATTTGGGCTACCGAAAAACGTGGCGGGCATGAATGCCGAGCCCCGTCGCGACGCTGGCGAGCCGATCGCCGAAGACCGGTTGAGCGGCCGGAAACGCTTCTCGGATTGCACGCGTCAAAAACCCGAGGCCCGTCGAGCCCCCTGTGAAATAGAGCGCGTCGACGTCGCGCGGCGCGACACCGGCCACCTGCACGGTTTCGCGCGCCGCGTCGACGATTCGATGCACTTCATCGACGCCCGCTTCGACGAGCTGCGCTTCGTCGAACGCCAACCGCAGCTCCGGCTCCACTTCCTCGAGATCGATCGACGTCTGCCCACCAGCCGCCACCCCGATTTTTGCCTCCTCGGCGAGCCCAACCAGCGCATGCCCGAGCCGCCGCTCGACGACACGCAAAAGCCTGTCGTGGTGCCGCGCGTCGCGGTAAAGATGACGCATGAGCTGCAGCTCGCCGACACGCTTGCCGGTGTAGACGGTGTTGATCAGATGCCAGGTCGCAAGATCGAAATAGATCCGATTTGGGACTTCGCGCCCCTCGGGATCGATTGCCTTGTAGCCCAGCTCGGGCAGGATCGTCGCCAGCTCCACGCGACGATCGACGTCAGTACCCGCCACGTGGACGCCGTGATGCGCGAGCACGTCGTCCTTGCGCTCGAGACGGCGCACCCGCTCGGGACCCACGCGCACGAGCGAAAAGTCCGACGTGCCGCCACCGATGTCGGCCACTAGGACGAGCGCTTCGCGATCGAGGCGCGACTCATAATCGAACGCAGCTGCAATTGGCTCGTACTGGAAGTGAACCTCGCGCAGTCCGGCCGCAAGAGCCGCAGCCTCGAGTTGCCGAGCCGCGAGCGCATCGGCGCGCGGATCGTCGTCGACGAAGTATATGGGCCGCCCGAGCACGGCCCGCTCGATCGGCGCGCGCGAGCACGCCTCTCCTTTCTCCTTCAAATAGGCAAGGAAGATCGAGATCACGTCGGTGTATTTGACTGCCGTGCCGTCGCCGAGCTCGGTGGCACCCTCGGCGAGCGCGGAACCGAGAATGCTCTTCAGGGAGCGCATGAGCCGGCCGTCGAATCCGTCGATGTACGCCGCGACGGCGGCGCGGCCATATCCGATCGTGCTCTCGTCGGTATTGAAGAAAACGGCCGTCGGCAGCGTGACGTGATCGCCCTCGACAGGCGCAAGCCGCACGGCTTCGCCCGCCGGCAGCGCCACCGCGGAGTTCGATGTGCCGAAGTCGATCGCGCAATAAGTCATCGCTCAGGGTTCCATCGCTTGCGTTTG
>CAYPWK010000008.1:5535-22367 GCA_964414365.1 uncultured Burkholderia sp.
TTGCTCGCCCGTTGCCCGCTACGTCGCGCGCCCGAAGGAATCACCGCGCGCCTTTCATGAGGAGCTCGCCCGCGCGTGAACCGGTCCACCGATACCCCCGTTGCTGCTACTCGCGCGCCGCGCGTGATCGAAACGGATCTGCCGTCGCGGCTCGATCGCTTGCCATGGGGACGCTTTCATACGCTGATCGTCGCCGCGCTCGGCGTCACCTGGCTCCTCGACGGCCTTGAAGTGACGCTCGCCGGCGCCGTGGCGAGCGCGCTAAAAGCGAGCCCCGTTCTTCGCTTCTCGAACGAGGACGTCGGCCTCGCAAGCAGTGCCTACATCGGCGGCGCGGTGCTCGGTGCGCTCGTCTTCGGCTGGCTCACGGATCGCCTTGGTCGGCGCAAGTTGTTCTTCATCACGCTTGGCCTCTATCTGGCGGCCACGGCCGCGACGGGGCTCTCATGGAACCTCGCGAGCTTCGCTTTTTTCCGCTTCCTGACGGGCGCCGGCATCGGCGGCGAGTACGCCGCCATCAACTCGACGATTCAGGAGTTCACTCCTGCGCGCGTGCGAGGATGGACCGATCTCGGCATCAACGGCACCTTCTGGGTGGGAGCGGCGCTCGGCGCGGGCAGTTCGATCGTGCTGCTTGATCCGACGCTGATACCCGGCGATTTCGGCTGGCGCGCTTGCTTTCTGATCGGCGCGACGCTCGCGCTCGTTATCGTGTTCATGCGAATGTGGATACCCGAAAGCCCGCGCTGGCTGCTGACGCACAATCGGCCGCGGCCCGCCCACGAGATCGTCGAAGGGATCGAGGCGCGCTTCGAGCAGCGATCAGGCGCTCCGCTCGGCGGCGAAGTCCATACCCTGCGCCTCGCGGAGCGCGATCATACGCCGCTTCGCGAAGTTTTTGACGCGCTCTTCGTCATGCATCGGCGTCGCTCGCTCGTCGGTCTTTCGCTGATGACTGCGCAGGCGTTCTTCTACAACGCCATCTTTTTCACCTACGCGCTCGTCCTCACTGACTTCTACCATGTGCCCGGCCAGCACGTCGGGTGGTACCTGCTGCCGTTCGCGCTCGGCAATTTCCTCGGACCGCTCGTGCTCGGCCGCGGGTTCGACGTGATCGGCCGTCGCAAGATGATCGCGTTCACTTACGCCATTTCGGGTGTCCTGCTGACGATTAGCGGGTATTTCTTCGAGCGCGAATGGTTGACCGTGAGGGAGCAGACCGTCGCCTGGATGGTGATCTTTTTCTTCGCGTCGGCCGCCGCTAGCTCGGCCTATTTGACCGTGAGCGAATCGTTTCCGCTCGAGATCCGCGCCCTCGCCATTGCGGTTTTCTATGCATTCGGCACCGCGCTCGGCGGCATTGCCGGGCCGGCGCTCTTCGGCAGCCTCATCGACACGCACGAACGGTCGGCCGTGTTCCAAGGCTATCTCGTCGGCTCGGCCTTGATGATCGTCGCCGCGCTGATCGCGGCGATTTGGGGCGTCGATGCGGAGCGCAAATCGCTCGAGCACGTCGCTTTGCCGCTCTCGGCGTTGCGCGACGATCAGTGAGCGACGGCTCGATAGCAACGCGCCAGCGCTCGCCCAGGGCCGCCGGCGCCCGCGGCCCGCTCTCCACGCTACCCCCGCGATGGCGCGCCCCGGGGCATTCGGCGCAGCCGGGTCGGTTAGGCTCGCTCCACCACGGCACCCACATTGCGCACGGCGCCTCGCCGATGAATACGAAGCACGACGAGGGCGGCAACGAGGCACAAGCCGCCCGAAATCGTCGACGCCAATGTGTAGGTGCCGAGGTCAGCCCGCAGCACGCCGGCGCCGAATGCCGCAAACGCGGCGCCGAGCTGGTGGCCCGCAACGATCCAGCCGAAGACGACGGGCGCAGACTCCTTGCCGAAAACGTCGGTGGTGAGGCGCACGGTCGGGGGCACCGTGGCGATCCAGTCCAGTCCGTAAAACATCGCGAAAAGCGGCAGGCCGAAGAAGTCGATGCCGAACGCGTGAGGCAGATAGATCAACGAGAGCCCGCGCAGCCCGTAGTACCAAAAGAGCAGCACGCGGCTGTTGAAACGGTCCGAGAGCCAGCCCGAGAGTGTCGTTCCGAAAAGATCGAAGATGCCCATCGCCGCGAGCAGCGAGGCGCCCTGCACCTCGCTCATCCCGTAGTCGCCGCACATGGCGATGAGATGGGTGCCAATGTAGCCGTTCGTGCTCGCGCCGCAGACGAAAAAGCTGAAAAAGAGCAGCCAGAAATCCCGGTTCTTGCTCGCAGACCACAGCGTCCCAAAAGCGAGCGCGAGCGGGTTTTGCTTGGCACCCGTGGCTGCTTGCGGCGCATCGGGCGCTTCGCCATAGGGACGCAGCTGGACGTCGGCCGGGCGCTCCGGCAGAAAGAGCGCGACGAGCGGCAGCACGACGGCCGCGGCAAGCGCAACGATGAGCACGACAGGGCGCCAGCCGTGGTGCTCGGCCACCGATGCGAGCATCGGCAGAAAGACGAGTTGCCCCGTGGCCGAACTCGCGGTGAGGATGCCCATCACGAGGCCGCGCCGCTCGACGAACCAGCGGTTGACGACCGTCGCGGACAGCGTGAGCGCCGCCACGCCCGTCGCGCTGCCCACCATGACGCCCCAAACGAGCACCATTTGCCACGGCGACGTCATCATCGACGACAATGCGACCCCAGCCGCCATGGTGCCGAGCGCCGCATACAGCGTCGGCCGCACCCCGAAGCGCTGCATTGCGGCGGCCGCGAACGGCCCCGCCAGGCCGTAGAGCGCGATGTTGACCGAGATCGCCAGCGAAATCGTCGCCCGGCTCCACCCGAGGTCGTGCTCGAGCGGAAGCATCAGAACGCTCGGCGTCGCCCGCGTGCCAGCGGCAGCCAGCAGCACAAGGAAAACGACGGCCGCCACGAGCCATCCATAGTGGAACTTCGCTCCAATGCGTTTCGCCAGCCAGTTCATCGATGCCCCTTATCGCGTTCGGCGCCACGACGGCGCGCGGAAGTCGTTCGGTGTTCGCTGCCCACATCCGCCCGAGATGTGACAGCTCAGTCACAAATGGAGTTGCCATCCTAGTTACCGATCAGTAACATGTCAAGCGAGGTGAGTCGAACGGAAGGGAGCCATGACGCGAACCGCAGCACCGAAGTCCGCTGCAACGAGATCCGACCGGACGCGGCCGCGCCCGCACACGGCAGGGCCTGATGCACAGCAATTGCTGCTTCGCGCCGCGGCGGAGCTTTTCTATCGCGAGGGCGTGCGCGCCGTCGGCGTCGATGCCGTCGTCGAGCGCGCGGGCGTCAACAAGATGAGCCTTTATCGACAGTTTTCGTCGAAGGACGAACTGGTCGTGGCCTATCTCGAGCGGTCGAGTGATCGTTTCTTTCAGCGCTTTCAGCAAAGCCTCGACAAGCACCCCGGCGACCCTGTCCGGCAGATCGCGCAGTATTTCGAGGACCTGACGGCGCGCGCTTCGGTCGAAGGATATCGCGGCTGCCCGTTCGTCAACGTCTCGGCCGAATTTCCCGATGCGACCCATCCGGCCCGGCAGTGTGTGGCCCGGAACAAGGCGGAACTGATGGAGCGGCTGACGGCGCTCGCGAGCGCCGCGGGCGCCGACGACCCTGAAGGCTTAGCCTGCGCGTTGGCGCTGCTGATCGAGGGCGTCTATGCGGCAAGCCAGACTTACGGCCCCGGATGCGGCCCGATCCAGGCGGCGCCGCGCGTCGCGGCACAGCTCGTCGCCGCAGCCTGCCCCCGTTCATCGACGTAGACGACGTTCCGCTCATGCCGTCGAACCCGCCTGCCGCCGATGCGGCACACGCCACCGGCGCCGCAGTCATCGCCGCCACCCGGCACTGGCTTACGCGCGCCGTCATCGGACTCAATTTGTGTCCGTTCGCGAAGGCCGTTTATGTGAAGGACCAGATCCGCTATGCAGTCAGCGAAGCGCGCGATCTCGAAGGTGTGTTGACCGACCTCGAAGCCGAGCTGAGGCGGCTCGAGTCTGCAGACCCGCAACGCATCGACACGACCCTCGTCATCTTCCCGCTCGCGCTAGCCGACTTCGCCGAATTCAACGACTGCTGCTTCTTTGCCGAACGGCTCGTCGCGCAATTGGGACTCGAAGGCGTGCTTCAGGTTGCGAGCTTCCATCCCCAGTACCAATTCGACGGCAGCGGCCCCGACGACATCGAGAACTACACGAACCGGGCGCCCTATCCGATCCTGCATCTGCTGCGCGAAGCCAGCATTACGCGTGCGGTCGACGCCTATCCGGATGCCGCCGCGATCTACGAACGCAACATGGAGACGCTGCGCCGCCTGGGCCAAAAGGGGTGGATTCAATCGATGGAACGGGCAGGCGAAGACGATTAAGGCTCCGCGCCGCTCCCGCTATAGGCCTGCGCTGGGCCCGGAGCCCTGTTCGCCGTTTGCCACGGGTGCGAAAAACCGCTCGCGCAGTGCGTCGAGGCCGAGCGTGTCGAGCACTTGCGCGAGCCGCTCGGCCGCCCGCCGGCGCGGCAAGTCTTTGTACTGCGCGATGATGAGCTCGTTTTTCATCGAGTGCTCCCATCCGACGAGCTCGGTCACGCTGACCTGATACCCGTGTGCTTCGAGCTGCAAGCAGCGGAGCACGTTCGTCACCTGACTGCCGAACTCCCGCGTATGAAGCGGGTGGCGCCAGATCTCGGTCAGTGCGTTACCGAGCGATTTTCCTTTGTTGCGGCGCAGCACGCCGGCCACCTCGGCCTGGCAGCATGGCACGACCACGATATGGCGCGCGTGCTTTTGCAATGCGAAGCGGATCGCGTCGTCAGTGGCGGTGTCGCACGCATGGAGGGCCGTCACGATGTCAACGACGGGAGGCAGGCGGTCCGACTCGATCGATTCCGCGACTGACAAATTGAGAAACGACATCCGCTCGAAGCCTAGGCGAGCGGCGAGGGTCGCCGATTTGTCGACGAGTTCCGCACGCGATTCGATGCCGAAGATCTGCGATCCGTCGCCAGCCGGCAGCGCCTTGAAGAACAGGTCATACAGGATGAAGCCGAGATAGGACTTCCCTGCGCCGTGATCGACGAGAGACACACGCCCCTTTTCCCGTCGCACTTCTTCAAGCAGCGGCTCGATGAACTGATAGAGATGGTAGACCTGCTTGAGCTTGCGGCGGCTATCCTGGTTCATCTTGCCGTCGCGCGTGAGGATATGTAGCTCTTTAAGCAGTTCGATCGACTGATTCGGACGGATTTCGTAGGTTTTTGCGGACATCGGTGGTGGAAACTGCGGCCAACTCGCGCTGAACGTGCGACAGCCTACAGAAGGCCTGGAATGATCGCGTCAGTTTACCGAAAACGGCGAGTGGGCATTGCCGTCTGCCCGCGCGCGCCGATGGAACAAATTATGCGTGGCCGCCCCGCGTTTGCGCCGCAACTGTGACCCGCGGGAACGCCGGCGGCGCGGGGGATGGACCACCCTGCGCGGCCGGCAGCCATACGCGACGAAGCGCACAATGAGCGATGCGTCGACATGCACGCCGCGAACCGCGGGAAAGCAATCTCAGTCGAGGCAGCAAAATTGCGCGCCTCGCGTTACGTGACAGCCGTAACCATACGGTAACCGGTTTGCGTAACACCGTGCATGCAATTGGCAGCAGCTGACGGCGTCTGGTTGCAGGACCCAAGTTGAGGAAGGACGACAGGGATGGCTACGATACCTAACGGAGACGCTGAGCAAAAGTTTCAGGCGATGCTCGCCACGCTCCTCGCGGCGCCAACCGGCTGGTCGGAAAAGCAGCAATTGGAGCTCGAGATGGCGCGCGACATCTCGGTCGAGATGCTGCGCCTCGCGGAATCGATGCGCGATACGACCGACACCGGGCTCGAAACGCTGCTGACGCTGCTCAAGTACGCGAAGGTGGTCGACTTCATTCTTACTACGCTGGCCTCGCGGCGCGACATCCGCCCGCAGACGTTACGCGTCATCTTCAAGCTCGCCGGGCTGAAGGTCGACGAGGCCTACCCGGGCTGACCGCATCCTCGCCGGCCGCATTCGCCGACGCGCCCGGAGGCATTCAGCGCGGCGGTTGGCGGACGGCGAGACGCCAAAGCGACGTCACTTCGGCCGCCCTCGCGCGATAGAGGGGATCGCTCGCATCCGAAGCCTTCGGATGCCGGGGCCGTATGTCGTCGCGTCCGACGACCTCGAGCCCCGCCTCGTCGAACATCTGCATGAGCGCTTCGCGCGTGCGCAGGCCCAGGTGCTCGGCGAAATCGGATAGAACCAGCCACCCCTCGCCGCCGGGCTCGAGGTGGGCCGCCAATCCGTCGAGGAACCCGCGCAGCATCTGGCTTCCAGGATCGTAGACGGCGCGCTCGATCGGCGAGCTCGGGCGCGCGGGCAGCCA
Organism: uncultured Burkholderia sp.; assembly: GCA_964414365.1. Classification (GTDB taxonomy): domain Bacteria; phylum Pseudomonadota; class Gammaproteobacteria; order Burkholderiales; family Burkholderiaceae; genus Trinickia. The sequence goes on from CAYPWK010000008.1 coordinate 11,944, forward strand.
GGGCGGATTGCAGACGGCGAGCGGTGCACGACCCGGCGGAAACAGATCTGCCTTCACGATGTCGATGCGATCCGCATAGCCAAGGCGCGCCACGTTCTCGCGTGCGCACAGAAGCGCGCGCTCGTCGTTGTCCGTGGCGACGATGCGCGCGATGCCGCGCTTCGCAAGCACGGCGGCAAGCACGCCGGTCCCGGTGCCGATATCGAAGGCGAGCGCCGTTGTCGGCAGCGACGCACGCGCGACAAGCTCCACATACTCGCCGCGCACGGGCGAGAAAACGCCGTAGTGCGGATGAACGTGCGCCCCGTCCAGCGCCGGGATCGGCACGCCCTTCTTGCGCCATTCGTGCGCGCCGATGAGTCCCAGCAACTCGCGCAGCGATACGACTGAAGGGCCATCTGCCGCGCCATACGCTTCGACGCAAGCCGCACGGACGTCAGGCGCACGTCGCAGCGGAATGGTGTAATCGGCCTCCAGCGGTATCAGCAACATACCGAGCGTACGGGCACGCTGCGCCTGAGCCTGCCGATGCAAATTGAAAGCGTCGAGCGGCGCCTCAGCCCTCTTGCGCGGCTTGCGCTCCGCACGGCGCGCCATCGCCTGCAGCAATTGACGCGCGTTTTGGAAGTCGCCGCGCCATAGCAGCGCCACGCCTTCGCACGCTTGGGCGTAGGCAGCGTCGGCCGTCATGCGGTCGTCGGCGATCGCCACGCGCTTCGGTGCCGGCGTACCGGCTTCCGAGCGCCATAGCGCGCTATGCGAAACGCCGCTTTCGGTCCAGCCGATCGAATTTCGAGGAGAGTCCATAAACACAATGCGTTGGTCGGCCCGCCGGTGCGAGCGCTGAATCGCATTGTCGCATTCCGCGATCGTCTACAAAGGATCGTTCGCCGAGATCAAACGGTCAATGCCCCGCCTTGCGTCGCGAGCGGCGGCTTCGGCAGCGGGCCGCCCTGGAGCAAAAGGCGTGTCATGCTCTCGGCATCGAGCGCCTTGCTATAGAGAAAGCCCTGTGCTTCGAAGCAGCCGAGCGAGAGCAGGAAGTCTTGCTGCGCGAGGGTCTCGACGCCTTCGGCGATGACAGCCAATCCGAGCGCCTTCGCGAGCGTCACGACCGCGGTCGCGATTGCGCCCGTCTCTCCCGCGGCCGCCCCGATCCCTTCACGAACGCCCGATCGATCTTGATGCGGTCGACGGGCAGCGTACGCAGCTGGCCGAGACTCGAGTAGCCGATGCCGAAATCGTCGATCGCGACGCTGACGCCGGCGCGACGGAAGTCGTAAAGTCGGCGCACCGCCAACTCGGGCTGCCTCATGAGTGCGGTCTCGGTGACCTCGAGCTCGATCGTGGCCGCCTCCACGCCGGTTTGTCGCACGATCGTCTTGAACTTCTCGACGATGTTGCCGCGCTGCAGTTGCAGCGCCGACAAATTAATCGACAAGCGCCCGAGCCTCACACCGATGCTGCGCCATTGCGCCGACTGGCGACATGCCTCGCGAAGCACCCATTCGCCGAGCTCGGACACGAGCCCGGACGCCTCGGCGATCGAGACGAAATAAGTCGGCTCGACATCGCCGTAGATCTCGTCGCGCCAACGCACGAGCGCCTCGACGCCGACCACCTCCCCGTCGCGCATATCGACTTGTGGCTGGTAATGCAGTCGCAGTGCGTCCGACTCGATCGCTTTTCTGAGCCGACCGGAAAGCTTGAGCCTCGCATCGGCGGCCACGGACATGTCCGCCCGAAAGTATGCGCTGCATACGGCCTCGGTTTTTTGCGGCATACATCGCCATGTCGGCTGAGCGGATGAGCGCTTCGGCGTCGGTGCCGTGGGCGGGAAAGACACTGATGCCGATGCTCGCCCCGATGTGCAGCTCATGTCCGCCGGCAGCGATGGGCTGCGCCATCGCGGCAAGCACCGCCTCGGGCAGATCGCGCCGATTGGCGACGCCGCCCGCGCCGGGCGCCACCACGAGGAACTCGTCGCCGCCGTAGCGACCGACGATGTCGTCCGTGCGCGCACAGCTCGCAAGACGGGCCGCCACTTCGACGAGCACCTGATCACCGATGTTGTGCCCGAGCACATCGTTGACCGTCTTGAAGCCGTCGAGATCGATGAAGAGAACGAGAATCTGCCCGCCCGCGTGCTCCCGATCGGCAAGCAGCGCCTCCAGTCTTGCGCCCACCGTCACCCGATTTGCGAGGCCTGTCAACGTGTCGCGCTCGCTCAGGTCGCGCAACCGCCGTGAGCGGTCGAGCAGCTTGACCGAAACGTCGTGCGTGACCTTCGCATAGACAAGCGGGTAGACGAAGATGACAGGCAGCCATGCAGGCGCGATCTGCGTCGCGAGCGGGTACGCCTTCGCGCCCAGTGTCGCCATCCCGAAGAGAACGCCCGCAACGCTCGCAACGACGCCGCCGAGGAAGATAGGCCAGCCGCCGACCGCCATGCTGTCGAGGGCAAACATCAAGAGGATGACAACACTCGCGAGCGGCTCGAAATGAACCGCCGCAACCAGCCATCCGCCGAATGCGCAATCGAAGATCAGGTTCCACTGCTCGCGCTGCGGCGCGTCGCCGCCGGAACGAACATGAAGATAGGCGATATGCGGCCAGGCGAAGCAAACGAAGAGCGCGATGCCAAAGAGCCACGCTGGCGCATGCTGCACGTGCAGCAGCAATAGCAGGGGCACCACACCCATCGCATAGCCGAGCACGCGCAACTGATAGATGCGGCGCACAAGACTAGCGGTCCAGCCTTTATCCCCCCTTCCGGACGTGAGCACAGTGGTTCCCCGACGCGTTTGTATGATCTAGCGAGAGTAGACCACATCCCGCGAGTCGGCGAGCTTCCAGGCGTCGCCCCTATCACTCCTGACCGTATTAACGGCTCTGACATCGAAAGATTGAGCAGGCGGTGAGGCACAGCTTCAATCGGACTGCGCGCGCCAGCCCAGCCCTAGGCTTTTCTGAATCAGCACGAAATCCTTAAGCAAGTCTGCCCGGCCGGCCACAACGTCCTGCTGCGCTGAAAACTGCGCGCGCTGGGTGTCGAGCAGATCGATGAGCGTCGAAACGCCCGCCTTGTAGCGCTGTTGCACGAGAGCGGAGGCGTGGTCGGCCGAACGCTGAACCGCTTCGAGGCGCATGAGATGCTCGCGCTGATGGCCGTACCGCGACAGGGCCGCATTGGCGTCCTGCAAGGCCGCGAGCACCGCCTGTTCGTACTTCGCGCTTGCCTCGTCGCGGGACGCTTCGGCGCTTCGCACGTTGGCCGCCGTGCGGCCGAAATCGAAGACGTTCCACTGCAGGAACGGCGCACCGAACCACGAAAAGTTGTTCTTGTGAAAGAGGTGCCCTGGATCGGCGGCTGTGAAGCCGAGATCGCCATAGAGCGTCAGCTTCGGAAAATAGTCGGCGACATGCTCGCCGATTTGCGCATTGCTCGCCGCCAGTCGCCGCTCGGCCGCGCGGATGTCGGGCCGCTGCCGCATCAGCGTGGCCGGGTCCCCCACCGGAACCGAAGCCGGCAGCGACGGCAGCGGGCGCACCGATGCAAGCTCGGAGTCGAGCGCGCCCGGTGCGCGCCCCGTCAGCACGGAAAGCCGATCGAGTGATTCGGCGATCTGCTCATCCAATGGAACGAGGGAAGCGCGCGTCGTTTGGACTTGGCTCGTGAGTCGCTCGACGTCGACATCGGCCGCCGTGCCGCGCGAGCGGCGCTGTTCGGTCAACATCAGCATCCGCTGTTGCAGCTCGGCTGTATCGCGTGCCAACGCGAGGCGCTGCTGCTCGTCGCGCAGATCGATATAGGCCTGCGCCACTTCGGCGGCGAGCGCGACTTGAGTGTCGGCGAGATCCGCATCGATCGCCTGGGCCTGCGCCGACGCGGCCTCGACCGCACGCCGCGTACCCCCGAAGAGATCGATCTCCCATGATGCCTGCAGGCTCGCCGCGTAAAACTGAATGGGGCCGCCCCCGCTCGACGAGCCCTGCCCCGACCCGTTGCTGCTCGAAGAGATCAAGCTGCCGAAATTCGGCTCGCGCGTGCGTAGCGCCGCGGCATCGGCGCTCACCTTCGGCAAGTCGCCGGCACGCTGAAGGTGCAGCTGGGCGCGCGCCTCGCGCAAGCGCGCGTGAGCCGCATAGATATTGGGATTGTGGGCGAGCGCGGCATCGACGAGTGCATCGAGCTCCGGATCGCCGAGCGAATGCCACCAGGCATTCGGCGCAGGACTGCTCGAGACGCCGGCCGACGGCGTGCGAACGAACGTCGACGCGTGCGTGGCCTCGTTCGCGACGCGAGGCGCGCCGCGATAGTCGGGGCCGACCGTGCATGCGGAGAGCAAAGCGAGCGCTGTCGCGATGGCCAAAGCGAGGCCACTAACGGGACGCGCCGTCGGCAATGAAACGGTGGGCAAAGATCGGCGAAGCAGCGTCGTCATGGCATGGTCAGTTGTTCTGATCGTTAGTGGCCCGAAGCCTCGGACCCGCCGGCCAATTGCGCAGGAGTCCTCAGCAATAGCGCAAGTGGAATGCAAACGAGCAGTGCGATGGCGAGCGCGTAGAACGTCTCGGAGTACGTCATCACAGACGCCTGCACCTCGATCTGCGCGGCAAGCTGACCGAGCGCACGCATCTTCGCGTAAGCCATATCGCCCGTCTGCGCGAACCAGTTCGCGGCGCTAGCCGCGATCCGCTCTTGCCCGATCAGCGAATTGGCGCTCAGCGATTCGCGGATGGCCTCGGCGTGGAACGTCGTGCGCCGGTCGATGATGACACCGATGATCGCGAGACCGATCGAGCCCCCGAGATTGCGCGCCATGTTGTAGAGTCCCGCGGCGTCGCCCGAGTCCTCGCGCGAGACGGCGGCCAACGACGCTTGATTGAGCGGCATCATCGCGAGCATCTGTCCGGCGCCGCGCAGGAGCTGCGACCAGACAAAGTCGCCGCCGGCGCTTTGAGCGGTGAGCGTCGTGTCGAGGAGGCAACTGCCGGCAAAACACAGTAGCCCCGTCACCACGAGGATCCGAAAGTCGACTTTTGTGAGCAGGCGCGGCAAGAACGGCATCATCAGAAACGACGGCAGCCCCGAAAGCAGCATGATCGAGCCCGACTGCTCGGCGTTATAGCCCGAGATGATGCCGAGGAACTGCGGCACGAGATAGGAGACGCCGTAGAGCCCCGAGCCGACGGCGGTCACAATGACGATAACGCTTGCATAGCGCGCATTGGCCATCAGCGAGAGCCGCATGATCGGCCTTTTTGCGACGAACTGAGAGACACCGATCAGGATGAAGCCGAGCGCGGTCAAGCAGCCGCAAAGAACGATCTGCTGAGATTCGAACCACTGATGGCGCTGCCCCTCCTCGAGCACGACCGTCAGTGAGGAGAGACCGATCGAAAGGCCGATGATGCCCATCCAGTCGGCGTTGACGAAGTCGTGCCAATGCGGTCGGTCGGCGGGAAGCCCCACGATGAGCAGCGTAATCAGCGCGAGGCAAACAGGCAGGTTGATGAAGAAGCACCATCGCCATGAAATATTCTCGGCGAGCCATCCGCCGACGACGGGGCCGAGTAGCGGCCCAAGCAGCACGATCAGGCCGAAGATCGTCATGCCAATCGACATCTGGGAACGCGGTAGCCGGGTGCGGACGATCGTTTGCGCCGTCGGAATCATCGCGCCGCCCGTGAAACCCTGTCCGATCCGCCCGACGATCATCCACTCGAGCGAGGTCGAGAGGCCGCACATCATCGAAAACACCGTGAAGAGCGCCGCATTGACGAGGAGGAAGTTGCGCAGCCCGAAGACGCGTGTGAGCCACGCCGCAAGTGGAATCATCACGATCTCGGACATCAGATAGCCCGTCGAGATCCAGGTTCCTTCGGTACCCGTGGCACTGACTGCGCCCTGTATCTGCGGCAAGGCCGAATTCGTGATCGAGATGTCGAGCGTCGCCATCAAGGCGCCGAGCGAGCCGGCGGCAACGGCGATCCAGTCGACAGCTCTCGCGCGCTCGGATGGCGGGCGTTCGCGCGCGTTCGAGATCGACGACGACTCAGCCATGTCGATTCTCACCGGCGATGCGCTTGTCGTCTTCACGCGCGGAACGTGTATCGACATCGACGGTGACGGAAAGGCCCGGCAGCAGCACGCGCCGTGTCTCGGGCCCGGTCTGGATACGGATACGCACGGGCACGCGCTGGACGATTTTCGTAAAGTTGCCCGTCGCGTTTTCAGGCGGAAGCAGCGCGAATTGCGCGCCCGTGCCCGGCGCGAAGCTTTCGACGACGCCGTGAAGATCCACGCCGTGCAGCGCATCGACATGAAGCGTGGCCGGCTGGCCCACGCGCATGCGTCCGACCTGCGTTTCCTTGAAGTTCGCTTCGAGGTAGACGCTTTGCACCGGGACGACCGTCAGAAGTCGCGTGCCCGGCTGCACATACTGGCCCACGCGCACGGTGCGATCGCCGACGCGGCCCTTGATCGGGCTGTAGATCGTGGTGTCGCGCAGGTCGAGGCGGACCTGCTTCAGGCTGGCCTGCGCCGCTTCCACCTGTGCGCGAGCCTGAGCGATTTGTGCCGTTGTCGCCGCGATCTGCGTTCGCGCAGAATGGACCGCGGCGGCATTCGCTGCCAACGTCGCGCGCGCCTGATCGCGCGTGCTGACGAGATCGGCCAGACGCTCCGCCGTCTCGGCTCCCGTCGCGGTCAGCGGCGCGTAGCGGCGCACATTGTCTTCGGCGTGGGCGAGCGCGACGCGCGCCACCTGCTCGTCCGCTTGCGCCTGCGCCACCTTGGCACGCTCCTGCAGTAGATCCGCCTGGGCGCGATCGAGATCGGCCTTGCGAGCGTCGACAGTAGCCTGGGCCTGATCCACCGACGCCTGATACTGCCGCCCATCGAGGCGCGCGAGCGGCGCGCCCGCCTCCACCGTCTGATTGTCGGCCACCCATACGTCGGTCACGTACCCGCTCACTTTGGGCGCGATCGTGACGCCGTCGGCCTTGAGATAGGCGTCGTCCGTACTTTCGATGAAACGGCCGATCGCCCACCAATGGACAAGCCAGCCGGCGCCGGCAACACCGAGCGCGACGACGAGTACGATCAGCAAACCGCGCCTCTTCGGGCGCATGGGAGCGGCGCCGCCCGGATCCCCGTCGGCCGGTTTGCCTGTGACGATGGCCCTGCCTGCCGCGCCCGCACGCGATGGGGCATCTAAGGTTTCGGACATGACGGATTCTCCTGAGGAAGCGGGAGCAATTATTCCAGTTGGAAAAAATGTGTCAAGTGATATATTTCTGGCCGCACGAACCAGAAAGGGATGAAAGAACATGAGCGACGCGAAGCGACTTCGCCGGCCGCCGGACGGTGGCTACCCACGCGGCGATGAAACCCGGCATCGCATCATCCATGCGGCGATCGAACTGTTCGGGGAGCGCGGCTTCGCCGCGGCCTCCACGCGCGACATCGCGGCGCGCGCGGGCGTCAACGCGCCGGCGTTGCAGTACTACTTCGAAAACAAGGAGGGGGTCTACCGCGCTTGTGCCGAGCACATCGCCGAGACTGTGTGGGAGCGCTTCGAACCAGTCGTGCGGCGGGCCTCCGAAGTCCTCGCCGGTTCAGCGGGTGCATCGGAGCTCATCGACGCGTTCGTCGCAATCCAGGAAGCGATGGCCGACAAGATTTTTTTCTCGCCTCACACCCCAGGAATGCGGCTCTTCATGGTGCGGGAACAGGCGGGGCAAGAGCCGCCGATCGCGTCACAAATCCTGCAGGAGAAGTTGCGGGTACCGCTGAACCGCGCCTGCGCGTCGCTCGTCGCGAGGATCGGCGGGACCGCCTTCGACGATCCCGTGACGCAGATCCGCACGTTGAGCCTGACCGGCCAGCTGACCATCTTCCACCACGCGCCGCGCGCCATGCTGACTGCGCTCGGCTGGACCGAAATGGATCTGGAAAAACTCGAACTGATCAAGACAGTCGTGCGCGGACAAACGCGCGCGTTGCTCGAGATGTGGGACGCCGAGCGCGAGGCGCGCGGGCGCCCGGCTCGCTGACTTGCGCCTCGATTACGCCTCGAGCGCAACGAGTCGGCGTTCGCTCCTGAATCGTGCGACGATCGCGCCGATGGTAAGGACGGTCAAGCATCCGATCGGCACGATCATCGGCCCGAACGCGCTGCCGCTGACCTTGCCTGCATAGGGCATCAGGTTCTGCCCGAAGAATCCGCCGAGATTGCCGATCGAATTGATCGCCGCCACGCTTGCCGCGGCCCGCGCCCCGCTGAAGTAACGCGGCGGCATCGACCAGAAGCACGGATAGAGCAGCGGGATGCAAGCGCCGCCCAACACCAATGCGATGAAACGCAGCGGCGTAGTCGGCAATAGAAGACTGAGCGTGAAGCCGACCACGCCAAGCCCCGCCACGACCGCGACGGCCTTCAGAATGCTCTTGGCTCGCCGAAGCTTGCTCGGCAGATAAAGCAGCAGCACGACCGCGAGTGCCCATGGGAGCATGCTCAGGAAGCCATTGGTCGTGCTCGATACGCCGAATGTCTTGACGAGCGTCGGCAGCCAATAGGTCACGCCGTAAAGCGAAGTCGACATCATCATGTAGGTCGCCGCGAAGAGCATCACGCGCGGATCGGAGAGCGCCTTCCAGGGGCGCTCGTGCGCGGCGTCGACGGGCTTTTCGCGCTCGAGGGCCGCGAGCGCCACCTGCTTTTCGCGCTCGCCGAGAAAGCGCGCTTCACCGAGCGACGCCGGCAACAGCCTGAACACCATGAGGGCGACGAGCACGGCCGGAATGCCTGTGGCAATGAATACCCACTGCCAGCCGGCAAGACCCATGACGCCGTTCAAGCTCAGCAGCCAGCCGCCCACGAGCGATCCGAGCATGTTCGCGAGCGCGCTGCCGAGCGTAAAGATACCGAGCACGCGGGCGCGATAGCTTTGCGGAAACCAGAGCGTGAGGTAATAGATGACGCCGGGGTAAAAGCCCGCTTCGGCCACGCCCAGTGCGAAACGCAGGCCGCAAAAAACCGGCATCGAAGTGGTGAAGCCCATGAGCATGGTAATCACGCCCCACGTCAGCATGATGCGCGCGAGCCATAAGCGTGCGCCGAAGCGGTGCAGCGCAAGCGTGCTCGGTACTTCGAAAAGCAGGTAGCCGATGAAAAAGAGCGAGGAAGCAAGCCCGAACGCCGCTTCGGTCATCCCAAGGCTATGGACCATTTGAAGCTTCGCAAAGCCGACGTTCTGCCTGTCGATGAACGCGATCAGAAACATGACGACCAGGATCGGCATGAGGCGCCAGGTCATCTTCGTCATCACCTGCCGCTCTTCGCTCGATATTGGATAGGTTGTGGTGTTTTCGCTCACTATGGACTCCTCTTGTGTCTCTGCTTCCTTTAGATTGACTTCTGTGCTCGCCTTCGCTCACGCCGATCGATAGCGGCCGAGCGCTGGCGCGAACATCTCTTCCCATCTCCGAGGCTTCGCTTTGATGGTGCCGACCATGAAAAGAAAGTCGACGAATTCCATCAATTGCTTCGGTTCAATGGAGAACTTCGTCTGCGGATCGGCGAGCATTTGCACGACGTCATCGGGCAGTACGCTCAAGCCCGAGCCTGCGACGTAGATGGCGGCTGCCGCGCGCGGGCTGTCGGCGATGAATCGGTTCGCCTCGACGAGCGCATCGAGAAACGTGTCGACGAGCGCCGGCTCGCCATCGACGAGCCGTTTCGGCGCGAAGACCACATCGAGCGAAAGCGGGCCGAGCGTATCGATGGAGCTGACCACGCGATGGATGCCACTTTGCCGCAGTTCCAGCGTGGAAAACGGCGGTGACGTGAAATGCGCCGTCACGCCCTTCTCACGTCGGATCAGCGCGTCCATCGCAACCGGATGCGGCAGATTGACTGTCATCGCATCGAGCCGTGCAAACTGTCGCGCGCCGAGCTCGCGCGCGACGACCATCTGCAGTACGACAGCCGATAGTGACGTCCGAATACCCGGCACGGCGATCCTGTCGCCGGCGGAAAAGTCGCGCAGCGACACGATCGACGGCTTGTTCGTATTGAGCGAAAGCGACGTGCTGCTGAGCCCGCTGATGCCGATGACCTCGACGTTCGGAATCCCACGCGCTCGCGCCCAGAGCTCGATGAAAGCGGGCGCACCGGTGCCGGCGAAGTCGAGCGTGCCGGCCATCATTGCATCGTTGATCGAATTGCCGCCGTCGAGCAGTATCCAGTTGACGGCGATCGATCCGAGCCCCCTGCGCGCCGCGTGCTTTTCGAAGAGGCGCTGCTTTTCCATTACAAGCAGCGGCAGATAAAGAATTCCGTAACCTTTGGAGATTCGAATTTCGCGCGTGCGCGGCAATACGACGGAAGGCGCCATCGCCGCGCCAAGCGCGGCCA
>CAYPWK010000008.1:22467-24256 GCA_964414365.1 uncultured Burkholderia sp.
GTCGTGCTCGACGTCATGTTGCCGTCGATGGATGGTTTCGAGATCCTGCGCCGGATGCGTGCCGCCGGCCGCACAACGCCGGTGCTGCTGCTAACGGCGCGCTCGACGATCGACGACAGGGTGAGCGGCCTCGGCTTCGGCGCCGACGACTATCTCGTGAAGCCGTTCGACTATCGCGAGCTCGAAGCGCGCGTGCAGGCGCTGCTACGTCGTCAAAGCGGGCATGCCAACGACGTGCTGATCGTGGGCCCGCTCGTCGTCGATCGCAGCAGCCGCCTCGCCGAACTCGAAGGCAAGCCGCTTTCGCTGTCTCGCCAGGAGTTTGCGTTGCTCGAGATCCTCGCAAGCCGGCCACAGCGCATCTTCCCCAAAGAAGAACTGCTCAATCAGCTTTTCAGCTACGGCAAGGAGCCGAGCCCCAACGCTGTCGAACAATACGTGACGCGTTTGCGCAAGAAACTACTGGGCAGCGCAGTCGAGATTCGCACTGTGCGAGGCATGGGATATCAAATTGCATCGGCTTAGATGGTTCCCGAGGACGCTCTTCGGGCGGACGTTGCTCTTCATCGCGCTCGTCGTTGCCGCAGGGGCCGTGACGCTCGCGGCAGTGGCGCGCTACTACGCCGGCGTGGCCGCCGAGCGAGCCTATGATCAGCTGCTTTCGGGCGCCGTCATCCAGGTGGCGGAGAACCTGTACGTGCAAGGCGGCGTGCTGGCGCTCAATCCGCCCGTGGCGGCGTTCTCCACGCTATCGCGCTACGACGTCGTCTACTACAAGGTCGTCGATTCCCGCGGCATCGTGGTGGCGGGCGACCCTAAGCTCGACAGCGGTACGACGCTCGCTTCGGCTCGCCAAGGACCCGTGTTCGCGAATGGCATTTACCAGGGCCAGCCGGTCCGAATTGCGACCGTCGCGCGCTACATGCCCGAAGAAAATGTTCCGGGCTGGGCTGTCATCACGCTCGCGCAGACGATGCATGCGCGTCAGCAGCTCGCGAACGACATGAGCTTCAAGGTCTGGACGCTGATCGTGCTGATGAGCATCCTCGCGATCGGGGCAAGCGGCCTCGCCATTAAACGCGGGTTGCGTCCGTTGGCGCAGATCGAGACGATCATCGCGGCGCGCGATCCAGCCGATTTGAGGCCCGTCGCCGTGGATACGCCAAGTGAGATTAGCGCGATCATTGGCGCGATCAACGTGCTGATGCGGCGACTCGCCAACCGCATTGCCTCGATGCAGCGATTTATCGCCGACGCCGCGCATCAGATGCGCACGCCGATTGCACGGCTCGATGCGCAAATCGAGCTGCTCAGCGGCGAAACCGACGCGGACTGCTCTCGCACAAAATTGTCTTCGCTACGCGACACGTGTGCCGACATCGGGCGCCTGACCGGACAACTCCTTAATCACGCGATGGTGATTCACCGCTCGGAAGCAGTCACGTTGCAACTCGTTGAACTGAATGCACTCACGAAGGAAGTGCTGGGGCGGACGATTCCGCTCGCGGACGAGCGCGATGTGACTGTCGCCTTCGAAAGCGACGCCGCGCAGACTTACATCCTCGGCGATGCGGTCAGTCTGCAGGAGGCGTTGTCGAACGTGCTCCATAACGCGCTGATGCATGGCCATGCCGACGAAATCGTCGCTTCTGTGTCGTCGTCGCCAGGTTCAGTAGAACTGACTTTGCGCGACAACGGCTCCGGCATTGCGCGCGAACACTGGGAGTCGGCGCTCCTCCCGTTCGTAAGCGTCGCTCCCGGTCGAAGCGGCCGCGGCGTGGGCTCGGGA
>CAYPWK010000008.1:24356-34859 GCA_964414365.1 uncultured Burkholderia sp.
GCGCTTTCGGTGGCCGCCGGCACGCCGTCCGCCGCTCCGGGCTGAGCGTCCGCCACTTGCGGTAGTCGATCGCACGCCATTACTGCAACGCCGTGGATTGTCCCCGCAGTCGGCGCTTGCATCGTGTAGGCGACCGCCAGATAGGGCTTCGACGCGTCGCTGCCCACGAGTCGAGACATGAACGCATGCTGTTTCGCCCCGCTCGTGACCAGGCCAATGCTGATTGCAGTCGCGGAATGGCCTTGTACGACGTCGCTCCCGATCGAGTAATCGAGCGAGAGGTCGTAGACATGGCGAAGCCATTCATGCCCCGTATCCAATGCTCTGCGCGCCACATACACTCGCGCCGCACCCGCCTTGAGTTCGCCAGGTGCTGTATTGCCATCGATCGCGACCGGACGCGTGGCGGCTTCCAACTTGCAGGAATACGCGGAGCCGTCATCGATAGCGAGCTCAAGGGGCTTCCCAACCGCCCATGCGCGCCCCTGATTCGCGTTATATGTACCGCCTTGCGAATCGGTGCCGACCGTCCATCGACCGATCGCATACTGACCGTTGCCGGACAGGTCGGCGATCGTTCCGATAGACAAGGAGGCGTGATCGCCGAAGGTCTTATAAGCGCCGGGCGCAGCCTCCTCGAGCCTTGCGGCGTCGAGTCGCAGAATGCCGGAGCCGCCATTCACCACCCCATAATTGGACGAAGGCACAGGCGGTAAAACTACCTGCACTTGGCCGTCAACTGCTTCGACCGACTGCGAGTGGCCCTCGACCTTGATGCCCTGAGGGGCTGCGCTGCGGTCGCTGGCCGCCGCACCGGGACCACCCCCGCTCCCACCACCGCCACAAGCGCCTAGCGCCATCGTTGCGAAGATGGCAACGGTTGGGCCCACCAGCGTCGTCCGTTTGCGCGAAAAACCTACGGATGCATGTTTCATCGATTCTCCTTGCTTTTACTTGGGATCTCTCGTATCCCATCCAAACAACAAGTCAGAACAACGCACTGACTTGAAACAACAAGGTCGGCGGGCCAGTGCGAAAGCCATCGGGCTTCGACAACGGCCAGCCGACCGAGAAGTCATAGATCCCAGTCGCATTGATCGGCCTTTTCGACGCGAGGTTGCCGCGCACGCTGAGAACAGCGCCGACGAGCGTCTGACCGACGAAATCGTGCTCGGCCGGCCCGCGCACACGCCCCGCATCGACGCCGGCATAAATCGCCCGGTTGCCGAGACATGTAGGGAGATACCAATCGAGCTCGTTCGAGATGGCCCAGCCGCTTTCCGCGGCGAGCGTCAATGGCTGATCGAAGCCGCGTACGGAATAGCGCGTCCCAATCAAGAAGAAATCGGCGGGCGTCACGCGCCTACGGGCGTTGTGCATGTTCCAGCCGAACGGATAAGAGAACGGCTGCCCGCCGATTCTGAAGGAGACTTGTGCGCTGAAGCTGGCAAGCTCGATCTGTGCGTTGCCTTCGAAATCGGGGGCGTCGAGCACCGCCTTCGCGGCTTCCAGTTGCTGTTGCTGCAGTCGTTGAATTTGCGGGCCGGGTGGGCCCTCTGGCAGTGCAGCTCGAGCCAGTGCGGAAACTCCCGTCAGCGCCAAAATCAACGCTGCCGAGATTCCAGGCTTCATTCTCTTGCGGCGTTAGATTGGATCAGGCCGCAATGTAAGAGGCCGCCACAAGAAAGGTCTCAGGTGTGAGAATTTTTCGGACGAACGGAAGTTTGGCGGCCGCGGGGGCGGCCGCCGCCGGACTTCTTGTCCGTCTTATTCTTCGTATTCGCTGGCCTGGTCGAGGAGTTCGATGTCCTCTTTCTCGAGCTTCAAGTCCGCCGCGGCCACCAGCGCACGCACCTGCTCGCGCGACGTCGCGCTCGCGATCGGCGCCGTCACGCTCGGCCGTGCTATCAGCCAGGCGAGCGCAATGCTCGCCTGTGTCGCGTCGTGACGCTTGCTTACTTCATCGAGTGCACCAAGAATCCTCTTCCCGCGCGCAGTGAAGTACTTCTCGATGCTCCCGCCGCGTGCACTCTTCTTCAGATCGTCGCGGCTCCGATATTTGCCGCTCAAAAAGCCGCTCGCGAGCGAGTAGTAAGTCACGACAGCGAGCTTATGCCGCGTGGCGGCAGGCTCGATGTCATGTTCGTATTCCTTGCGGTTGTAAAGGTTGTACTCGGGCTGCACGACTTGATAAGCAGGCAACCCCTCGCGCGCGCTGACCGCCGCGGCCTCGTCGAGCCGTGCCCCGGTGTAATTCGACGCGCCGATCACACGAACCTTCCCCGCTTCGATCAGCTTCTGATAGGCGCCTAGCGTTTCCTCAAGCGGCGTGTCCGCAAAATCGCGGTGTGAAAAGTAGACGTCTATGTAATCGGTCTGCAAACGGCGCAACGACTCCTCCGCCGCCTGCAGGATGTTCGCCTGCGACAAACCCGGGCGCGCGTCGAGCATGCCGACCTTGGTCGCCAATACGATCTGATGCCGCTTGCCGCTGCGCTTGAACCACTTGCCGATGATCGTCTCGGACTCGCCGCCCCGGTTGCCCGGCACCCACCGCGAGTAGACGTCTGCCGTGTCGATGAAGTCGATCCCGGCATCGGCGAGTTCGTCGAGCAACGAAAACGACGTCGCCTCATCAGCCGTCCATCCGAACACATTGCCGCCGAAGCAGATCGGCGACACATCGAGCGCTGATTGGCCCAGTTTCCGCTTTTCCATCTTCGCCTCCGTCGTGAAACAGGCGAATCAGCATACACGCCGCTTCCCCCTCGTGCAGGCATGCGCGCGCCATAGTGACCGCTATTTTGAATCACTGTGAGCGCCTGCCTGCGCTCATCGATTCGCCGGAGCCGCGAACGCGTAGCCGCTCTTTCCCGTGCGCTTTACTTGGTACATCGTTTCATCTGCGGTGGCGATGAGGCGATAAAGATCTTTGACCGAATCGGGCCAACAGGCGATGCCAATACTCGCGCCCACCCCTTGGAGGCCCATTTCCTCGGCCGTCTGTGCCACGCAAAGGGTCAAGCGCCGCGCGATAGAAGCGAGCTGGGCATCGCTCGCAGCTTCACGGATCAGCACGGCAAATTCGTCACCGCCTATGCGTGCGACGACGTCGCCCGCGCGGACGACGCGGCGAAAGCGCTTCGAAACGCCGACCAGGAACTCGTCGCCGGCCCGATGCCCGCGCGAGTCGTTGATGGCTTTGAAGCCGTCGAGATCGATGTAGAGAAGGGCCACCCTGCCCGTCAACGGCGGGTTCTCCATGGGCGCCGCCGCCGTTTCCTCGATTACATCGAACAGCTTGCGACGGTTCGGCAGGCCAGTCAGCGCATCGTGCATTGCAGCGTGCTGGAACAAATACGATTCCTGCGCCAACTGCCGCGTTCTCTTCGCATACATCACCAGTGCGGTTATCAGCACGCCGAAGACAAATGCCGACAAGACGATGAGTGCGTTGGCGAGGCCGGAGATGCGCATCCTCATGTCGGCAGCCGTTCTATCGCGCAACTCGTGCCAATAGGTCCACGCGGCGTCGATCGACGCGTCCGTATCGCTCGGCCGGGCATCCGGCGAACGGGCGGCTCCGGTTACGTGCGGACCCGCGAACGGACTCGCGTCCTCGAGCGCCGCGAGCGTTTTCATTCGCACGGCGAGTTCCGCTTGCGCACGCCGATAGGCGTCGGGGGCGATCTGGCCACGATCGAACGTTCGTTTAGCCTCTGTCGCGGTTGTCGCAGCAGCTTTGGCGCGCTCCGCCGCTTCGATGACGAGTGCGACGTATTCCTGCTTCAGCTCGTCGGAGAATATGGCTCTGGCCTGCACGGCGAGAAAGAGCAGGCCCATCAGCAAGACGAGCAACGATGCGATGGCCAGCGCCCGTGGGCCCGCCTTCATTTCAGGCGAGAAAGTGCGCGGGATTCGCTCCGGCAACGGGCGCGGCTGGTCAGGGGCGGGTGTAGATTTCTGACCGAGTTCTGGAGCCATGACGGCGAGAGCCCGCATGGTGGAAGAACCAGGCAATCCGCATAAACGGGCTGCGGCTTGCCTTGCTGTGCGGATTCGCACTGCCGGTGCGTGCCTGCGCCGAGGCGCGGCTCGTCTGAGGCGGACTTGGCGACACCACGGGCGATTGCGCCGAATCTCTCGAAACCGCGGCGGACGGCTGAGCGGCAGAGGCCGGCTGAGCCGACGTCAAATCCCCGGCTTCCGCTGCTGTGTCCAGGGCGGGCGCCTGTGTGACGGTGCCAGCGCGGACCGCCGTCGGCGCCGCCGACGCGGGGTCACTCGGTCCGAGCGCCTGCCGTGCACTTGCCAACGCATCGACATAGACGCCCTGATCGTGATGAAACCAGACGCCGTAACCCACTGTGCCGACCACTCCGACAGCAAGGGAGCTCGCCGAGGCAATCCACAGCGCGAATCGTCCATACCGCGGACGCGGTTCGCATGAAACGAGATCGCCTTCAGCTTCAGTAGCGAAGTCCGGATCCGGCTCCGCCAACTCGGTAGACCAGCTCATTGCAACTTCTCCGAATCCATTCGGCCAACTTGCCGCTTCCACGGCTTCGCCCCATATTGGGGCAACCGCACCGGAAGTCTGCCGAAAAAATGTAATCCCGTTGCTAGTCGATGACAACTCGCCACCAAGAAGCAATTGACGGGCCGCTGGAACCGCTCGCTCGAACAACGCTCGCGCGAGCCGGGACTGCCTTCATCGCCATACTACTGCGAGCTTTGGCGACGTGACGCTAGAGGCGGCCCCCGCGACGGAACGGACTCGGATTCGTACTGCTTGCCGTGTAGTTATTACGCTGGCAGATTCGCCCCTTCTACAGGCTTGCGCGCCGGCAACACGATCGAGATGACGATTGCGACGGCCGCATTCGCGACGAGCGCAATCAGACCGATGTATAACGGATACACGTGAACGCCAAAGTGCAGCGGGAAGACGGGCTTGAGCCCTTGCGCCGCGGCGAGCCCCGTGCCCAGCACGATGCCGATGAGCCATCCGAGGAAAAGGCCGGTCGAGTTCAGGCGGCGGCAATAGAGCGTGAAGACGATCGCCGGGAAGATCTGCAAAATCCAGACGCCGCCGAGCAATTGCAAGTCGATCGCGAACTGCGTCGGCAAAGCGACGATAAAAATCAGTGCGCCGAACTTGACGACTAGCGAGACGATTTTAGCCGTCGATGCTTCACTTGCGGGCGACATCGCCGGAGAAACGAGCGGACGCCACAGATTGCGCGTGAAGAGATTCGACGCGCCGATCGACATAATCGCGGCAGGCACGAGTGCGCTGATCGCGATCGCGGCGGCGGCGAAACCGATGAACCACGACGGGAAAAGCGAATTGAAAAGCGTGGGCACGACATCGCTTGGCGACTTGACCTGCACGCCTGCCGCGATGGCCATATAGCCGAGCAATGCGATGAGGCCGAGCAACAGCGTGTACGCGGGCAGGAAGATCGCGTTCTTGCGAACGGTCTGGGCCGACGCCGAGGAAAGCACGCCCGTCATCGTATGCGGGTACATGAACGCGGCGAGCGCCGAGCCAAGTGCCAGCGAAGCGAAGGCGGTGAATTGCGACGGCGCGAGCACGATCCCCGTGGCGCCGCCCTTGGCCTTGAAATGCGCGTCGGCCAATTCGAACACGTGACCGTAGCCGCCGAGCTTCGCCGGAATCAGGCAAACCGCCGCGATCACGACGATATAGATCATGATGTCCTTCACGAAGGCGATCATCGCCGGCGCGCGCAGCCCGCTCGTGTAGGTGTAGAGCGCGAGGATCACGAAGGCGATGACGAGCGGCAACTCGCCCGTCACGCCGAGCCCCTTGATGACCACTTCCATGCCGACCAGTTGCAGCGCAATGTAAGGCATCGTCGCGACAATGCCCGTCAGCGCGACGGCGGCCGGCAGCCACTTACCGCCGTACTCGCCCTGGACGAAATCGGCCGCCGTGATGTGCCCTTTCGAATGCGCGATCTGCCAGAGCTTCGGCATCACCGCGAAGACGAACGGATAGACAATGATCGTGTAGGGCAGCGCGAAGAAGCCGTATGCGCCGACGGCGTAGACGAGCGCGGGAACGGCAATGACGGTGTACGCCGTATAGAAATCACCGCCGACGAGAAACCAGGAGATGATCGTCCCGAACTGTCGGCCGCCGAGCCCCCATTCGTGCAATTGGGTCAGGTCGCCGCGCTTCCAGCGCGCAGCGAAGAAGCCAAGCACCGTGACGAGCGCGAAGAACGCGATGAATACCCCCATCGCGACGGGGTTGATCGGATTTAGCGCGTTCATTTGAGCCCCCGGTAGACGATATAGATCAGCAGCGAGGTGAGCGGGACCCAGAGGAATTGATACCAGTAGAAGAACGGGAATCCGGCGATTGCGGGCATGCGCTCGTTATAGAAAGGCAGCCAGAGCAGCGCCATGTAGGGAATGAGCAAAATGAGCCAAAGCCAGGTACGGCCGGCTGAACGCGCTTGCGTTGCCACGTGTTTCTCCTCCAAATCTCTTGTGGAATCAGGGATTGCGGCACACGGACAGCCAGGGCGGCATCGATTAACGAGGGAGATCGCGCACGGCCACAAGCGCGGGTGAGTATTCGAAGCCCGATGTTGCGCTGGGATTCGAACAGGTCTCCTGTCGTTATCGTTCTTGTCGGCGAGGGCGAAGGTGCGCCTGCCGGAGCTGCTCAATTTCTGTTGGCTGAAGAGTGTCCGACCGGCGCCAAGTATTCCCGATCGCCGGTTTGCTCACAACCGCAGCACTACGGAAGCGATTTACGTAGGAATACGTAGTTTTGATTCCGGAGATATTGGGCCGCCCGTTTCGCTCGGGGTGCAGACGCAAGCCGAGCGCACGCATAACCCTGAGCATCGTGCCGCTGGGGGCGGCTTACGGATCGTGTCAAAAACCGATCGCCAACAGGGCCAAGTTGCGCTGGACGCCAAGACGCCGTTGAAGTGCGCAGATGCAACAAGGGTCTAGCCGAAGCTAAGCCCTTGTCTTTAAGCCCTTGTCTTATTTGGTGCCGGCTGCAGGACTCGAACCCGCCACCTGATGATTACAAATCACCGAAAGACAGTATTTATCAGCGTTGACTTAAGTTCATGTAACCAGTGAAATCTCATACACAAAGGGGCTTCAGTACATCACCCGATGATTAAAACGTTGACCAAAGTTGATTCATATGACTAGAATCGGGTTACACGGTGGTTACATGGGGTACATGTAACCCGGCTATCAGGGGCGAATGGTGGCAAAAGTCAACTTCACGGCGGCGCGGGTGGACGGGCATACGTGCCCCGCTGGCAAGTCGCAATCTTTCCTGTGGGACAGCGACACTCCGGGCCTAGGATTGCGTGCCACTGCAGCCGGTTCTAAGGCTTTCATCTTTCAGGGCAAGTTGCACGGCGCGACGGTACGCGTGACCATCGGTAGCGCCGATTCGTGGCCCATAGAGTCCCAGTTTAAGAAGGTTGACGGCGAGCGGCGGGAAGTTGTGCGCGGCGCTCGACAAGAGGCCCGCCGCCTTCAAACGCTTATAGACAGCGGTATCGACCCGCGCGAACACGCCGCCCAACAGCGCGCCGCCCACGAGGCCCGCAAGGCCGATGCACGGCGACAAGCTGCGACCGTTAGCGAGGCATGGGAAAAGTACCTTGAACTTCTGCAGACGGCACGCTCTGCGAAAACCGGCAACCTGCGGTCCGCCAGCTACATCAACGACCATCGAAAACTGGCTGCGCCCGGTGGAGAACCGGCAAAGCGTGGCGACAGGAAAACGGAGCGCGGGCCGCTATCGGCTCTCATGGGCCTTGGCCTGCGCGACCTGACTGCACGGCGTGTTACTGCTTGGCTGGAAATCGAGGCAGCATCACGCCCCACGAGCGCGGCATACGCTTTCCGGATTCTCAAGGCGTTTGTACGCTGGTGCGACGGCGAGGACGAGTACCGTGGCCTTATTCCCGCTGATTGCGTAACGTCATCCAAGGTGAAAGGCGCAGTGCCGAGCAGCAAGGCCAAGGAGGGCGACTGCCTGCAGCGCGAGCAGCTACCGGCGTGGTTTGCTGCAGTCCGCCAGCTAGGCAACCCGGTTATCTCTGCGTACCTGCAGGCCCTGCTGCTGACCGGCGCACGCCGCGAGGAGCTGGCCGCGCTCAAATGGGATGACGTGGATTTTCAGTGGCGAAGCCTTCACATTGCGGACAAGGTGGAAACGGAAACAGGCCGGGTTATCCCGCTCACGCCCTACGTTTCCTCCCTGCTGGCCGCGCTGCCACGCCGTAACGAATGGGTTTTTTCCAGCCCCGCCGCTGGAGATGGCAAGATTGCCGAGCCGCGATACGCCCACAATCAAGCGCTCGCGGTCGCCGGGTTGCCACATGTGACATTGCACGGCCTGCGCCGTAGCTTCTCGACGCTGGCTGAATGGGTTGAAGCGCCTGCTGGCGTTATCGCGCAAATCCAAGGCCATACGAGAGGAGCGATTGCCGAGCGACATTACAAGCGGCGCTCGACCGACCTGCTGCGCATGTGGCACGACAAGATAGAAGCTTGGATGCTCGAACAGGCGGGGATTCAGTTTGACGCCGAGCAGGCCAAACCGGGATTGAAGGTTATCACCGCCGCCTGACGGTATCAGGCACAAGCGGCGACCAAGGTGCTACCAACACCGAGGCCGCCTGACCACAACACGGCCTTTAGTGGAGGTCCGTATCATGGCTGATGCCAATTTTAACCGAGGTGCCCTGTCGCCCCTCGATATCATCAATCACGCCCTGCGCGAAGCCGCGACCGCGCCGACCGTCTATGACGCGCTCGACGTGACCGGCGACGCCCTGCGCCGACTGGCCGAGCTTGCCCGTGCGGAGGTGCGTCATGGCTAACGCAAAATGCAAGCGTGCTTCCGACAAGGAACTCGACGCGCTCTATGAGCAGGTCTTGCACTGTGAACCTGCCATTGCGCCACAAGACGTTGAGCGCTTGGCTGACCTCGTGCTGAGTAATGAGCGCGTGGGGCGCAATTGGCGGTTGACCGCCGTTATTGCAGGCAAGGGGGGCGAATTTTACCGGGAACTCGCCGACGACGCGGAAAAAGCCCGAACACTGGCACCAGTCATCGAGTCTCTGCGCGACTTTGCGAAGCTGCTGCGCCAAATTTCCGAGTTAGCCGATTCCGCGTCGGCGCGCATCATGGTGGCGGGATGTAACCACGAGCATTTTCCTGATTGGATGAAAGAGCCCGCATAATCGTTTTGCCCCTGCCTAGCTCGACGGAGCGAAAAGCCGGGACACCTTCACCGGCCTGGCAGGGCACCCGACTGAAGGTTTGCGCATGAAGGGCGCGAATGGACGCTGCTGCAAAGCATGAGAACCGCTATCGAGCGGTCATCGAATACGCTAACGGTGCGATGTTCAATGTGGCCGAGCTGGATGCATGGGCCGTATCGAACAAGGTGCCGATTTCCTTTCAGAAGTTGCTTGTAGACGATGGCGTAAAGGAAGGTTACGACGCCACTCGTCACTATGTTTCGTTCGAAATCCTTTCTATCAACATTGCATGGGCCATCGTGCCAGAAGACGCGGACCCGGATGATGCACGGGTTCAGCTCATGGCCGCTCACGACAACGCCGAGCCCGAAAACCCAGTGTCTAGGCTGCGCGACCTTGTGATGGTCCGATATGACCGACTGCTATTGAGCGCGGTCTATGACGGCGAGCTCAACCTATACGACACACTAGCGTACGCACAGGTCGACGTGACCGCGGGCCGACTGCGCTACGACGCAGACCCTGAAGCCTTCATGCAGGCTGCGCAAGCGCGACTCATCGATACCGTGCGAGGGTCAGTCACGCCCGCCGACATCGAGCAGGCCAGGAATACCCTCGAGCAGAGGTTCGCCCGGCTCGACCATCTGGCTTGGGCAATGGTCATCCTGACTGCAGACGCGCCGGCGCCTGGTGAGGACCGTTACCGGCAAATCCTGAGCATGACGCGGTGGCTTCAGGCGCTGGGACTGCCGTTCCGGCATGGCAATGGGCTTCCCGCCAGCCAGCCAAGAGGCGTTCCCGTAACTGGGACTGACGTGCGCGAATACCAATATCTTGCGGTCGCCGACGTGCGAGCGGCTGCGATTGAGGCCCGCTGCTGGCCTATCGAGGAACAGGAAACGCCGCGTATGTTACCCCTCGCCTACCTTGTGTCCCGCCCGGTCAAACTCCCCAATTTGCCGCTTGTGACACCCGACCGGCTGGCGCAGGAAATCGCGATTGCCATGGTGGAAATACCGGACGATGAAAGGCTGGCAACCTTGAAGAAAGAAACGCCCGATGGTCCGGACAAATGGCGCATCGAACCGCTGACGGGTGATGATTGGCGACTGGTTCGCGAGATTTGCGGCGGTAACCCGCCCACTCCGTGTTCGCCAGCCCGGTTTGAGGCATGGCGCGCACCCTTTGACACCGCATCCAGCAGACCGGAGTGGGCTTTGC
>CAYPWK010000009.1:0-240 GCA_964414365.1 uncultured Burkholderia sp.
GGCGCGAGAATCTTGATCAGGATGAGACCGATGAGGCCGACGCCGTACGCCGTCAGCGCGCGCCCCGTCATGACGACCGAGTGGCCGTCGAAGCGCCCGTAGTTGAAAAGTGTCGCCGTGAGCGGCTCGGCGAAGAAAAACAGCGCGAGCGCGCTCGGCGCCGCAAGCAGGAAAGTGACGCGCAACCCCCAGTCCAGGAGCGCCGAGTACTCGTGCGGATCCTCGTCGACATGCGCTTTC
>CAYPWK010000009.1:250-34340 GCA_964414365.1 uncultured Burkholderia sp.
AGGCTCGGCAGCAAGATCGTGCCGAGCGCGACGCCGAGCAGCGCCGTCGGAAACTCCATGAGGCGGTCGGCGTAATTGATCCACGATACCGCGCCCGGCCCGAGGCGCGAGGCGATATTGGTATTGATGATGAGGGAAAGCTGCGCGACCGAGACGGCGAACGTGGCCGGCACCATCTTCACGAGCACACGCTTCACGCCGCGGTGCGCGAGCGCGGCCACCGGATTCATGCCGATGCGCGGCGTCATGTCGATCTTCGCGAGCCCGGGCCATTGGACGGCGAACTGCAGCACGCCGCCAACGATGACGGCCCAAGCGAGCGCGAAGACCGGCACCTTCAGATGCGGGGCGACAAAGACGGCCGCCGCGATGAACGAGAGGTTGAGCAGCACCGGCGCGAACGCGGGCAGCGAAAAGCTGCCGTAGGTATTCGCCACGCCGGCGGCAAGCGTGGTGAGCGAGACGAAGACGATGTACGGAAACATGATCCGCGTCATCGTCACAGCGAGGCCGAACGCCTGCCCGTCGCCCTTCAAGCCAGAGGCCACGGCGAAGACGACCGCGGAAGCCGCGGCAATGCCGACGAGCGAGAGCAGGGCGAGCGCCCACGCAAGCACCGTCGACATCGCGTCGACGAGCGCTTTCGTCGCACCGTGCCCCTGGCTGTTCTTGAACTCGGCGAGGATCGGCACGAACGCCTGCGAAAACGCCCCCTCGGCCGAAAGCCGCCGCAGGAGGTTCGGGATGCGAAAGGCGACGTAGAACGCGTCGGTGAACTGACTCGCGCCAAAGGCGCGGGCGATCAGCGTTTCGCGGACGAGGCCGGTTACGCGCGAGAGCAGCGTAAAGCCGCTGACCGTCAGCAGAGCTCGAAATAGATTCATGGGGCCGCTATTATAAGGGCAGCCATCGCGGCTTCCGGCCGTCCGTCGCGATATTTGCCATCTCTCTGATTTTGCTGATATACTCGCGCGTTTCGAAGCTCGCCCTCGGCGTTGTGTCGCGAAGACGCAATCAGATGCAGCGACGCGCAACGCCTACGTTTTTGACGTTTTGCGCCCCCGGGCAATCGTTCCCGGAGGTTTCGATCGAAAAGGCGCTCGAACTGTCGTCCATTGCGCGACTTCGGGCACCGCGAACAATACAGGACTAGGAACTCTCATGGCTAACTCCAAGCAAGCGCGCAAGCGCGCCCGCCAAGCCGCGAAGGCGAACTCGCACAACTCGGCGCTGCGCTCGAAGTACCGTACGGCGATCAAGGCTGTCCGCAAGGCAATCGACGCCGGCGATCAGGCGAAGGCCGCTGAAGTCTTGCGCCTCTCGGCCAAGACGCTCGACATCATCGCCGACAAGAAGATCGTCCATAAGAACAAGGCCGCTCGCCACAAGAGCCGCCTCGTCGCCGCGATCAAGAGCATGCAGCAACCTGCCGCCGCGCAGTAAGCTCCTACGCCAAGCATTGCCGCAATGCCGTTCAGCCTGGCGCTGAGCGGCATTTTGCTTTGCTGTGCGTGACATCGGTGTAGATAACGGTGTAACGGTGTGCCCGAAAAACGGTGCACCTGAAAAAAGCGGTCTGACGGGTGTGCCTGAAAGACGGTGTGCCCGAAAAGACGAGAGCGTCGGAACAGTGGAATGCGGCTAGCCGCGAAGTTGGCGGGCCGCGTCGCGGCGCATTAGTCGGCGCATTAGTCGGCGCATTAGTCGGCGCATTAGTCGGCGCGGGGGCCGTGCGGCGCACGTTGCGCCGGCCGCCGCTTCACTCCTTGCCCTTTTTAACGGCGCCGTGATGTGCAGGCAACTCGCAAGCCTCGGTCACGACGAGATCGTTGTCTTTCGCGAAGTTCATGCAGAAGTCGAACGCCATCGGTTCGATGTCGCGCAGGCGCGAGTCGACGATCACGACCTTGAGATCGCCGATCAGCACGGGACGCACGTATCGCGAGTATTGAAGGTACGCGTTGGGACCCTTCGCGCCGGGACCGTAGGCGGACATCACTCCCGCCAGGCGCTCTGCCCAATCGCTCGGCCGAAACTTCCTTCCGTTCTTGGTCACGCCTTGAATGAAGTATTCGGTGAACGGTGCTTCGGCCATGTAAGAAACCCATATGGTGCGCCCGAAGCTTTACCCGCCGGGCTGGAGAAAACTTAGGGATTATACCACCCTCGGCAGCCAATTCCGCACTGCACACAACCGGTGCCGAGGGGTGGCCGACGCTCGCCCCGGCTCGTCAAACGGGCAAAAATCCTTTATGCTGCAGGCAGTTATCACATTCGACGGCGGCGCCGTCCGGTCTTGCGGCCGGGTCAGTCCGCCGTATTTGTTTCATGTCCGACAAAAAAATCCGCCACTATCTGCAATTCAACGACTTCTCGCTGCAAGACTACGAGTACGTGCTTGAGCGCGCCCGCATCCTGAAGCGCAAATTCAAGAACTACGAGACTTATCATCCGCTGCACGACCGCACGCTTGCGATGATCTTCGAGAAGCACTCGACGCGCACGCGGCTGTCGTTCGAAGCGGGGATGTTCCAGCTCGGCGGTCACGCGGTCTATCTGAGCACGCGTGATACCCAGCTCGGTCGCGGCGAACCCATCGAAGATGCGGCGCAGGTCATTTCGCGGATGGTCGACATCATCATGATCCGCACGTTCGGGCAGGACATCCTGCGTCGCTTCGCCGAAAACTCGCGCGTGCCGGTCATCAACGGACTCACGAACGAGTATCACCCGTGCCAGGTATTGGCCGACATCTTCACGTTCTACGAGCACCGTGGCCCGATTGCCGACAAGACGGTGGCGTGGGTCGGCGATGCGAACAACATGCTCTATACATGGATCGAGGCGGCGCAGATCCTCGGCTTCAAGCTGCGGATCTCCACGCCGCCCGGCTACCAGCTCGATCAAGCCCTCGTCGCGCCCGGAAGTACGGCCTCCTTCGAAGTCTTCGACGATCCGCAGGAAGCATGCCGCGGCGCCGATCTCGTGACGACCGACGTCTGGACGAGCATGGGCTTCGAGGCCGAGAACGAGGTCCGCAAGGCCGCGTTCGCGGACTGGTGCATCGATGCGGAGATGATGGACCGCGCGAATGCCGACGCCCTTTTCATGCACTGCCTGCCCGCGCATCGCGGCGAGGAAGTGACTGCCGACGTCATCGACGGCCCGCAAAGCGTCGTTTGGGACGAAGCCGAAAACCGCCTGCATGTCCAAAAGGCGCTGATGGAGTTTCTGCTGCTCGGCAAGTTGAATCACTGATCCGCGGCGGCGGCCACGCCGGGCCTACGGGGCCGCCGTGCGGCGAATTTTCGGCGCCGGCCCGCTGGCGGCGCAACGCTGTTTTTTCGTCTCGAACGTCTCCAGTCACCCTAGTCACTACAGTCACGCATCAGCCACGAGTTCACCATGAGCGATATCAAAAAGGTCGTGCTCGCCTATTCGGGCGGCCTCGACACCTCCGTCATCCTGAAATGGTTGCAGGACAACTACTCGGCCGAAGTCGTCACGTTCACGGCCGACATCGGCCAGGGCGAAGAACTCGAGCCGGCGCGCAACAAGGCGCTGCAACTCGGCATCAAGCCTGAGAACATCTTTATCGACGATCTGCGCGAGGAGTTCGTGCGCGACTTCGTGTTCCCGATGTTCCGGGCGAACGCGATCTACGAGGGTGAGTACCTGCTCGGCACCTCGATCGCACGGCCGCTCATCGCGAAGCGCCAGATCGAAATCGCCCGCAACGTGGGCGCACAAGCCGTGTCGCATGGCGCGACGGGCAAGGGCAACGATCAGGTCCGCTTCGAGCTCGGCTACTACGCGCTCGAGCCCGGGATCAAGGTCATCGCGCCGTGGCGCGAATGGGATCTGCTTTCGCGCGAGAAGCTGCTCGCGTACGCGGAGAAGGCCGGCATTCCGATCGAGATGAAGCATCGCCAAGGCGGCGCGCCCTACTCGATGGATGCGAACCTGCTGCACATTTCCTACGAAGGCCGCCACCTCGAGGATCCGCGCGCAGAGGCCGAGCCCGAGATGTGGCGTTGGACGGTGTCGCCCGAAGAGGCGCCCGATTCAGCCGAGTACATCGACATCGAATACGAGCGCGGCGATCCGGTCGCGATCAACGGCAAGCGTCTTTCGCCCGCTGAAATCCTGACCGAACTCAATCGCCTCGGCGGCAAGCACGGCATCGGCCGGCTCGACCTCGTCGAGAACCGCTACGTCGGCATGAAGTCGCGCGGCTGCTATGAGACGCCGGGGGGCACCATCATGCTCAAGGCGCACCGTGGCATCGAATCGATCACGCTCGATCGTGAAGTCGCCCACCTCAAGGACGATCTGCTCGCACGCTACGCGTCGTTGATCTATAACGGCTACTGGTGGGCGCCCGAGCGCCGCGCACTGCAGGTGCTGATCGACCACACGCAGGAAAGCGTCAACGGCTGGGTGCGCGTGAAGCTCTACAAGGGTTCCGTGTCGGTCGTCGCGCGCGATTCGAAGGAAACGCTCTTCGACAAGACGATCGCCACGTTCGATGACGACGGCGGCGCGTACAACCAGGCCGACGCCGGCGGCTTCATCAAGCTCAACGCGCTGCGCATGCGGATCGCCGAGAACGCTCGCCGCCAGCGCGGCTGATCGCATCGGGGGCGCTCTCGCGGCGCCTTCTCATTGCCTGCCGGGCCGCACTCAGGAAAAGGCCTCGCCGATTCAACCGGCGAGGCCTTTCGCTCGATGGACGTCAGCCGTGACGATTTCACGGCTGCGATCGGCGCGTCCGGCCGTTAGTCCGCCGGTAGGCCGTAGCCGCCGCCGCCGGGCGTTTCGATCACGAATATGTCGCCTGGCGCCATCTGCGCTCCGCCGACGTGCGCGATCGGCACGATTGTTCCGTCAGCGCGCTCAACGTAGTTGCGCCCGAGTTCGCCCGCGCCGCCCCCCGCCGCACCGAACGGCGCATGCACACGATTGTTCGACAAGATCGACGCGGTCATCGGCTCGAGGAAGCGAATCCGCCGGGTCGCGCCGTTGCCGCCGCGCCAGCGCCCTGCTCCGCCAGACCGACCGCGGATACGATGCGATTCGAGCCGCACCGGATAGCGCCACTCGAGCACTTCGGGATCGGTGAGCCGCGAGTTCGTCATGTGCGTCTGCACGGCGTCGACGCCCTCGAATCCTGGCCCCGCGCCGCTGCCTCCGGCGATCGTCTCGTAGTACTGATATCGGGTGTTGCCGAATGTGAAATTATTCATCGTGCCTTGGCTCGATGCGACGCAGCCGAGCGCGCCGTAGAGCGCGTTGGTGATCGCCGACGAGGTCTCGACGTTCCCCGAGACCACCGCGGCGGGGTACACCGGATTGAGCATCGATCCTTCCGGCACGAGCACCGTGAGCGGCTTCAGGCACCCCGCGTTGAGCGGAATGTCACTGCCGACGAGCGTTCGAAATACATACAGCACCGCCGCCATGCATACCGCCTTTGGCGCGTTGAAATTGTTCGGCAGCTGGGCCGACGTGCCGCTAAAGTCGATTTCGGCTCGCCGCGCGTGGGTATCGACGCGGACCGAGACTTCAATCGCCGCGCCGTTGTCGAGGACATAGCGATAGTGTCCGTCGCGCAGCGCGCCGATCACGCGCCGCACCGCCTCCTCGGCGTTGTCCTGCACGTGCCCCATGTACGCGCGCACGACGTCCTCGCCGAACTGCTCGACCATCCGGCGCAGCTCGTCGACACCTTTCTGGTTCGCCGCGACCTGCGCGCGGAGGTCGGCCATGTTCTGCTCGATATTGCGCGCCGGATAGCGGCCTGAGGCGAGCAGCGCGCGCGTCTCTCGATCACGCAGCACGCCGCCCGACACGAGCTGCCAGTTGTCGATCAGCACGCCCTCTTCTTCGATGTGCATCGATTCAGGCGGCATCGAGCCCGGCGTGATCCCCCCGATATCCGCATGATGGCCACGCGAGCCCACATAGAAAAGTGGCTCGGCCGATCCGTTGGCGAACACCGGTGTAATGACGGTCACGTCCGGCAGGTGCGTGCCGCCGTGGTACGGATCGTTGAGCATGAAGACGTCGCCATCGCGCATCCGTCCGCGATTGCGTTCGATCACCGTGCGGATGCTCTCGCCCATCGACCCGAGATGTACCGGCATATGCGGCGCGTTCGCGATGAGATTGCCCTCGGCATCGAAGATTGCGCACGAGAAGTCCAGGCGCTCCTTGATGTTGACGGAGTACGCGGTGTTCTGCAGTCGGAACCCCATCTGCTCGGCGATCGACATAAACAGATTGTTGAAGATCTCGAGCCGCACCGGATCGGCGTCGGTGCCGAGCGAACGGCGCGTCGGCAGCGGCACCACGCGCGTGAGCACGAGGTTGCCCGAGTCGGTCAGTTCCGCACGCCAGCCCGGCTCGACCACCGTCGTGCCGTTCTTTTCGGCTACGATCGCGGGACCGTCCAGCACGTCGCCCGCAAGCAGCGTATCGCGCACGTAAAGCGGCGCATCGTGCCATGCGCCGCCCGAATAGAAGCGCACTGTCGCATCGGCGCGCGGCTCGCCGCTCACGCGACGCGCAACGGGCGCCACGTCGATCGGCGCGTCGGAACGGCCGATGGCCTCGACCGATGCCAATTCCACGACGAGCGGCGTCCCTTCCATTAGAAAGGCGTAGCGCTGCCGGTACGCCCGCTCGAACGCCTGCCGCATCGCCTCGACGCTGCCCGCGGGGACCGCGATTGCCGAATCGGTGCCGCGATAGCGCAGATGCACGCGGCGCACTGCGTCGATCCGCGCAGGCGGCACGCCTTGCTCGCGCAGCACGCGCGCAGCCTCATCGGCAAGCGCATCGAGCGTGTCGTTCAGGCGCCCGAACGTCGCTTCGTCGAGTTCCGCTTCGATCGCGCGCTCGCGCATCGCGGTCTGGTCGGCGAGGCCCATCCCGTACGCGGAAAGGACGCCCGCGAGCGGATGCGCGAACACCTTCGTCATCCCGAGTGCGTCGGCCACGCCGCACGCATGCTGGCCGCCTGCACCGCCGAACGTCGTCAGCACGTAGCGCGACACGTCGTGGCCGCGCTGCACCGAGATCTTCTTGATCGCATTCGCCATGCTGCCGATGGCGATCTCCAGGAAGCCTTCGGCCAGTTCCTCCGGCGTCTGCCGGCGGCCCGTCGCCGCAAAGATTTCATCGGCAAGCGCCGCAAAGCGCTCGACGACGACTTCGCGATCGAGCGGCGCATCGGCATGCGGCCCGAATACGCGCGGGAAATAGTCGGGCTGAATCTTGCCGAGCATCACGTTGCAGTCGGTCACCGCGAGGGGACCGCCGCGCCGGTACGATGCGGGCCCAGGATTGGCGCCGGCCGATTCGGGGCCGACGCGCAGCCGGCTGCCGTCGAACGTCAGCACCGAGCCGCCGCCCGCCGCGACGGTATGGATGCTCATCATCGGCGCGCGCATACGCACACCGGCCACCTGCGTCTCGAAGACGCGCTCGAACTCGCCGTTGAAGTGCGAGACGTCGGTCGACGTGCCGCCCATATCGAAGCCGATGACGTGATCGAAGCCCGCCGCCTGCGCGGCACGCACCATACCGACTATGCCGCCCGCAGGCCCGGACAGGATCGCGTCCTTGCCCTGGAACGCGTCGGCACGCGTCAGGCCCCCGCTGCTTTGCATGAACTGCAGGTTCACGCCCGGCATCTCGGCCGCGACCTGCTCGACATAGCGGCGCAGGATCGGCGACAGGTAGGCATCGACGACCGTGGTATCGCCGCGCGGCACCATCTTCATGAGCGGCGACACCTCATGCGACGCGGACACTTGCGTGAAGCCGATGCGGCGCCCGAGATCGGCAAGCGCACGCTCGTGATCGGTGAACCGGTAGCCGTGGATGAGCACGATCGCGAGCGCCCGGATGCCGCTTTCGTAGACCGCCTCGAGCGCGGCCTTTGCGCGCTCGAGGTCGAGCGCCTCGATCACGTCGCCGTGCGCCCCGACGCGCTCGTCGACTTCGACGACTCGTTCGTAGAGCGCCTCGGGCAGTGCGATATCGAGATCGAAGAGACGTGGCCGGTTCTGGTACGCGATGCGCAGCACGTCGCGAAAGCCGCGCGTCGTCACGAGCGCGGTCGGCTCGCCCTTGCGCTCCAGCAGCGCGTTGGTCGCGACCGTCGTGCCCATCTTCACCATCTCGACGCGAGCCGGTGTAATCGACTCGCCGGGCGCGAGGCCGAGCAGGTGACGAATGCCGGCAACGGCCGCGTCGCGATAATGCTCCGGGTTCTCCGAAAGGAGCTTGTGCGTCGTGAGCGAACCGTCCGGGCGGCGCGCGACGATGTCGGTGAAGGTGCCCCCGCGGTCGATCCAGAATTGCCAGCGAGGCACCGCGAGCTCGGCATGCGAAAAGTGTTCGGACATGATGTCAAATCGAGACGAGAAAACAGGAATCAGGAAACTAAAGCGCCGATAGCAGCGGGTAGAGTCGCGCGCCGCGTGGTCAGGCAGACTCGAGCTCGCGGCCGCGCGTCTCCGGCAGCGTCAGGGCGGCGACGATCAGCACGCCGTACGCAGCGACCGCGAAGAGGCCGATGCTCGTGCCGAGACCGTACTGCTTCGCGAGCGCGCCGATCAGGAACGGGAACAGGGCGCCGACTGCACGGCCGACGTTGTAGCAAAAGCCCTGGCCCGAGCCGCGCACACGCGTCGGAAACAGCTCGGTCAGAAACGCCCCCATGCCCGCGAAGATCCCCGACGCGAAGAAGCCGAGCGGAAAGCCGAGCCAGAGCATCGAGCCGTTCGTCAGGTCGAGGGACGTGTAGGCGAACGCGATCGCCATCGAGCCCACCGCGAACAAAATGAAATTGGGCTTGCGGCCAAGGCGATCGGTCAGGTATGCGCTCGACAGGTAGCCGACGTACGAGCCCACGATGATGGTCGCGAGATAGCCGCCCGTGCCCATTACGCTCAGATGGCGCTCGGTCTTGAGAAAGGTGGGCAGCCACGTCGTGATCGCGTAGTAGCCGCCCTGGGCGCCCGTCGTCAGCAGTGCCGCGCGCAGCGTCGTCGACAGTAGCTTCGGCGAGAAGATCTCGACGAGGCTCGGCTTGTCGCCCTCGCTCTCCTGCATCGCCTTTGCGCGGCGATAAGCGTCGGGCTCCTTCACGTAACGGCGAATCACGAGAACGAGCAGAGCCGGCACGAGCCCGACGAGGAAGAGCGCACGCCATGCCGTCGCGGCCGGCAGCACCGAGAAGATCCACGCGTAGAGCAGGGCCGCGGCACCCCAGCCGATCGCCCAGCCGGCCTGCACGAGGCCGACCGCCTTGCCGCGATCGCGCGCGCGGATCACTTCACCGATCAACACGGCGCCCGCCGTCCATTCGCCGCCGAACCCGAAGCCCATCAATGCGCGCGCGGCGAGCAGCTGGTGGTAGTTCTGCGCGAGCCCGCAAAGCCCGGTAAAGGCCGCGAACCACAACACGGTAATCTGCAGCGTGCGCACACGTCCGATCCGGTCCGACAGAATCCCGGCGAGCCAGCCGCCCGCGGCCGACGTAAGCAGCGTCAGCGTGCCGATGAAGCCCGCGTCCGCAAGGCTGATCCCCCAGGTAGCGACGAGCGTCGGGATCACGAACGACAGCATCTGCGTATCCATCCCGTCGAGCATGTAGCCCGTTTTGCAGCTCCAAAACGCGCGCCGCTCACGCGGCTCCGCCTCGGCGTACCACGCGAACATCCCGCCGCGGCCGGGCCGCTCGATATCGGCGGAGGGCGCCGCCGCAGTTTTGCTGTTCATCTTTCGCTCCTTGTCGAAAAGCGCTTGAGGAAACCGCCGCTCGGCACGCGGAACGGTCGTCGCATTGAGGACGCATGTTCCCCTCCGGGCCGCGCGGATCCTCGGTCCACAGCCTCGCGCCGTGGAAATCGTGAAAAAGGGAGCGCCGCCGTTGGCCGCGGCGCGAACGTCAGAACACGGCGAGCGACGCGTTCTCGATGTCCGTCATCAGCATGTGGCCCGGCGCATGCGCAATCGCGAGCGGCAGGCGCGCCGCCATGAGCGCTGTCTGCGGCGTCACACCGCAGGCCCAGAACACCGGCAGCTCGCCGTCGCGGATCGTCACGGGATCGCCGAACTCGGGGCGTGCGAGATCGTCGATACCAAGCTCGCTCGGCGTGCCGATGTGAATCGGCGCACCGTGCACGCCGGGAAAGCGGCTCGTGATCTGCACCGCGCGTATCGCGTGCGCACCGCGCATCGGCCGCATCGAGACGACGAGCTCGCCGCCGAATACGCCGGCGCGGCGGTTCGGGATTCGCGTTCTATACATCGGCACGTTGCGGCCTTCCTCGACGTGGCGCAGCGGGATCCCTTCGCGCGTCAGCATGGCCTCGAACGAGAAAGAGCAGCCGATCGCGAACACGACGAAATCGGATTGCCACAGGTCCTTCAGCGAATCGACGCGCTCGGCGAGCTGCCCCTCGCGGTAGACGTTGTAGGCAGGTACGTCGGTGCGAATATCGAGATCGCGCCCGAGCGCGTCGACCTGGTATGCACCCGGCTCGCCGACCGCGAGCAGCGGGCACGCCTTCGGGTTTGCCTGGCAAAAGCGCAAGAAGTCGTGCGCCTGCGCTTCAGGCAGGATCGCGAGGTTGGCTTGCGCGAAATCGCCGCAGTGGCCGGCAGTCGGGCCGCGAAACGTGCCTTTGCGCACGGCCTGGCGAAACTCGTAAGGCGTCATGTCAGATCTCTTGTTTCGGTAGCGTGAAATGACGATGTCTTCATCGGTTAAGGCGAAGAATAGAAAAGACGAAAAATTGACGCCACCTAGTTTTTTTTGCGTTGGACGAATAGAATTTCTTAACAAGACGCCGGGTTTTCCCTACTCTCGTAAAGTTTTTGTAGCGTGCACGCTGCGCGCCACGGGCTGCCTCCCCTCCGATGAACACGCGCTTCCTCGATACTTTCGTCACGCTCGCGAAGCTGCGCAGCTTCCGCACCACCGCCGCCGAACTGCATGCAACGCCCGCCGCGATTTCGCAGCGCGTGAAGGCGCTCGAGGACGAGTTGGGGACGGTGCTGATCGACCGGGAGAGCCGCGAGTTCCGTCTGACGCCGAATGGTGAGTACCTGCTCGGCTATGCCAAGGCGGTCGTCGATGCGACGCGTCAATTGCAAGCTGCCGCGGCGAGCGAGAGCGCCGTGCGTGGCAAGCTGCGGCTCGGCGTAATCGAAACGGTCGTCCATAGTTGGCTGCCGCAGTACATGACGCTGCTATCGGCCGACTATCCGCATCTCGAGATCGACCTGAATGTCGACGTGAGCGTCGTGTTGCAGCGCCGGCTGATGGCGGGCGAGCTCGATTTGATCGTCCGGGTAGAGGGTAGCGACGAAGCGACCGTCGTTTGCGACGCGCTCGCGAATTACCCCGTGCACTGGATCGCTCGCGCCGGCCTCGTGCCGCCCGCGCGCAGCGGGCTCGCGAAGCGAGTCCTCGAGCACCCGATCCTGACGTATGGCCGCGGCACCGCCCCGCATCGCGCACTGGAGGACATCGTCACGACACTCGCGCGCGCGAACGGCGTGCCACTCGGAGACACGCGGATCACAGGCTCGCCGTCGATCTCGGTGATCGTTCAGCTCGTGCGCGATGGATTCGGAGTGGCTGCGATTCCGCGGCTTTTCGTGGACGCGTTGATCGAAAGCGGAGAACTGGTGGAGTTGGCGCTTCAGCCGTCCCCACCGTCGATCGTCGTGTCGATGTCGCGTCGCGCCGATGCCTCACGCCTCGTGCATGCGGCGGCGACGGCCGCGCGGGCGGCCTGCCATGAGTACTGCGCGAAGAGCGACAGGCGGCTCGTCGAAGCGTTGTGATCGCATGCCGAACGCTTAGCTCGGCCGAGGGACCGCCGATATCGTTGGCAAATGGAGTGAAATGAGCGCATAATAGAGGGCGAAGTCGTTCCGGACCAGATGTTCCATAGTGAACGCTCGTCGCTCGAGCCAGTTTCACCTCGTCCACCCGTATTCGACCCGTCGCGGTTAGTCTGACTTGCCGGCCTCCTGATGGCGGCGCGACCACCGCGATTGAACGGCCAGTCTCCCTTCAGTTCGTCCGCGCGCGGCTTGCGCGGCGAACGCGCCTCACCCCGCTGTACGGCATTCGGTTGCCCGTTGCCGCACGAGTCGCGTCAGCAACCGGTCGCTGACGCTCATTGGATCTTTTGCGTTGATGTCGCCGCGGCGACGCTTCGCCCTTTTTTTCTTAGGAGAATCGATTGGCAAAAGAAGAACTGCTCGAACTCGATGGAATCGTCGATGAAGTTCTGCCCGATAGCCGCTACCGCGTCACGCTGGACAACGGCGTCGTCGTAGGTGCCTACGCCTCAGGCCGCATCCGCAAGAATCACATTCGGATCCTTGCGGGAGATCGTGTCACGCTCGAACTCTCGGTTTACGATCTCACGAAGGGGCGCATCAACTTTCGTCACAAGGACGAACGCAGCGGGGGCTCGACAGGTCGAGCCGCTTTCCGCCGTCGTTGAGCCGATTTAGACCGGGGTGATGTTCGAGGCCTGCATGCCCTTGGGGCCGCGCTTCGCCTCGAAGCTGACCTTCTGACCTTCGGCGAGCGTCTTGAAACCGTTGCCGCGAATTTCAGAGAAGTGCGCGAACAGATCGTCGCCACCCTTGTCGGGCGTGATAAAGCCAAAACCCTTGCTGTCGTTGAACCACTTTACGGTACCTGTGTCCATGGAATGCTCCGGAAATATGAACAGATTGAGGCGCGCTCCATAAGGGCGCGGGGATAAAGGAATCAAGGAGGGAGAGGGACAACGAGTACCGCGCTTCGCGGTGAATGATGAACAGCAATCACGCTTCCTGAATACTTTAGCCCGTCACGCTACGCCTGAAAGGGATAAGAATCAAGCTATTTCGTCCGGCGACGCTGCTTCGCTCCCTGCTAGAGCACCAGTGGCTCCGGCTCGAGATGGACGCCGAAGCGGTCTTCGACGTCGGCCTGGATTGCCCGCGCGAGCGCGAGCAAATCGGCGCCCGTCGCGCCACCACGGTTGACGAGCACGAGCGCCTGCCTGTCGTGAACGGCAGCCGCCCCGATCGCTTTTCCCTTCCACCCGCACCGATCAATGAGCCAACCGGCCGCTAGCTTGAATCGCCCGTCGGGTTGTGCATAAGCAACGATCCGCGGCTCCTTCGCGCGCAACGCCTCGTAGGCGGCCGCATCGACGACCGGATTCTTGAAAAAGCTCCCCGCATTGCCGAGTGCGAGCGGATCGGGCAGCTTCGCCCGCCGCACGGCGACGACGGCATCGAAGATGGCCTGTGGCGTAGCCGCCGCATCGCGCGCCTCGAGCTCGCGTGCCACGTCGGCATAGCTTGCGCGCGGCGTCCACGCCTTGGGCAAGCGAAACGTCACTGATGTAATCGCGAACCGGTCACGCCCCTCGCGCTTGAAAAAGCTGTCGCGATAGCCGAAGCGGCAAGCATCGAAGTCGAATTCGACCACCTCGCCTGTTGCCAGCTCGAGCGCACGCAGCGACGAGAACCGCTCTCCCATCTCGAGGCCATAAGCGCCGATGTTCTGGATCGGCGCGGCGCCCACCGTACCCGGGATCAGCGCCAGGTTTTCGAGGCCCGGCAAGCCCATTGCCAGGGTCCATGCGACGAACGCGTGCCAATTCTCTCCGGCCGCCGCCTCGACGTACCAAGCCTTGTCGTCTTCGCGAGCAACGCGTTTGCCGGCGAGCGCAACAAGCAGGACGACACCGTCGAAATCTCGCGTGAAGACGACGTTGCTGCCACCGCCGAGCACGAGCTTGGGCAAGCCGGCAACACGCGCGTCGCGTGCGGCGCAAGCGAGCTGCCCGGTCGTCTCGATTCGACATGCAAGGCGAGCGCGAACGTCGAAGCCGAAGGTGTTGTGCGTGCGCAGCGGATAGTCGGATATAAAGGCGATCGGATCTTGCGAAGACATCGGCAAAGCGCTTCCCTGCGGCGCCGCGGCCGACGGCGCGGCTTGGGCATTGAGGACGGGATCGGTAGAATGACGTTCGAGCTCGTCATTATAGCGAGTGCCGCCCGCGCCACCGTGCAGGCGGCGTCGCAGCCTCAAACCTGGGAGAAACAGCATGCCGTCGTTCGATGTCGTTTGCGAAGCCAATATGGTCGAAGTGAAAAACGCGATCGAACAGTCCAACAAGGAAATCTCGACGCGCTTTGACTTCAAGGGGTCGGACGCGCGCGTCGAGCAGAAGGAACGCGAGCTTACGATGTACGCCGACGACGATTTCAAGCTCGGCCAAGTGAAAGACGTGCTCGTCGGCAAAATGTCGAAGCGCGGCGTCGACGTGCGCTTTCTCGACTACGGCAAGATCGAGAAGATCGGCGGCGACAAGGTAAAGCAGGTCGTCACCATCAAGAAGGGCGTGTCCGGCGACCTGGCGAAGAAGATCGTGAAACTCGTGAAGGACAGCAAGGTGAAGGTTCAGGCGAGCATTCAGGGCGACGCGGTGCGCGTTTCGGGCGCGAAGCGCGACGACCTGCAAAGCGTGATCGCGATGCTGCGCAAGGATGTCACCGATACCCCGCTCGATTTCAACAATTTCCGCGACTGAGCCGCGCGACTGAGCCCCTTAGCTGCCCCTTAGCTGCCCCTTAGCTGCCCCTTAGCTGCCCCGTGCTTGCGGCGTCCGCGGCATCCGCAGTGCTTGCCGCGCTCGCCGAACAAGCATGAACTGAATCGCTCAGTGCTTGCGCGCGTGATGGCGATGAGCGTCCGTCTCATGCTTCGCGTGCGGGGCCGCATCGGTCTTTTTCTCGCCGATTCGCCCTTCCTTGCCCGCAAGAAGCTTCGTGATATTCGTGCGATGGCGCCAGACGAGCAATGCGCTCATGGCGAAGACGGCCCACGCGACTGTATTGGGGCCGAACATGAAAATGTCGAAAAGCGGCGCAAAGACGGCCGACACGAGCGCCGCGAGCGACGAGTAGCGGAAGAAAAACGCGATGATGAGCCAGGTCGCCACGGTGGCGAGGCCGAGCACCGGGTTGATCGCGAGCAGCACGCCGGCAGCCGTCGCGACGCCCTTGCCTCCCTTGAACTTGAAGTACGCCGGATACAGGTGGCCGAGGAAAACGGCCAGCGCGGCCACGGCTACCGCGCTCTCATCCAGCCCGTAGTGCGGCCCGTAATGCGCGGCGAGCCATACCGCGAGCCAGCCTTTGAACGCGTCGCCGATCAAGGTAAGGACGGCTGCCGTCTTGTTGCCGGTTCGAAGCACGTTGGTCGCGCCAGGATTCTTCGAGCCATACGAGCGCGGATCGGCAAGGCCCATCGCCGCGCTCACTATCACGGCGAACGATACCGATCCGATCAGATAGGCGGCAACGGCAACGATCACGAGTTCCATATGCGGTGTTTCAGTGTGTGGTGGGACGAGCGGATGAGCCGTTCGGCGCGTGCCTCTGCATGAGACGGAACGCCGCAAGCGGGCGCGGCGCTCATTCTACCGAACGCCGGTGCGGCGCAGTCCATTGGTGGATTGACCGAGATGGTTCTGGAAGGCTCAATCGACGCTCGCGCAGTTCACAGGACGTGCATCCACGAGCGACGTCAGCACGGAAGGCGCGATGCTGATCAGATAACCGCGACGGCCGCCGTTCAGGTAGATCGAATCGAGCTCGAGAATGCTTTCTTCGACGTAGACCGGCATAGGCTTCTTGGTGCCGAACGGCGAGGTGCCGCCGACCAGGTACCCTGAGTGCCGATTTGCGACTTCGGGCTTGCAGGGCTCCACACGCTTCGCCCCGATCTGCCGCGCGAGATTTTTCGTGGATACTGTGCGATCGCCATGCATGAGAACGATGAGCGGCTTTGCGTGCTCGTCCTCCATGACGAGCGTCTTGACGACCTGATGCTCGTCGACGCCGAGTTGGCGTGCCGATTCGGCGGTGCCGCCGTGTTCGACGTAGTCGTAAGGATGCTCGCCAAAGCTCACTCCGTGGCGGCGCAAGAACTGCGTGGCGGGCGTTTCGGAAACGTGTCTGGCTTTACTCATGCCGCGCATTTTAAGGGCAGCGCTGCTTCGCCGCCATTCGACCCGTCAGTTCGGCGCCGTCCGCGATACGCCCGGTCAACCTCGCGGATGATGCTGCGCATGCAGCGTCTTCAGCCTTTCGCGCGCGACGTGTGTGTATATCTGCGTCGTCGAGATGTCGGCGTGGCCGAGCAGCAGCTGCACCACGCGCAAATCCGCACCGTGGTTCAGCAGATGCGTCGCGAAAGCGTGGCGCAGCGTGTGCGGCGAAAGCGGCGCCTGGATGTCGGCCGAGCGCGCGTGGCGCTTGATGATGTTCCAGAACTGCTGCCTCGTCATGCCTTCGCCGCGCCCCGTCACGAACAGCGCGTCGGCGGCACGCGCGCCGAGCAGCGCGGGACGCGCCTCGC
The DNA here is from genome assembly GCA_964414365.1 of uncultured Burkholderia sp. Taxonomy (GTDB): domain Bacteria; phylum Pseudomonadota; class Gammaproteobacteria; order Burkholderiales; family Burkholderiaceae; genus Trinickia. The sequence goes on from CAYPWK010000009.1 coordinate 16,713, forward strand.
GCAAGTAGCGGGCAAGCCAGCCATGCGCTTCCTCGCCGAACGGCACCAGACGCTCTTTCGAGCCCTTGCCCATCACACGCACGACGCCCTCGTTCAGGCCCACTTCGACAGTCTTCAAGCTCACGAGCTCGGACACGCGCAGCCCACTCGCATACATGAGCTCGAGCATCGTCCGGTCACGCAGGCCGAGCGGTGTATCGACGTCGGGTGCGGCGAGCAGCGCCTCGACTTGCTTCTCCGATAACGTCGACGGGAAGCGCAATGGCTGCTTGGCCGAGCGGATCTTCAATGTCGGATCGGCCGCCGCACGGTGCTCACGGATGGCCCACGCGTAATAGCGGCGGAAGACCGAGAGGCGCCGGTTCGCCGACGTAGCCTTGCCGTCACTGCGTGCCGCGAGGTAGCCGTTCAGGTGCGCCTCGCCCGCGGCGTCGAGCGGCACGCCATGTTCTCGCGCGAGCCAATCGGCAAAGAGGCGCAAGTCGCGGCGGTAGGCGTCGAGCGAGTTGCGCGCGAGGCCGTGCTCGAGCCATAGCGCGTCGCAAAAAGCATCGATGGACTGACTGTCGGTGGCGTCATGCGCCGTCGAAACCCTTTTTGCGGAAGCCTCGTCAGCCTCGCGCTTTTCGCCCCGCTTGCGCTGCGCGGGCAGATCGTCGACTTTCACCGGATCGCTCATAGCGGGAGGGCCCCTTGCGCGCTCTCATGGTCGAGCAGCCAGCGCTTCACGCGCAGATAGAAGCTGTCGCCGGCGTGGTGCGCAAAGCCGCCGAGGCCGTGGGCAGCCACGACGCGGTGACAAGGGATGACAATCGGAAACGGGTTGTCGCCGCATGCCTGGCCCACCGCGCGAGGCGTCCCGCCGACTTGCTTTGCCAGCTCGCCGTAGGTGCGTGTCTCGCCGGGCGGAATTTTACACATCGCTTCCCATACACGCCGCTGAAACGGCGTGCCGACTTCGGCGAGCGGCAGGTCGAACGTCGCGCGCGGCTCTTCGAAGTAGTGCGCGATCTCTCGCGCCGCTTGATCAGCCAATGCCGAGTCGGCCGCAATGGGCGCGACATCGCCCGGCAGATATTCGATGAGGCTCAAAACACCGGCCGCTTCGTCGACACGAATGCCGACCTTGCCGAACGGCGCCTCGATCACGGCATTGTGCATGGTTTGCTCCTTTCAGCGACAGCGAACGTGGGGCTCACTGCTGACGATCAAGCAGCCTGCAGTGCCCACTGCACATGCTCGCGCACGAGCGGCGAGGCATCGTCCGCACGCCTTCTCAATGCATCGACGATGCGACTTCTATCGGCCTGCCCAAGCGCCATCCCGCCTCCAGCACGCAGCGCATTGCCAAGCCCCACGGCCAGGTTACGCAGCCAGCACTCGTACCCGATCCTACGAATCGCGCTGCCTTGCATTCGCGCATCGAACTCGTCGGCGCTCCATGAAAACAGCTCGACGAGCGAAGCGCGATCGAGGCCATGCCGCGTGTCGAAATCGTCGACAGGCGCCGCTTGCGCGAACTTGTTCCAAGGGCAGACAAGCTGGCAATCGTCGCATCCGTATACACGATTGCCGATGAGCGGACGCAGTGCCTCCGGAATGCTGCCCTTCAATTCGATCGTCAGATAGGAAATGCAGCGCCGCGCATCGACGCGAAACGGCCCGACGATCGCACCGGTCGGGCACGCGTCGATACACCGCATGCAATGCCCGCATGACTCTCCCGCCGTTCGCGGCGCTTTCGCTACGTTCGCGCCAGCGCGCGTCTCGTCATGAGCCGCGGCGCTCGCGCCGACTGTGGCGTCGTCCGCCGTATCGAATTCGGCGGCTACGGTTGTTTCCTCGACATCGACGGGTAACGGAATATCGACATAGATCTCGCCCAGGAAGAAGAGCGACCCCGCATCGCGCTCGATGAGCAGCGTATGCTTGCCGCGCCAGCCAATGCTTGCCTTTTGCGCAAGCTCCACTTCAAGGACGGGCGCGGAGTCGGTGAAGACACGATGACCGTATGGCCCGATCTCGCGCTCGATCCGCTCGGCCAACTGCTGCAGCCTCTGGCGCATCACCTTGTGATAGTCGCGCCCGCGCGCATAAAGTGAAACGACGGCAGCGGTCGGATCCGCGAGCCGCGCCCGCTCTCGTGCGCGCCAATCACCCGGGATCGCATTACGCTCGGAGTGCGACGACGAGAGTCTGTCGTCGGTCGCGCCGCGGTCAGTCTCCGGACCTGACGACACACTTTCGGCGCCGCGGCCAGCATCCGAACCTGACGACGCGCTTTCGTCTTGCGCGCCGGCGAGGGTCGCCGCCGGCAAATAGGCCATACGCGCGGTAATGACCCGTAGCGTGCCGGCCACAAGCTCGGCCGGCCGCGCGCGTTTCATCCCATGTTTGGCCATATAATCCATTTCGCCGTGGCAGCCCGCCTCGAGCCAGGCGCCAAGCGCCGCTTCGGCCTTCGAGAGATCCGTGTCGCTCACGCCGATCGCGCCGAAGCCGAGTTCACGGCCCCAAGCTTTGATCCGCTGCGCAAGTGCCGCCAGCGCTGCGTCGTCGAGGCAGCGGGTTTCGGCTGAGCAAGGGGCCGCGTGGGGCGTTGTCATACGAAGAGCGGCGTTGTCCGGACATCGTTTCATCAAAGCTATTTTACGAGATTGCCCGTGGCGCCCGATTCCTCGCTTCACTCGCCCGCGAGCGTCCTCCTCGAGCGCCGCTTCGTGCTCGAGAACCTCGCCGCCACTGATGCGTTCGGCGCCCGTTTCGCGCAAGCGCTCGAGCACGTGCGCACGCTCCCGGCTTACAACGGGCTGCATGCCCAACTTCTTGGCGATCTCGGTGCCGGCAAGACCACGCTCGTGCGCGCGACGCTCGCGGGCCTCGGCCATAAAGGGCGCGTCCGCAGCCCCACGTACACGCTCGTCGAGCCTTATGCGCTTGGCCGCCCAGGCGGCGAGCTCGAGGTCTATCACTTCGACCTCTATCGTTTTGCCGACCCGGCCGAATGGGCCGACGCCGGCTTTCGCGAGTATTTCGACTCGGGCGCGATCTGTCTTGTCGAGTGGCCGGAAAAGGCCGGTGACCTGCTCGGCACGCCCGATCTCGTTTTAGCGCTCACGGCCGAGGGCGACGAACGCCGTTGGCTCGATGCGCGCGCGTACAGCGAATCAGGAAAAGCATGCCTCGAAAGATGTTGATCAAACCGTTCCGCTCGATCGAATCCGCCGCCACCGCGACGCATAGCTGGCGCCGCCGCCAGGTGCTGCGCGCCGGGGCCTCGACGCTGATCGTCGGCCTCGCCGCGCCGTTCCTCGCCCGCTCCGCCTTCGCAAGCTCGGTGCTCGGCGTGCGCGTATGGCCCGCGCGCGACTACACGCGCGTCACGATCGAATCCGATCAACCGCTGCAAACGTCACAACAGCTGCTGCAAGGGCCCGATCGCCTCGTCGTCGACCTGAACGGCCTCGATCTCGACCAGGCGTTGCGCGACCTCGTCTCGAAGATCGCGCCTAACGATCCGCAGATTCGCGCGGTGCGCGTCGGACAATTTCAGCCGCACGTGGTGCGGCTGGTCTTCGACCTGAAGGGATCGGTGAAGCCGCAGGTCTTCACGCTCGAGCCGATCGGCAGCTATCACTACCGGCTCGTGCTCGATCTTTATCCGACTGTCGCGCCCGATCCGCTCATGGATTTGCTCGCGCAAACCGAGCGCAAGGAGAAAGAGCTCAACGACAGCCGGTCCGACGCCGACTCGCTAGCGCCGGCGCCGCTCGCGGGCCCCACGCCGACGCCTTCGGGGCCGATGCCGCCGCTCGCCGGACCCGCGACGCGGCCATCAGCGCCGGACGACAACAGCGACGCCTTCTTCCAGCGCTATGCGCAAAACTCGGCGCCCGAAGGACCCGGGGCACCGGCTGGCGCCGGCACAGGCGGGCCGACGCGGCGCAAACCGGAGGTCGGCCGCGAGAAGCCCAATGCGACCGGCCGCGGCGGCGACGGCATGGGCACGGGGAGCGCCCTCGCGCAAAACGGCAAAGGCGACGGCAATGGCGACGATGGTCTCGGCAACGAGACCTATCCATTTGCGACGCCGAAGACGGGCCGAACCTTGCGGCTGCTGACCGTCGCGATCGATCCGGGCCACGGCGGCGAAGATCCGGGTGCGATCGGCAGCGCCGGGACGTACGAGAAGCATGTGGCGCTGGACATCGCCAAGAAGCTGCGCGCAATGATCGACGCGCAGCCGAATATGCGTGCGATGATGACGCGCGACGCGGACTTTTTCGTCCCGCTCAACGTGCGCGTCCAAAAGGCACGGCGCGTCAACGCCGACCTCTTCGTCTCGATCCATGCCGATGCATTCACGACGCCGACGGCCCGCGGCTCGTCGGTATTCGCGCTGTCCGAGCACGGGGCATCGAGCGCGGCGGCGCGCTGGATGGCGAACAAGGAGAATGCGTCGGACCTCATCGGCGGGATCAACGTGAAGACGCAGGACGACACGGTCAACCGAGCGCTCTTCGACATGTCGACGACAGCCCAGATCCGCGACTCCCTGCGCTACGGCGGCTTCGTGCTGCGCGAAATCGGCGACATCAACAAGCTGCACAAGGGGACGGTCGAGCAGGCGGGCTTTGCCGTGCTGAAAGCGCCCGACATCCCCTCGATCCTCGTCGAGACGGCGTTCATCAGCAATCCCGAAGAGGAGACGCGGCTCAACGACGACAGCTACCGCAACCAGATGGCAAACGCCATCATGAAGGGCATCAAGCGCTACTTCGCCGCAAACCCGCCGCTCGCGAAGAATCGTATGACCTAAACGAACGTCCTCGCGGGAGGCGTAGCGCCGAACCGTTCGGCGCGCTCAACCCCTGGGAAGGCGGCCGGGCTCAATGGGCGGCCGCGAAAAGCCGGAGCGCCTGTTGAAATTCCCGGCGGCCGCCCTCATTGTCGAACCGTCCAGTCTTTGAGGGGTAGTAATGAACACGACTCTCGCCACTTTCGAAAAAGACGTGCTCGAAGCGTCGAAGCTCGCTCCGGTCCTCGTCGATTTCTGGGCGCCCTGGTGTGGTCCGTGCAAGACGCTCGGGCCGCTGCTGGAGAAGCTCGAGCACGAGTACGCCGGCAAATGGCGGCTCGTCAAGGTCAACGTCGACGAAAACCCGCAGCTCGCCGCGCACTTCCACGTGCGCAGCATTCCGCATGTCGTCGCATTCGCGGACGGGCAAGCCGTCGACCAGTTCATCGGCGTGTTGCCCGAGGGGCAACTGCGGACGTTCCTCGACACGCTTGTCCCGAACGCCGCCGAGGTGGAGCGCCGGGCGGCGCTCGCCGCCCTCGAAGAAGGGCAACGCCGCGCGGCGCACGATCACCTGAAGGCGGCGCTTGCGCTTGACCCCGGCTTCGACGAAGCGCGGCTTGATCTGATCGAGCTCTTGATCGACGAGGAGCGCGTCGACGAGGCGCGCAACGAGGCCGAGCGGCTTTCGCCGAAGGTGACGCAGGGCATCGATGTCCGATACAACTCGCTGAAGACGCGGCTCGACGCGCTCGACGCGGCCACGGAGCTCCCGCCGACCGACGCGCTCGAAGCGCGTATCGCGGCGAACCCTGGCGATCTCGAGGCTCGGTTCGATCTAGCCAATCTGCTGATTGCACGGCGCGCCTACGAGGGCGCGCTCGAGCACCTGCTGGAGATCGTGAAGCGCGATCGGACATTCCGCGACGACGTCGGCCGCAAGACGATGCTGTCGGTCTTCGATCTGGCCGCCCACCGGCCGGAGCTCGTTTCGGAATGGCGCCGCAAGCTCAGCGCAACGCTGCATTGAAGAGGCCTGAGCGCGGGTAGGCCCGGGATGCCCGCGGCCTGCCCGAATCGTTCTTTCGCCGCCGGCGCCTGACCGTTCAGCCGGCCGAGCCGCTCACGGCCGCCTTTGCCACGGCTGCCTTCGCCAGCGCGGACAGCACATGTGCGGCGGCCGCAAAACCAAAACTCGCCGTCACGCAGACACTCGAGCCGAAGCCCGCGCAGTTGAGGCCAATCGGGCCCTGGTGGCCGGGCGATGTGTCGACATGCCGTGCGTCGTCGTCGACGTCGCAGACGGCCGCCTCCGGGTAAATGAGCGGCTCGTCCGAAAAGACGGCGCTCACCTTGAACTTCACCTTCGGCCCGCGCGGAAATCCGTGTTGCTTGCGCAATTGCGCGCGCACTTTCGAGAGCAGCGGGTCTTGTATCGTCAACGCGAGATCGTCGATGCGGATACGCGTGGGGTCGAGCTGCCCGCCCGCGCCGCCGACGGTGACGAGCGGCTGGCCGCGCGCCGCACACCAGGCGATCAAGGCCGTTTTCGTGCGCACGCTGTCGATCGCGTCGATCACATAGTCGAAGCCAGCGCCGAGGAGCGCCTCGAAGTTCTCGGGCTCGGCGAAATCCTCGACGATGCGTACCTCGCAGGCCCGATCGATGAGCGCGATGCGCTCGGCCATCGCCTCGACTTTCGGCTTGCCGTAGTTGCCGTCGACGGCGTGGATCTGCCGGTTCGTATTGCTGATGGCGACGTTGTCCAGGTCGACGAGCGTCAGTTTGCCGATCGCGCTGCGCGCGAGCGCCTCGGCGGCCCAGGACCCTACTCCGCCGATTCCGATCACGGCCACGCTCGCGCGCTCGAACGCCGCGAGCGCCGGTGCGCCATAGAGCCGCGCCACGCCGCCGAAGCGGCGCGCACGATCGGCGTCGTCGCTCTCGTGATCGAGTACTGGCGCGGGAGTAAGATCGGTGCTCGTATCGGTGCTCGTGACCAGGATCCGGGACATGATGCGTCGGGCGTTGACTGCGGTCGAAACCCGTATTTTTGCACGCCCGCGCGTGGATCGCCTTCCGGCACGATTTTCCGGCCTTGGCTATACTTAGCGCACTGAAGCGGTCACATAAAAGAAATGCTCACCCTTGCCGAACTTCGCAAAGACTACGCGCGCGGGTCGCTCGACGAAAGCAGCGTCGAGCGCGATCCCATCCGCCAGTTTCAGCTCTGGTTCCAGCAGGCGCTGGACGCTCAGCTGCCCGAGCCGAACGCCATGACGGTCGCCACCGTCGATGCCGAAGGCCGGCCGTCGGCGCGCATTTTGCTGATCAAGGGTGTCGACGAACGTGGGTTCGTCTTCTTTACGAACTATGAAAGCCGCAAGGGCCGCGAACTCGCCGCGAACCCCCATGCGAGTCTCCTCTTTTTCTGGTCGGAGCTGGAACGCCAGGTCCGCATCGAAGGCGCCGTAGAGAAAACGAGCGAGCAGGAAAGCGATGCCTACTTCGCGTCGCGCCCCCTCGGCTCGCGCATCGGCGCGTGGGCGTCCGAGCAAAGCCGCGAGATCGCGAGCCGCATGGAGCTCGAAGCGCGCGAGAAAGCGTACGTCGAACGCTTTGGGGAAAACCCGCCGCGCCCCCCTCACTGGGGCGGCTACCGGCTCGTGCCCGAGCGAATCGAGTTTTGGCAGGGTCGCCCGTCGCGACTGCACGACCGCATTGTCTACATCCGCGAACCCGACGGCCACTGGCGCATCGTCCGACTTTCGCCTTGAGGCGTCAAAGGCGGCGCGACCATCCTCGCTTGCTCGATGCGCCGCCCGGAAACGTCCGACCGCTTTCGCGGGCTCGCCGCGCCGTCCGTCTTTTTGACGGGCGCACGGCGCGTCCGCTGTGCTTGTGATGCTGTGCTTTTGATGTTGAGGTCGATGGACTAGATACGGAGAACGCGCATGTTCTGGGAAAAGAAGCTGTCTCAGTGGGTGGACGATGTAAAGACGAAGACGAACTTGCCGGCGCGTCTCGTCCTATGGAACGGTCAGCAACTCGATTTCGGCAACTTCGCGGCCCCGCAGGTCACGTTGAAGGTGAAGAGCGCGTCGGCGCTGCCGCTTTTGCTCGAGCCGAGTCTCGACAACCTTGGCGAAGCCTACGTCAAGGGCAAGATCGACATCGAAGGCAAGCTCTCCGACATCATTTCGATCAGCTACTCGCTCGCGCGCAGCACGGTGACAAGCGCGAGCAAGCTCGCCCGGGTGCGCCGCTACTTCAATCACACCAAGGCGTCGGACAAGAAGGCGATCCAGTATCACTACGACGTCTCGAACGAGTTCTATAAGCTCTGGCTCGACGAGAACATGGTTTACTCGTGCGCCTATTTCGAAAACGGCGACGAGGACCTCGGCACGGCGCAGTTGAAGAAAATCGACCACATTCTGCGCAAGATCCGCGTTCAGCCGGGCCAGCGCCTGCTCGACATCGGCTGCGGCTGGGGTGCTCTCGTCTTGCGCGCGGCGAGCAAGTTCGGCGCGCGCTGCGTCGGCGTCACGCTTTCGCAAAACCAGTTCGACCTCGCGACGGAACGCGTGAAGGCCGCCGGCCTCGCGGATCGAATCGAGATCCGCTTGCAGGATTACCGCGACGTCGAGGGGCAATTCGACCGCATCACGAGCGTCGGCATGTTCGAACACGTGGGTCGCAAGAATTTGCCGACCTATTTCAGCAAGATCCGGGATCTGCTCGTCGATGACGGCATTGCGATGAACCACGGCATTACGTCCACCGACTACGAGAGCGGCGAGACGGCGTTGGGCGGCGGGGAGTTCATCGACCGCTATGTCTTCCCGGACGGCGAGCTGCCGCATATCAGCCTGGCACTCGAATCGATGCAGCGCGGCGGCCTGGAAGCCATCGACGTGGAGAGCCTGCGCCGCCACTACAAGCACACGCTCGATATCTGGTGCGAGAACTTCGAGGCGCATGCCGAAGAGGCGAGAAAGCTTGTCGACGACGAGAAGTTCCGCATCTGGCGCGTCTATCTGGCCGGGTGCGCTTACGCGTTCGAGAACGACGACGTGTCGATCTATCAGGTGGTCTGCCGCAAAGCCGGCCGCAGCGCTCAAACGTTGCCTTGGTCGCGCCGCTACATGTACGATCACGCGGTTTGAGCGTCCGACCGCGTTCGCGCGGCCATCGATGGAAGAAAGAGAAACAGAAGATGATTCGCCACTGATCCCACAATTGGACCTATTCGGAGCGCCGGCGCAGGACACGGCGACCGTCCGGCCCGAGCCGGCCAAGCCGAAGCGCCGCGCCCGCGACGTCCTGCCTGCCCCGGCCTCGGCCGACGCCCTCGCGGCGGCCGAGGCGTTGCCGCAGCAGGTGCACCTCGGCACGTCGTCGTGGTCGTTTCCGGGCTGGGAGGGCATCGTCTACGGCGACGCTTACAGCGAGTCGAAGCTCGCCCGCGACGGGCTTTCCGCTTACGGTGCGCATCCGCTGCTGCGCACGGTCAGCATCGACCGGTCGTTCTACGCGCCGCTCAGCATCGCCGACTATCTCCGTTATGCCCAGCAGGTGCCCGACGATTTTCGCTTCATCGTCAAAGCGCCCGCGTCGGTCACCGATGCGACGGTGCGTGCAGGGCGCGGCGAGCCTGTCGCCGACAATCCGTGCTTTCTCGATGCGCGGCTCGCCACGGGCGAGTTCGTCGAGCCGTGCCTCGCAGGGCTCGGCGCAAAAGCCGGCGCGCTCGTGTTCCAGTTTCCGCCACTTGCCGAGCGCATCCTCGCCGACCCGGCCGCGTTCGTCGCGCGGCTAGCCGACTTTTTCGCAGCGCTGCCGCCGTTGCCTCCGACCAGAGGCGACATGCCGGGCCCTTGCTATGCCGTAGAGATTCGCGATGCGTGCCTCCTCACCCCGCGGTTCATCCGGATGCTGCGCGAGCGCGGCGTGCGCTACTGCGTCGGCTTGCACGCACGAATGCCCGATCCGTTGCGGCAGGCCGCGGCGCTGGCGCTTCTCGACGGGGAGGCGCCCGCCGGGCCCCTCGTCGTGCGGTGGAGCCTTCACGGGGGATTCAAATACGAGCAGGCTAAAGCGAAATACGAGCCGTTCAATCGGCTTGTCGACGAAGACCCGGCCACGCGCGCGGCGCTGGCCGATCTCGCCGCCCGTTATGCGCTAGCCGGGCAGCCCGTGCTCATTGTCGCGAACAACAAGGCCGAGGGCTCGGCACCGCTCACTTGCCTCGAACTCGCGCGCGAAATCGCCGCAGCGTACGCGCGGCATTAACCCGCTGTTCGTCTGCTGTTTCTCGAGCCTGCATGCGCTGGCGCTCTAACCTGCGGCAAAGCGGAACGCGATTGGGACGACCGTCGTCGACTCTCAGGCACCCGGCCGCATCCAGGCGGCGAACTTCGCGCGAAATTTGGCGACTTTCGGCGCGACGACGAACGTGCAATATCCCTGCTCCGGATGCTGCGCGAAATAGTTCTGATGATAGGCTTCGGCCGGCCAGTAATTGCCGTCGAGCGGCTCGACTTGCGTGACGATCGGCCGGTCGAAGAGGCCTTCGCGCGTGAGCTCGCGGATCAGTTCGACCGCGGTCTCTCGCTGAGCGTCCGAATGCGTGAAGATGACCGAGCGGTACTGCGTGCCGACGTCGTTGCCTTGCCGGTTGAGCTGGGTCGGATCGTGAATGGAGAAAAAGATCTGCAGAATCTCGCGATAGCTGATTTTGGTCGGATCGAACTCGACCTTGACGACTTCGGCATGACCGGTGTCGCCGTCGCAAACCTGCTCGTAAGTGGGCCGCTCGACGGTGCCGCCCGCATAGCCCGATTCGACGGACTTCACGCCGTCCACATCGAGATACACCGCCTCCAGACACCAGAAACATCCGCCGCCCAACGTGGCGGTTTCGCTTGCCTCAGTCATGGCTGCTGCTCCTTCGGATTTCGTGGGAACGGGACGATGCGGCGGCAAGACGCGCCGCTTCAGAGAGCTTAATGCGTTTTTTGTGCCAGCGACCGAAAGCCCATAGTGCCGTGGCGCCGGCGGCGGCTCGGGCCGCGCCCGAAGCGGTGCATGAGCCGGCTCGCGCCTTTGCCTTGGCGCCCCCCGGGGGCAGCGCCACTGCAAGTCGCGGGCGCAGAGTCCGGATTCCATTAAAATCTCGGTTACCTGCCCATTTACACCATGACTTTCCATTTGCTGCCGCCAACGACGCCGCTACCGCCGACCCTACCGCGCCGGCAAAGAAAATACGGAGCGTGCGCCTGATGAAACGCGCCAGCCCACCGAACTTCGATTCAAGCGCATTCCGTCGCGCGCTCGGTCAATTCGCGACCGGCGTGACCGTCATCACGACCCGCTCATCGTCCGGCCAATTGATTGGCATTACCGCAAGCTCGTTCAATTCTGTCTCGCTCGATCCGCCCTTGGTGCTCTGGAGCCTCGCGACGAAATCGGCCTCGATGCCAGTTTTTCGCACCAATAGCCACTACGTGGTCAATGTGCTCTCCGACTCGCAACTGGCGCTCTGCCAGCGTTTCGCGACGGTGAAGGGCGATCGGTTTGCGGGCGTCTCGCATGCCGCAGGTGATACGGGAATGCCCGTACTCGACGGTGCGCTCGCCTGGTTCGAGTGTCACAACCGCAGCCGCTACGAGGAAGGCGACCATGTGATCTTCGTGGGAGAGGTCGAGCGCTGCGGCGTGCACCCGGACGCGGCCGGCATGGCGCCGCTCGTTTTTCACGGCGGGGCCTTTCACGGACTGAAGCCGATCTGAGGAGCGGCGCGCGTGCGCTGACAGCCGCCGCCCGCGCGAATAGGCCGGATGACGGGGCCGCGCTCGGCCGAACGCGCTTTCGCGGGCGTTACCGCTATCGCTGCTGCTGCCCTTGCGGAACGATCACAGGTACGCCCGAATCCTCCTTGAGCGTTTGCAATACGATATTCGAACGAATATCCATGACGCCCGGCGCCTTGTAGAGCTTCGTCAGCACGAAGTCCGAATAGTGCTGGAGGCTTTGCGCGAGCACGTGCAGCAGGTAATGCGTTTCACCGGTGACCACGAACGCGCCGACGACCTCGGGCCACTCACGCACCGCTTCTGCAAAGCGCTCGTGCCAGTTTTCCTGGTCATTGCGCATCGATACCTGCACGAACGCCTCGAGCTCGAAACCGAGCGCCTCGCGGTTCAGGCACGCGCGATACCGCTCGATCACGCCCTGCTCCTCGAGCAGCCGCAAACGACGCAGGCACGCGGACGGTGACAGGGAAATGCGTTCGGCGAGATCCAGGTTGCTGATGCGTCCCTCCTGCTGCAGCACGCTCAGGATCCGGCAATCGGTGGCGTCGAGCGAAATTGCAGTCATTTTGCCCCCTTTTTCTATCGCAACTCGAATTATCTTCTAGTCCGCCGGACTTTGCTCGCTGATTTCGCAAGCACATTGCGTGAAGACTTCCCTATCATCGCTACATCGACAACGCAACGAGGCGGTGGAGGCGCGTATGGAGACGCTCTGGGACATCACCCCAGCCATCGATTGCGCGACGCCCGTCTGGCCTGGCGACACGGTCGTGCAAATCGAGCGCGTATGGAAAATGGAAGCCGGTTCGCCCGTCAACGTGGCGAGGCTCACGCTCTCGCCGCACACCGGGGCGCATGCCGATGCGCCGCTGCACTACGACGCTGACGGCGCACCGATCGGCGCCGTGCCGCTCGATCGGTACCTCGGCCCCTGCCGCGTCATTCACTGCATCGGCGCGACGCCGCTGGTCCGCCCCGCTCACCTTGCGGATAGTCTCGAAGGCCCGTTGCCCCCGCGCGTCTTGCTGCGCACCTATGCCGAAGCACCGCTCGCAAGATGGGACAGTGCCTTTTGTGCCGTCGCGCCGCAAACGATCGACCTGCTGGCCGAGCGCGGCGTGAGGCTCATCGGCATCGACACGCCGTCGCTCGATCCCCAGGCGTCCAAAACGATGGACGCACACGGCCGCGTGCGCGCTCACGGCATGGCGATCCTCGAAGGACTTGTGCTCGACGCTGTCGCGCCGGGCGACTACGAATTGATCGCGCTACCGCTCAAGCTCGCCACGCTCGACGCGAGCCCCGTGCGCGCGGTGCTTCGTGCCCTGCCGGACGGGCGTCGCTGAATCGCGCGTCCTCGCTTTCGCCCGGTGCCATCAACGCTATTGCTCAAATCGAACACAGCCCCTGCTTATCCACCATGAAAACCCGTGAAGAAGCGCTCGCGCTCGACCGCGACGATCCCCTCGCTGCGCTGCGCGGCCGGTTCGCGCTGAACCCGCAAATCATTTATCTCGACGGCAACTCGCTCGGCGTACCGCCGCTTGCGGCCGCGCGTCGCGCCCAGGACGTGATCGGCGAGGAGTGGGCCGACGGCCTCATCCGCAGCTGGAATGAGGCCGGTTGGTACGCGCTGCCGCGGCGCCTCGGCGATAAGCTCGCGCCGCTCGTCGGCGCGGGCGCCGGCGAAATCGTCGTCACCGATACGATTTCAATCAACGTCTTCAAGCTGCTGTCTGCCGCGCTGAGGCTCGCCGAGGCGCGCGACTACAAGCGCCGAATCATCGTTTCCGAGCGCGCGAACTTTCCGACCGATCTTTATATCGCGCAGGGGCTCGTCGATCAGCTCGATCGCGGGCACCGCTTGCGGCTCGTCGACGACCCCGCCGATCTTCCGGCCGCGATCGACGACGAAACGGCCGTCGTCATGCTGACGCACGTCAATTACCGGACGGGCTACATGCACGACATGGCCGCACTCACGAAGCTCAGCCACCAGGCCGGCGCGTTCACGCTCTGGGACCTCGCGCACTCGGCGGGCGCCGTCCCCGTCGATCTGCGCGCAGCCCGTGCCGACTTCGCCGTCGGCTGCACCTACAAGTATCTGAACGGCGGGCCCGGCGCGCCGGCCTTCGCCTGGGTCGCCAAGCGGCATCAGGACGACCTCGCGCAGCCGCTCTCGGGATGGTGGGGGCATCGCACGCCGTTTGCCATGGATCCCGTCTATGCGCCCGACGAAGGCATCGGGCGCTTTCTTTGCGGCACGCAGCCGATCGTCTCCATGGCGCTCGTCGAGGCGGGGCTCGACGTCTTTCTCGAGACCGACTTGGCCGCGATTCGGCATAAGTCGCTCGCACTGACGGACCGCTTCATCGAGCTCGTGGAATCGCGCTGCGCGGGGCATGCGCTCACGCTCGTCACGCCCCGCGCGCACGCTCAACGCGGCTCGCATGTCAGCTTCGCCCATCCGCACGGCTACGAGATCATGCAAGCGCTGATCGCACGTGGCGTGATCGGCGACTATCGCGAGCCGCATGTGCTGCGCTTCGGCTTCACGCCGCTCTATACCCGGTTCGTCGACGTTTGGGACGCGGTGCAAACGCTGCACGATGTTCTTGCGAACGAAACGTGGCGCGCACCCGAGTTCGCCGCGCGGCACTCGGTCACCTGACAGCGACCGCGCGAAAAGCGAAGTCACTCGGTGGACGCGACTCACCTCTGCCTGCTCAGGAAACTCGAATGAACGACCACATGGCGCTACCCGATCTGCCCGACGCGTCGGACGCATCGCAATCAACGGAAGGCTGGCACGGCGCGAAGCTCGATTTCGCGAAGTCGATGAGCTACGGCGACTATCTCTCGCTCGACCGCATTCTCTCGGCACAGCATCCGCTCTCGCCCGATCATAACGAGATGCTGTTTATCGTCCAGCATCAGACGAGCGAACTGTGGATGAAGCTCGCGCTCTACGAGCTCCGGGCAGCGCTCGATTGCGTCAAGCGCGATGCTTTGCCGCCGGCGTTCAAGATGCTTGCGCGCGTCTCACGAATTCTCGAGCAGCTCGTGCAAGCGTGGAACGTACTCGCGACACTTACGCCCTCGGAGTACACGGCCATGCGGCCCTATCTCGGAGCGTCATCGGGCTTTCAGTCGTACCAGTACCGCCAGATCGAATTTCTGCTCGGCAACAAGAACGTGCAGATGCTCAAGCCTCATGAGCATCGTCCCGACGTGCTGGGGCAAGTGCGCGCCGCACTCGAGGCTCCGTCGTTCTACGATGAAGTCGTGCGCTTGCTGGCAAGGCGCGGGTTCGCGATCGACCCCGCACGGCTCGAGCGCGATTGGACACAGCCGACCGCGCACGATGCGACGGTGGAGGCGGCATGGCTCGAGGTGTATCGCAATCCCTCGCAGCATTGGGAGCTCTATGAAATGGCCGAGGAGCTCGTCGATCTCGAGGATGCATTTCGTCAATGGCGCTTTCGCCATGTGACGACGGTCGAGCGCATCATCGGTTTCAAGCAAGGCACGGGGGGCACGAGCGGCGCCCCCTATCTGCGCAAGATGCTCGACGTCGTGCTGTTCCCCGAGCTCTGGCACGTGCGCACCGTGCTTTGAATCGACGATGCGCTGAAGGCAGCGGAAAACCTGGCCGAGCGCTGAACGCGCGTCCACAGCGCGACGCGCCGCTTTTGCGCAGCGGCTGACAACGGCAGACAGTGTGGGTGATATGTTATATCATCGCGATGTCGCCAGGATTGCACGATCCCATGTCAGCCGCTGCCGCCCACTCCATCTCCGAACAGCTCGCCCGCGCCGACGCCTATGCGGCCGAGCACGGCCTGATGCTCACGCCGCTGCGCCGCCAGGTGTATGCGCTCGTTGTCGTCGCGGCCCGACCGATCGGGGCTTACGACCTCCTCGCCGCACTCGAGCCCGAGCGCGGCCGCGTGCCGCCGACCACGGTCTACCGCGCACTCGACTTTCTCGTCGAGCACGGCTTCGTGCACCGGATCGAATCGCGCAATGCGTTCGTCGCCTGCTGCGAGATCGGCAAGCCGCATCAAAGTCAGTTCCTTATCTGCGAGCGCTGCGGCGACACGGTCGAGATTCCCGGCGAAGAACTCGCGGAGCGGCTGTCAGCGAGCCCGCCCGCGCATGGCTTCGAAGTCCACAAGCAAGTCGTCGAGCTCTCGGGGCTCTGCGGCGAATGCAAGGCAAAGAAAGTCGCCCCGGAATCCCCGCCCAGTGCGTCGTAAGCACCCGCATTCATAGCCGGATCGCGGCTTGAGCCGTGCCCCGGTCGTCTTGCTAGTTCGTGTCTAAGGAGAATCGATGAACGCAGTCGTCAGAATACGTCGCGCCGCCGAGCGCATGCTCCGCTTGGCGGGACCGGCGCTGGCCGCGGTCGCCGCGCTATCGTTGAGCGGACAGGCGCTCGCACAAAGTGCGGGGACGGTCCGCGTCATGGCCGCCGAAAACTTTTACGGCGACGTCGTCAGCCAGCTCGGCGGCAAGCATGTCAACGTCACGAGCATTCTCAGCAACCCCGACCAAGACCCGCATCTCTTCGAAGCGAGCCCAAAGACGGCGCGTGCGTTGCAGCGCGCGGACATCGTCGTCTATAACGGCGCAGACTATGATCCCTGGATGACGAAACTCCTCGCCGCATCGAAGAGCGCGAAGCGCACGACGATCGTCGTCGCGGATCTCGTAGGGAAGAAAAGCGGCGACAACCCACATCTCTGGTACGACCCGCGGACGATGCCCGCCGTCGCGCGCGCAGTAGTCAAGGCACTCGATGACGCGGACCCCGCGCATAAGGCCGACTATGATGCGAATTTGACGAAGTTCCTCGATTCGTTGAAGCCGATCGACGACAAGGTGGCCCAACTGAAGTCGCGGTATCAAGGGACGCCCGTGACCGCGACGGAACCTGTATTCGGCTACATGTCCGACGCGATCGGCCTCGCGATGCGCAACGGCGGCTTTCAGATAGCAATCATGAACAACACCGAGCCGAGCGCATCCGATGTCGCCGCGTTCGAGAAAGATCTGAAGACGAAGCAAGTCCGTGCGCTCATCTATAACAGCCAGGCGGGTGAAGCAATCAGCAAGCGCATGCTGAAGCTTGCGCAGCAGTCGCACGTGCCTACTGCGAGCGTCACCGAGACGGAGCCGGCGAACATGAACTTCCAGCAATGGATGCTCTCGCAACTCGATCGACTCTCGGCTGCGCTGGCGGCAAACCAGTAGGTCAGCGGCAATGACTATCCAAGCCCCCTCCCCGCGACCTCACGCGCTCGAGCTCGAGCGAGTCACGCTCGCGTTGGGGGGCCGCACGATCCTCAAGGAAACCAGCTTCGCGATCGACGACGGTGAGTTCATCGGCGTGCTCGGGCCGAACGGCGCAGGGAAGACCACATTGATGCGCGCCGTGCTGGGGCTCGTGCCTGTCGCGAGCGGCGCGATCCGCGTGGAGGGGGAACCGGTGGCGCGCGGCAACGTCGCGATCGGCTATATGCCGCAAACGCGCAGCGGGCTCTCCGGTCGACGCGTGCGCGGGCGCGACTTCGTCGCAATGGCGGCCGACGGCCATCGCTGGGGGCTGCCGCACGCCGACGCCGCGACGCGCGCCGACGTCGAGCGCGTCCTCGATCTCGTCGACGGGCAAGCGCTTGCGGCGCGCCCGCTTTCGGAGCTTTCCGGCGGCGAGCGTCAACGGCTCCTGATCGCGCAGTGCCTGCTCGGAAAGCCGCGGCTTCTCCTGCTCGACGAGCCGCTCATCAGCCTCGATCCGCATCATCAGCGCGGCGTCGTAGAGCTCGTGCGCCGCGTGCAGCGCGATCTCGGCATTGCCGTTCTCTTCTCGGCGCACGAACTCAATCCGTTGCTCAACGCGCTGGATCGCGTCCTTTATCTCGGCAACGGCGCGGCCGCGCTCGGCACGGTCGACGAAGTCATTACAAGGCCCGTGCTCTCACGTCTCTATGGCTCGCCGATCGACGTCAT
>CAYPWK010000010.1:0-31624 GCA_964414365.1 uncultured Burkholderia sp.
GCGAAGACCATGCCGTGAAAGCCCTCGTAGGGCTCGGTGAGCTCGGGGAAGCGGCCCGAGGCGGGGAAATCGAACGTGCCGCCGTCGACGAGCACGCCGCCCACCGTCGTGCCGTGGCCGCCGAGGAATTTCGTCGCCGAGTGGTAGACGAAATCGGCGCCGTGCTCGAATGGCTTCAGCAGATAGGGCGTCGTGAACGTGGAGTCGACGAGCAGCGGCACGCGATGCTCATGAGCGATCTGCGCGACGGCAGCGACGTCGAGCACGTCGAGCCCCGGATTGCCGAGCGTCTCTCCGAAGAGGAGCCGCGTATTGGGCCTCACCGCTGCCCGCCAGGCGTCGATGTCGCGCGGCTTGACGAACGTCGTCTCGATGCCGAAGCGGCGCAGCGTGTAGTGAAGGAGGTTGTGCGAGCCGCCGTAGAGCGCGCTCGAGGCGACGATATGGGAGCCCGCGCCCATCAACGTGGCGATCGCGAGGTGCAGGGCTGCCTGTCCGCTCGCGGTGCCGATCGCGCCCGCGCCGTTTTCGAGCGCCGCGACGCGTTCCTCGAACACCGCGACGGTCGGGTTGGAGATGCGCGAGTAGACGTGCCCCGCGCGCTCCATGTTAAAGAGTGCCGCGGCATGATCGCTGTCGCGGAAGACGAACGCCGTGCTCTGGTGGATCGGCGTGGCGCGGGCGCCTGTCGCGGGGTCCGGCGCCGCGCCGGCGTGCACGGCGAGCGTGTCGAAGCGGTTGGCTGACATCGGATGGCGGCCGGACGCGCGTCCGGCATCGGTTGGGGTGCTGGCCATCGTATCATTGCCCGCGCCCGACCGAGAGGGTGGCTCCGTTATATCCGTTAGCACCCCGCCGGAAAGGCTTGCATCGAATCGTCGGCCCAACCGGCAATCGCCTGAAAATCGGTGCCCGGCTTTCCTTTTAGGGGCCTTTCCGCTAGCATCGGTTGATCCGGTGAGGTTTTACGAAAAGGGGGAGGCGCCATGAAAGTCAGCGATATTCTCAAGGTCAAGGGCAACACGCTCTTTACCGTCACGCCTGATACGCCGCTCAGCGAGGCGGTCGTGACGATGGCCGAGCACGATATCGGTTCGCTCGTGGTGATGGAATATGGCGATCTCGCCGGCATGCTGACGTTTCGGGAAATCATTCTGACCTTGCGAGAGAACAACGGCTCGCTCGGCGAGCGGATTATCCGCAATGTCATGGACATTCATCCGCTCACCTGCACGCCCGAGACGGACGTCAACGAAGTCCGCCGCATGATGCTCGAGCACCACGTCCGCTACCTGCCTGTTCTCGACAGCAAGACGCTGATGGGCGTCATCTCGTTCTATGACGTGGCGAAGGCCGTCGTCGAGGAGCAGAGCTTCGAGAACCGGATGCTGAAGGCGTACATCCGCGATTGGCCCGAGGAGGGCGAGCCGCGTCGATTGGGCTGATCGGGTGTGAGTGACCGCCCGTTGTCGATCACGCCGCAGGCGCGGCGCGCCCAGCGCGAACCCCATTCGCAATACGCCCTCCTGAAAGCGCGCCGGTTTGCTCCATTTTTCTGGACGCAATTCCTCGGCGCGCTCAACGACAACGTCTTCAAGGTCGGGTTTACCTCGCTCGTCACTTACGAAACGGCGCGTTTTTCGGGCGTCGATGCGAAAACGGCCGCGTTCTTGATTTCGGCGATTTTTATTGCACCGTTCGTGCTCTTTTCGGCGACATCAGGCCAAATCGCCGATAAATACGATAAAGCCACGCTGACCCGTCTCGTGAAGACCTTCGAGATCGGCATCATGCTCGTCGGCGCCGCGGGCTTTCTGTCTCATCACGCATTGTTGCTTTACCTCTGCACGTTTCTAATGGGCGTTCACTCGACGGTGTTCGGCCCCGTCAAGTATGCCTACCTTCCGCAGCACCTCGGCGAGGACGAGCTTGTCGGCGGCAACGGGCTGGTGGAGATGGGCACGTTCGTGGCCATTCTAATCGGCACGATCATCGGTGGCGCAGCCGCAGGCTTTCCGGGCGCCGGCGCGATCATTCTCGCCTGCACATGTGTCGGCGTCGCACTTTGCGGGCGCGCCGTGTCAGGCTTCGTTCCCGTCTCGCCGGCGTCGCAGCCCGGCTTGCGGATAAACTGGAATCCCTTCAGCGAAACGTGGCGCAACCTGGCGCTCGCAAGCGGCAACCGCACCGTGTTCCTGAGTCTCCTCGGCATTTCATGGCTCTGGTTCGTCGGCGCCACGTTTCTCACGTCGTTCTTCAACTTCGCCAAGGATGTCCTTTCGGCCAACCCTGACGTCGTCACCGTTCTGCTTGCGACTTTTTCCGTCGGCATCGGTGTAGGCTCGCTTCTTTGCGAGCGGCTTTCGAAGCGGCGCGTCGAAGTCGGGCTCGTGCCGCTCGGCTCGATCGGCATGAGCGTCTTCGCAATTGACCTCTATTTCGCGAGCCACGCGTTGCCGCCGGCGCGGCATCTGCTTGGCGTGGGCGCGTTTCTAGGCGGCCTCGCGCATTGGCGCATCCTGGCGGATCTGTTCCTGCTCGCGATGTTCGGTGGTTTTTATAGCGTCCCGCTCTACGCGCTGATTCAAAGCCGGAGCCAGCCCACGCATCGCGCGCGGATCATCGCGGCGAACAACATCCTGAACGCGTTCTTCATGATCGTTTCGTCGCTGATGGCGATCGCGCTCACGTCGGCAGGCGTCAGCATCCCCGGCATTTTTCTGACGACGGCCATCCTTAACGTCGCGGTTGCGGCCTATATCTATTCGCTCGTGCCGGAGTTTCTGCTCCGCTTCGTCGCGTGGATTCTCGTCCATACCTTTTACCGGATCCGGCTCGTGCATGGCGAGCGCATACCGGAGCGCGGCGCCGCCGTCCTCGTCTGCAATCACGTCAGCTATGTCGACGCGCTCGTCATCATGGCCGAAAGCCCGCGCCCGATACGCTTTGTCATGGATCATCGCATCTTTCGCACGCCTTTCGCGGGATGGCTGTTCCGGCACGCCAAAGCGATTCCGATCGCGCCCGCGCACGAAAATCCGGTGCTGCTCGAGCGCGCGTACCAAGCCTCGGCGGCGGCGCTCGAAGAGGGCGAGCTCGTCTGCATCTTCCCCGAGGGCAAGCTGACGAGAGACGGCGAAATCAACGCGTTTCGCCACGGCGTCATGCGAATCCTCGAACGCAGACCGGCGCCAGTCGTGCCGATGGCGTTGCGTGGGTTATGGGGCAGCGTCTTTTCTCGCGCGGAGCAGGCGCAGTGGCCGCGCCCCGTGAAAAAGGGTGTCATGAGCCGGCTGACGCTTGCCGTGGCCGAGCCGCTCGATCCGAGCTCGGCCACGCCCGAGACTTTGCAGCGCATCGTCACCGAACTGCGCGGCCCGCGTAAATAGCGCCGGGCTCGGCCCGGCAACGCGCGCTGCGGCATAATATCGATCTTTCCGCATCGATTTCGCAAGGCCACGCCCATGTCCGGCAACACTATCGGCAAGCTCTTCACCGTCACGACGTTCGGCGAATCGCACGGGCCGGCCATCGGCTCTGTCATCGACGGCTGTCCGCCCGGCATGGCCCTGTCCGAGGCCGACATTCAGATCGAACTTGATCGCCGCAAGCCCGGCACGTCGCGCCATGTCACGCAGCGCCGTGAGGAGGACAAGGTCGAGATCCTATCGGGCGTGTTCGAAGGCGTGACGACGGGGGCGCCGATCGCGCTCGTGATTCGCAATACGGACCAGCGCAGCAAGGACTACGGCAACATCGCCGAGACTTTTCGCCCCGGGCATGCCGACTACACCTATTGGCAAAAATATGGCGTGCGCGACTATCGCGGAGGCGGGCGCTCGTCGGCGCGCCTGACGGCTGCGACGGTGGCAGCCGGTGCAGTCGCGAAGAAATGGCTGCGCGAGCGCTATGGGGTCGAGGTGCGCGGCTACATGAGCGCGCTCGGCGCGATCGAGGTGCCGTTCGTCGACTGGTCGCACGTGGGCGAGAACCCGTTTTTTGTGCCGAACGCCGACATCGTGCCTCAGCTCGAAGCCTACATGGACGAGTTGCGCAAGGAGGGCGATTCGATCGGTGCGCGCATCAACGTCGTGGCGAGCGGCGTGCCCGTCGGCCTCGGCGAGCCGCTCTTCGATCGCCTCGACGCAGACATCGCGCACGCGATGATGGGCATCAATGCCGTGAAGGGTGTCGAGATCGGCGCCGGCTTTGCGAGCGTCGCGCAACGCGGTTCCGAGCACGGCGACGAACTGACGCCCGAGGGCTTCGTCGGCAACAATGCGGGCGGCATTCTCGGCGGCATCTCGACGGGGCAGGACATCACCGTTTCGATCGCGATCAAGCCGACATCGAGCATTCGCACGCCGCGCCGCTCGATCGACAAGGCAGGTCAGCCCGCCGTCGTGGAGACGTTCGGCCGCCACGATCCGTGCGTCGGCATTCGTGCGACGCCGATCGCCGAGGCCATGCTCGCGCTGGTACTGATCGACCACGCATTGCGCCATCGTGCGCAATGCGGCGACGCGCTGGCGTTGACGCCGAGGATTCCCGCCAGCGCGCCCTCGAAGTAAGCGGGCGGAAAACGCGCTTGCTGCGAGACGTTCCAGGAGTCGTCGCTTAAACGTGTTGCGCGGAAAGTTCGACGGACGCGAGCGCCTCACGGCGCGTGCGACGTCACATGTTCGCGTAGTTCGGCCCGCCGCCGCCTTCGGGCGTGACCCAGACGATGTTCTGAGTCGGGTCCTTGATGTCGCAGGTCTTGCAATGAACGCAGTTCTGCGCGTTGATGACGAGCCTTTCGCTGCCGTCGTCGCTTTTGACGAATTCGTAGACAGCGGCCGGGCAGTATCGGCCTTCGGGCCCCGCATAGGTGCGCAGGTTGACGTCGACGGGCACCGCGGGATCCTTGAGCGTCAGATGCGCGGGCTGGTTCTCTTCGTGATTCGTGTTCGACAGGAAGACTGACGACAGACGATCGAACGTAAGCTTGCCGTCGGGCTTCGGATAGGCGATGGGTTCGCACTGCGAGGCGGGCTTGAGCGTCTCGTTGTCGCGATGGCGATGATGGAGCGTCCACGGCACGTTGCCGCCCAAGAGCTTTTGCTCGATGCCGACCATCAGCGTACCCAGATACAGCCCCTTGCTCATCCACTGCTTGAAATTGCGCGCGCGATTGAGCTCCTCGTAGAGCCACGACTGCTTGAACGACTCCGGGTAGGCCGCGAGTTCGTCGCCTTGGCGGCCAGCCTGCACGGCGTCGAATGCAGCCTCGGCCGCGAGCATGCCGCTCTTGATCGCCGCATGCGAACCCTTGATGCGCGAAGCGTTGAGGAAACCGGCATCGTCGCCGGCGAGCGCACCGCCTGGAAACACAAGCTTGGGCAGCGACATGAGGCCGCCTGCCGTAATTGCACGCGCGCCGTACGAGAGCCGATTGCCGCCTTCGAGAAAAGCTCGGATCGTCGGATGCGTCGTATAGCGCTGGAACACCTCGAACGGCGAGAGATACGGGTTCGTGTACGCGAGACCGACGACGAAGCCGACGACGACCTGATTGTTCTCGGCGTGATAGAGGAACGAGCCGCCGTACGTTTGCGTATCGAGCGGCCAGCCGGCCGTATGAATGACGAGCCCCGGCTGATGCTTCGAAGGGTCGATCTCCCAGAGCTCCTTGATGCCGATGCCGTAGACCTGCGGGTCGGCGTCTTTGTCGAGCTTGAACTTGTCGTTCAGTTGGCGGCCCAAATGCCCGCGCGCGCCTTCGCAAAAGAGCGTGTACTTCGCGTGCAACTCCATGCCGGGCTGAAAGTTCTCGGTCAGCTCGCCGCTCTTGCTCACGCCCATGCTGCCGGTGGCGACGCCTTTCACCGACCCGTCTTCGTTATAAAGCACTTCGGCAGCGGGAAAGCCGGGGAAGATCTCGACGCCGAGCGCCTCGGCCTGTTGCCCCAGCCAGCGGGTGACGTTGCCGAGGCTGATCACGTAGTTGCCGTGGTTCTTGAAGTTGTGCGGCAGCGCCCAGTTGGGCACCGGTTTCGCGCCGCTTTCCGATAGGAAAAGGAACTGGTCTTCGCTCACGGGCACGTTGAGCGGCGCACCCTTTTCCTTCCAGTCAGGAATGAGTTCGTTGAGCGCGCGGGGATCCATCACCGCGCCGGAGAGGATATGCGCCCCGATTTCCGAGCCTTTTTCCAGCACGCATACACCGATCTCAACGCCTTTTTCCGCTGCCAGCTGTTTCAGGCGGATTGCCGCGGACAGACCTGCGGGGCCGCCGCCGACGATCACGACGTCGTATTCCATCGACTCGCGTGGGCCGTACCCTTGCTGATTGACTCCCGCCATCCCCACTCACTCCTTGGTCTCTTGACGTCGTCGGCATGCTCGTTGGACTGTCGCCCGTCGAGGGCGCCGCCAACAGGGGACGTGCACTTGGCACTTCCCATAGTCGACGACGAGGAGTATACATAAATGAATGGCGTATAACAATATGAACGAGGTAGGACATCCCCAAGAGAGACCAATCGTGCGTCCAGCACCAACCGACAGTTCGCCGCTTCGGCGCGGCAACTATTGCTGAACCAGATCGTAAGCAGCCAGTGCGGCGATCTCCGTTACGCCGCCATCCACGGGCAGGCACGTGCCGGTAATGAATCGCGATTCATCGCTGGCGAGAAACAGCGCGGCGGCCGCAACGTCCCACGCGTCTCCTTCCAATGGAAGCGGTGCGATCTTGCGCCGGCGCTCGCGCGCGTTTTCGTTGAGCATGCCTTCCACCATGGGCGTGAAGATGTGCCCCGGCGCGATAGCATTCGCACGAACGAAGTCGCGGCCGTACATCACCGCAAGCTCGCGCGTAAAAGCGACCATACCGGCCTTCGAGGAGCCATACGCGGCGGACCCATGACTGCGGATGCCGGCAACCGAGCTAATGTTGACGATGGCTCCGCCTCCGCGCGCCACGATTTTAGGGACGGCGCTGCGGCTCATCAGGAACGCGCTCTTCAAGTTCACATCGAGTACGCGATCCCACGACGCTTCGTCGATATCTTGCAATCGCCCCGGTGCACCGGATATCCCGACGTTGTTCACCAGGATGTCGAGGCCGCCATATCGCTCGATGGTCTCATCGACAATGCGCGCACATACGGCGCCGTCGGTGATGTCGCCCGTCGAAATGAAGGCCTGGCCACCTGCGTCGGTGATCAACGTCAGCGTTTCCGCTGCCCTCTCGTGTTTGTGATCGACGAGGCAGACCGACGCGCCCTCCGCCGCAAACAGGCAGGCAATTGCCTTGCCCGTGCCGAACCCGTGGCCGAGCGACCCTGCCCCGGTCACGATCGCGACCTTGCCGCTTAGGCGTTCATGAAAGACTTTTGGAAAAGGCATGCTCTGTAGTCGATTGGCGTAAGTCGATCGTCACACGGAGCACTGACGCAGGCAAGCCTTCGCTATCGCGCGCCAACACCGCGCCCGGTGACGCTTTCGAACGAGCTTAGCCCTCGGTCGCGCAAATTGCAACACGTGGTTGCATTATCGGCGACAACGCATTCCGTCGCGACATGGGGAAAACCACGCCTCATCGCTCGTTGCATATTTTGAATGACGTGCATATAGTTGCCTGCAGATGCAGATACCTATTGAGCAGGAAAGATAATGAACCTCGTGGACACCCCCACTCTGGAGCAGGCGTTCGACGGCGCTCAACCCGCGCGATTGCTGACTCCGGAGGAATATCGGACGGAAGAGAGCGTCGCGTTCAAGATGAATCAGGTTCATCTCCTGCTCGGCGCCGAAATCGACCGCAAGCTCGCTGCCAGCGGGCTGTCGGCTATCCAGTGGGGAATCCTGAAAGCGCTCTACGACGGGCGTGCCCGCACACCCACCGCCTTGTGCCGCATCCTTCTCGCGGACAGCGGCGCGATGACCCGCAAGCTCGATTCCCTCGAAGAGCGCAGGTTGATCGAACGAATCCGCAGCACGTCCGATAGACGCAGCGTCGAACTCGCATTGACCGCGGACGGTCGTCAATTGCTGCGCGAAACACTGCCGCACATTGTCGAAACCAGGAACCGCCAGCTTCGCGACTTCACAGTCGATGAAGTCGCCACCGTCAAGAGTCTTCTCGAGCGAATGATCGTCAATCTGAGCTGACCGGCGACGACCATGCCGGAACCAAGCAGCGAGTCCGCTCAAGCTCAACGCGTACCTCTATTAAAAAAGGAGCAGTCCATGGAGCACACCGAAACCCTCGCAGGGCAAAGCGAGACGCCGACGCAGGCATCAAGTCGCGCCCCGCTGCCGGTTCCCCATGTGTACCGCGGCCGCACAGTGACCGGAAACGCGGTCAGGCACGTGTCGCGCGATCTGGGTCAGGGATTCTGCACGCCTAAAGTGGAGCTGGACGATCTCGTCTGGCCGCGCGCCGAGGCCGGTCCGGCATTCGGCGTCCCAATCGCGCAGATCATCGACTTCCTCGTCGAGCTCGGCCCACGTCTACATCTCGACGTCAATCCGCTCATGCAGGCCGCGCTCGAATCGATGATTCAGGTAAGCCCGCTCGGACGGCGGATTCTCGAGAACTGCTATCGCGACATTCCCAATCTTTTCGCTCGTGGAGTCATCGAAGATGAGCTGCGCGTGAGTCTCGGCGACGCGAGCCTCGTCGACGGCTGGGTTGCACGCACGCTGCGCGGCCGGCCGAGCCGTCTGCGGGCCTTTCCTCCGCGTCTAGTGCATATCCTGGCGGGCAACTCGCCGATGGTCGCCGCCATGAGCGTCATGCGCGCAGCGCTGACGAAGGGCGTGCATTTGCTCAAGCTGCCATCCAACGATCTCTTCACGGCCACCGCGATCTTGCGCACGATGGCCGAGATCGACCCTGACCATCCGGTCACCCAATCTTTTTCTGCTGCTTATTGGAGAGGCGGTGACGAGAACGTCGAGTCCATCCTTTATCGCCCGCAGTACTTCGACAAGATCGTCGTGTGGGGCGGTGAAAGCGCGGTGCGCCATGCGATGCGGTACGCGGGCCCCGGCCTGGAACTGGTTGCGTTCGATCCCAAGGTCTCCATCTCGCTGATCGGCCGTGAAGCCTTCAGCTCCGACGAAGTCCTGCGCGAGGTCGCGCGCGCGGGCGCCGCCGATGTGCTCTCGTTCAACCAGGACGCGTGCAACGCAAGCCGCTATCAGTTCATTGAAGGGGACGAAGACGACGCCGACCGCTATTGCGAACAACTTGCGCTCGCCCTCGGCGAAGACTACCGCTATGGCGACGGGCAGGGCCCGCTCGTGCCGAGCGATATTCGCGAAGCCGTGGACGTGCTGCGCGAGATGGAGCCGCTCTACCGCGTGTTCGGCGGCTACGACGGCAAGGGGCTCGTCGTTCGCTCGGAGGAGATGGTCGACTTTCATCCCATTTGCAAGACCGTGAACGTCGTTCCCGTAGCCAGCCTCCGCGACGGGGTCCGCTACGCGACCGTCGCCACGCAGACAGTCGGCATCTATCCGCCTCACCGCGTGACCGAGGTGCGCGATGCGCTCGCATGCGCGGGCGTGCAGCGCATCGTGGCATTGGGCGAATCGATTTCCGACGGAGTCGGCGGCTATCCGCATGACGGCATGTTCCCCATCCATCGATTCATGAAATGGGTCTCGGAGGAATCGGGCCCGAACCAGGACGAGACGCAATGATGCAAGCCCTTTCTGCCCTATTGCAACTCACGGAGGTCCCGGATCCCTTCCGCAGCGCCCCGGAGAACCTCCCTGCCGCGCAACTGCAGGCCGTGCGCGAGCGGTTTGCGCAGCGCCGCAAACAGATTCGCATTCTCGACAAACGGGCCAACGAAGCGGGCGTCACCGAATTGAGGACGCTGAGCGACGCGGTGCCGTTGCTATTCGCCGACGCAGTCTTCAAGAGCTATCCCGACTCGTTCATCGAGCAGGGCAAATGGCGCCATCTCACGGCATGGCTTCAAACGCTGGCGACGCAGAAGATCGACGGACTCGACTACGAGAGGGTCGCCGATCTCGACGACTGGATCAACGAACTGCGCCGCAACGGCCACTACGTGATGAGTTCGAGCGGCACGTCGGGCAAGCAGTCGTTCATCTACCAGAGCGAAGCGGACCGAGAACTCGGCTGGCGCCTGCTTGCCCAGGGCATTCGCTGGGCGGCAAGCGGCATGCGCGACCCATCACGCCGCTACCCGGTGTTCCTTTTGACGCCTTCTTCCGGCTCCTACACCGGTACGGAGCGCATGGCGAAGTTCGGCGAGTCAATCGCGCTGCCCGGCGACATTCACTACATGTCGGACGTGCCGCAAAGCGCTGCCCATACTACGCGCATGGCACGCATGCGACGGGCGATCGCCGACGGCACCGCGCTGCCCAGTGAAATCGAAGCTTTTCAGAAAGAGAACCGTGAACGCAGCGAACGCGTGCAAGCGGATTTCCGGCGCTTCATCGATGAGCTACTCGAGCGGCGTCGTGAACCCATGTTCATCATGGGCATGATGGGCATGCTCTACCAGATCGTCGCCACGGCACGTGAACGGGGCATTCCGGACGGTGATTTTCACCCCGATACGATCATCAGCATCGGCGGCGGCAAGAAGGGCGCGAACTTGCCGGAGGATTTCCAGCAACAGTGCGAACGCTTCTTCAACTTCAATGCGACGAACTTCAACGACGGCTACGGCATGGGCGAAGTGTCGGGATTTTGCCCATGGTTTCACGAGGCGAAGGCGTGGGCGGTGCCGCCGTGGCTCGTCCCGCTCGTGCTCGACTCGACCGGCGAACAACTGCTGAATCCGCCTGACGGGAAAGGCATTGTCGAAGGTCGGCTCGCGATGATCGATCTGATTGCCGACGGCCGCTGGGCTGGCGTGATCAGTGGGGACAAGGTCATCGTGGAGTTCGGCCACGGCATAGACGGCGTGCGCACGCCCATCATCCGCGACGTGGTGCGCTACAAGGACCTGCCAGGCGGCGACGACAAGCTGTCATGCGCGGGAACAATCGACGCCTATGTCCGTGGAGAAATCGCAGACATGACCGAAGCCCGCAGCGCTAACTAAATCAATCCTCCTCGATATTGCAAAAGCCATGACAACGATGACTGAACAAACGACAAACCCAGCCGTGTGGTTCATTACCGGCGTCTCGTCCGGCTTCGGCCGCTCCCTCGCGGAAGCGGTCCTCGCCCGCGGCGACAAGGTGGTCGGCACCCTGCGCAATGAAGCGCAGATCGCTGCGTTCGAAGATCTCGCGCCCGGTCGCGCCCACGGCGTCCTGCTGGACGTGACCGACGCCGCATCGGTGCCTCGGGCCGTCGAGCAGGCTCTGAGCCGAGCCGGCGCGATCGATGTGCTCGTCAATAATGCCGGTTATGGTCTATTCGGCGCACTTGAAGAGGTCTCCGACGCGGAAGCGCGTCAGCTATTCGATACCAACGTGTTCGGCACTGTCAACATCATTCGCGCCGTACTGCCGCATTTTCGTGAGCGAAAGCGCGGTCATATCGTGAACTTTTCGTCGGTGGCCGGCGTAATCGGCATCGCCGG
The DNA here is from genome assembly GCA_964414365.1 of uncultured Burkholderia sp. Classification (GTDB taxonomy): domain Bacteria; phylum Pseudomonadota; class Gammaproteobacteria; order Burkholderiales; family Burkholderiaceae; genus Trinickia. Next base: position 11,565 of record CAYPWK010000010.1, read on the forward strand.
CTGCAGCTTCTATTGTGCGTCGAAGCACGCCGTCGAAGGGCTTTCGGAATCGCTGGCACGGGAACTGAAACCGTTCGGTATCCATGTGACCATCGTGGAGCCGGGCGGCTTCCGCACGAATTTCGCGGGGGGCTCGATGAAGTGGAGCCAAGTCGAATCACCCCACTACGCAGAGACCGTGGGCAACATGCGCCGGTTCATGAGCAGCTACCACGGCACGCAGACAGGCGATCCCGCGAAAGCCGCCGACGCCATTGTGCGTGCGGTGTCCGCCGACACGCCGCCCCTTCGTCTGCCGCTCGGGCCGGATGCCGTCGACATCGTCCGCAAGAAGCTCGCAGCCGTGCAGGAGAACCTCGAAACGTGGCTCGATGTGTCGAGCTCCACCGACTTCGACCACTAATGCTAACGCAACTCGTTGCTCTGGAGACGACATGTCTGCTCTGGACCCGTTCTACGCAATGCTTCGCCGTGACGGCGATCCTTTCCGTCATCACCCCGAGAATCTTCGTGAGCTTCAACTCGCGGCAATGAAAGAGCGCTTCGCCGAGCGCCGGGAGCAGATCAGGCTCTTGCGTCGCAGAGCGGACGATGTCGGCGTGCAAGACGTCAACCGTGACGCGGACATGGTGCCTCTGCTGTTTGCGCATCAGATTTACAAGAGTTACCCCGAGTCATTTATCGACAATGGTCGCTGGAAGCACCTGGCGGCATGGCTGCAAACGCTCTCGAGCAAACCGGTGAGCGACGTCGATCTGAGCGGCGTGGAGAACGTCGACGCATGGATGGACCGTTTGCGCGAAGCGGGACACTACGTGTTCAGTTCGAGCGGCACGTCCGGAAAATGCAGCTTCATCAACCAGACGCGAGGCGATCTCGAGAACGTCACCGAGTCGTGCGTGAAGCTCGGCGTCTACGGCAACGAATTGATCCGACGAGACTTCGGCAAGCGCCCGGTATTTCTGATGATGCCGCCGGCCGGCGCCCATCGCCATATCGCGCCCGTACTGAATGCGGCGAAACGGCTCGGTGCCGAAAGCACCCTGATGTTCGACGAACCGGTGCTTGCTTCCGCAACGATTTCGATGGGCCGCATGCGCCGCGCAATCGCTGATGGCTCCGCCAAACCGAGCGAAGTCGCGGCATTCCAGGAGCATGCGGTGGCGCGCCAGCGCCACACCGGCGCAATGATCGACCGGTTTCTCGACAAGCTCGCCGCGCGGCGCGATGTTCCCGTGCTCGTGCAGGGCAATTGGTCGCTGCACTGGACGCTCGTGGACCGCGCGCGCCAACGCGGCATAGCAGATGGTATCTGCCACCCCGATACGGTGATCACGACCGGTGGCGGCTTGAAGGGCACCTCGGCGCCTGCTGACTATCGGGAACAGATCATCCGCTTCTACGGAATTCGTGCGGAAAACGTCCAGAACAGCTATGGCATGTCCGAGATGATCGGGACCGGCCCATGGTCGGACGTGGCGCTTGGCTATGCAATCTGCCCTTGGATCGTACCGTTCGTCCTCGACAAGACCGGAGAGCACCTGCTCAATCCTTCGGACGGCAAGGGCGTCGTCGAGGGACGCTTCGCGTTCTTCGACCTCTTGGCCGAAGGGTACTGGGGCGGGTTCATCACCGGCGACAAAGTCACGATCGATTTTTCACCGGCGGGGGACACCGACGGGCTGCAAGGGCCGCTGGTTCGACAGGTCGGCCGTTATGCCGATCTCGAGGAAGGCGAGGACAAGCTCTCATGTGCTGGCACGATGGAGTCGTATGTCCGCGGAATGATCAACGTCTGAGGCCCGCTGCGCGTGCCCCTGCTGCAAGGGGCGCGGGCACGAGGTGCGCCGTTGCTGGCGCCCCCTTGGCGCTCGTGAGTATACTGGTGCCCTAATTCCGTTATCCAACGCTCACTGATGTCCAAACCAATGGCAGTTCGGGCTCCCGCCGGAGCCTCGAGGCTCGCTGCAGCGCGCAAACCACGAACGGCCGGCCGGCCAGCGCACGACGAGGCGGTCGAACTGCGAGAGCACGTGCTCGACGCGGCCAAAGCCGTCTTCATGAGGGAAGGCTTCGGCGCCGCGAGGGTCGAGGAAATCGCATCGCTGGCTGGGGTCAGCAAGACGACCGTTTATCGGCAGTTCGGCACCAAAGAAGAGCTCTTCCGCTCCATTGTCTGGCGGGGGATGGCCGATCTGCGCGGCAAGATCGCTTTGGAACTGGAGTCCGGCGACGATTTTTCGGCGAACTTGGCGTCCCTTATCGATGCGCTGGTCGAGCACATGGCGATACCGGACAGCGTGCACACATCCCGGCTGGTCATAGGCGAAGCGGTTCGCTTTCCGGACATCGCCAAGCAGTTCCTGCAGTTCGTGACCACGATGCTCGAGCCGCTAACCAGCGTGCTGGAGGCCGCAGCCGCCAGGGGAACGATCGATATCGACAACCCGGCGAACGCGGCGAGCGATCTGCTGACGCTCGTCATCGGCGCCCCTGAAGTGCACCTGGCGATACAGACCACTCGTGCCGAGCGCAAACGCCGGGCTGAACGGATTCACCGGCTTTTGCTGAACGCGTGGAAGTATCGTGTCGCGCAGCAGTCCAAGGCTCGGGGTAAGCCAGCGCCATAGCGTCCACTGCGTCCACTGCCGCTTCGCTCGCCTCGTTGACCCACTAGCCTTCAAACTCGCCCATTACCTGAAATTGCCCCGATGCCTGGGCGATGCACTTCGCATTTGCCCAGATCCGGCAGTCCGAAAAGATCACGCGTTTTCCCGAGCGAAGGACGTCGACATGGGCCTCTACCCAGTCGCCCGGCTCCGCGTTCCCCATAAAGTTGACCGTCAGGCCCGTCGTCAGCACCTTGACCGCCGGCTGGCGTGAATACTTGCTCGCCCAAGTAATGGCGGTGTCCGCCAGCATGCAAATCGCCCCGCCGTGCATCATCTCGCCGAGGTTACGATGTCCTTCCCGCACGTGCATGCCGACGATGTGCCCGCGCTCGGTCTTGCGAAAGTACGTAGGGCCGAACATCTGGTGATACGGCCCAAACGCCGGCATCAAGGAAAAACCGTGCGGAATCGCCCTTTCGTCGTGCTCGACACCAGCCGCCGCCAGTGCATGTGTCTGCTCCAATGCAATTCTCCTCTTCGAGGCCGCGAGTGACGCAGCGAAAACCCCTTTTTCGTCGATAGAACATAGCGTATCATTATTCGCACGCTAGTCAACTTTATGAACCCGTAGAAATGGATGCCAGCCCGCTTTTTGCCCCCCTCACGGTTCGAGGCGTCACGCTTGCCAACCGTATCGTCATGTCACCCATGACTCGCGGCTTCTCGCCCAACGGACTGCCCGGCGATGACGTGGCCGCTTACTATAAGCGTCGGGCGCAGGGCGAGACAGGGCTCATCATCACGGAAGGTGTCGGCATCGATCATCCGGCTGCGCTTGGAGAAGCGGGTCTTGGCGAGAATTCGATTCCAGTGTTGGCCTGCGAAGCGTCGGTTGCGGCGTGGCGACGCGTGACAGACGCAGTACATGCGAGCGGCGGCGTCATCTTTCCGCAGTTGTGGCATATGGGGCCGATGAAGGAGGCGAACACGGGTCCCGTGCCCGAGGCTCTACCGCTACGTCCCTCCGGCGTATGGGGGCCGGCCGGACGCGCGACGTCGCTGGACGCAGGCTACATGGAGCGGGTCATGCCGCAAACGCGCCCAATGACCGACGCGGAAATCGCCGACGTCATTGCCGCTTATGGACGAAGCGCGCGCTATGCTCAGGCCGCCGGATTCGACGGCATCGCGATTCATGGAGGCCACGGCTATCTGATCGATGCCTTCTTGTGGGCCGAAACCAATCAGCGTGCAGACGAGTGGGGTAAAAACCTTGCGGCGCGCAGCCGCTTTGCCGCCGAAGTCGTCCGTGAAATCCGAGCGAGCATCGGCGACACGATGCCGGTCACGTTCCGCTTTTCGCAGTGGAAACAGCAGGACTTCCGAGCGCGTCTCGCCAACGATCCGCACGAGCTCGAGCAGATCCTCGCACCGCTCGCGGACGCGGGTGTCGATATCTTCGAGGCGAGCACGCGTTATTTCAATCGCGCCGAATTCCCGGGCTCGGAGATGAACCTCGCCGGCTGGGTGAAAAAGGTCACGGGCAAGTTTTCGATGGCCGTAGGCGGAATCGGCATCAACAAGGGGTACTACGATTCGATGGCGGGCGCCGATACGGTTGCGCAAGCCGATCTGACGCCTCTGCTCGAGCGCTTCGCGCGCAATGAATTCGATCTCGTCGGCGTGGGGCGTTCGCTCCTGCACGATCCGAACTGGGCACGGCGTGCGCGCCTGGGCGAGCCTTTTCTCGGATTCAGCACGGATTCGCTTGCTCGCCTCACCTGATGTGTGGTCTTGCGGTTGACGCCCCCGTAGGAGGCGTCAACCGCGGCCGGCAACGCACGTTTTCTTACATGCGCCCAGTTACCGGAATCAACGCACCGGTCACTCCCGACGCAGCGCCAGACGCGAGAAAGAGAATCACATTGGCGATTTCTTCGGGCCGCACCCAGCGCGAAAAATCGGCGCTGGGCATGTCCTTGCGGTTTTGCGGCGTATCGATGATGCTCGGCAGAATCGCATTGACTGTGATCGAACGGCCCTTCAGCTCTTCGGCCAGTGCCTCTGTCAACCGCATTACGCCGGATTTCGACGCCGCATAAGCGCCCATGCCTGCGCCTGCTTTGAGCGCGGCGCCAGCGCCGATATTGATGATGCGCCCGCCCTCCGCGCCACCGGCAAAATAATCGAGCGCGGCTTTCGATGCCGTCGCCGCCGTGCGCACGTTCATCTGGTACATCAGATCCCAAGTGTCGAGGCTGCCGTCCGCCAGCGTTTCCCAGCGAAAGCCCCCCGCCACATTGACGATCGCATCCAGCTTGCCGATCTGCTCGACCGCCGCCGATATAGCGGATCGCGCTGCATCGAGATCCGTCAATTCGACGCCGCCACGCCACCAAGCTGCTTGCAGCTGCGCAGCGCTCGCGTTTTCTGGCGCAGGGGCCTTGTCGATCAGCGCGACTTTCCAGCCATTCTCGGCAAACACGCGACCCACTGCGCGTCCCAATGTGCCGAATCCACCGGTCACCACCACTACCCGTTGCATGTGCAATCACTCCCTTGCCGTGCCCTGCGCCGCCATCCTGCTTGCGTAGGTCACGATGAAATTTCAACGTCCCTTGAACACCGGCTCCCGTTTCTCGCGAAACGCGTTGACCGCCTCTTGATGGTCTTCTGTCAAATTCGAGAGCGCCTCGTAGGCAATCGATGCATCGAGAATGGAATGCGCCAGCTGCTTCAGTCCGATGTTGATCGACGCCTTTGTCCATTGAATAGCACGCGCGGCACCGTTCGCCAGACGCTTCGCCATCGCATCGACGACCGCATCGAGCTCATCGGCCGGCACGGCATGATTGATCAGCCCCAGTCGCGCCGCTTCGCCTGCGCTGAGCAGATCGCCGGTCAAGAGGTACTCCTTGGCCTTGGCGTAACCCACGAGCTGCGGCCAGATCACTGCGCCGCCATCGCCTGCCACGAAGCCGACCTTCACGTGCGGATCGCCGATCTTCGCGTGATCGGCGGCATAGCTCAAGTCCGAGAATAGCGCGATCGTCGCGCCGAGGCCGATCGCATGTCCGTTGATCTTCGCGATGACCGGCTTGGGGCAATCGAGCATCGAGAAGACGATTTTTTTCGCACGCTGCATGCCTTCGAGAAACAGCGCCGGATTGTCGATGACATGCTGCATATGCTCGATATCGCCGCCCGCGCTGAAGGCGCGCCCGGCACCCGTCAACACGACGACACGAGTCTTCGCATCCTCGGCCACATCGAGGAAAAGCCGCGACATCTCGATGTCCATCTGCTCGTCGAACGCGTTCAGCGTTTCGGGGCGGTTGAGCGTGACTGTCAGGATGCCGCCGTCGCGTTCGAGCAATAATGCCTTATAGTCCGAAATATTCATGAGTGCCTTTCAAATGAAGATCTCGCGCGACAAACGGCTGGCCCCCCTGCCGCCGTCGTCGCGTGCCACGGTCGCGAAACCGCGGAGGGGTCGCGCACACACGAATGCGCACTCGGTGTCCGAGGCCGCATCGATTACACGTGCAGCGGAATGAATCGGCGACCGTTGTCGTACATGATCTTGCGCGTGTCTTCTTCGGATAGCGAGCCACACGCCTCCGACGCGAAGTCCTTCGGTTCAGGCACCCCTTCCGCGTGCGGATAGTCGGAGCCCATCAATAGAAAGTCCGACGAACCGGTTTGAGCGATGATCTGGGGAATGTCGTCCTCCGGATACGCGACCACGAAAACATTCTCCTTGAAGATCTGGCTGGGGCGCGCCTTCAGCTGTCCGCACGGCCAGTAGCCATTCTTCGCCATCCCCCGGCACTTGTCCATTTTCACCAGCATCGAAGGGACCCATTCGGCGCCGTTTTCCGCACTGCACAGCTTCACGCGCGGGAACCGCTCGAAGAAGTTGTAGAAGATGAACGACGACAGTGTTTCGATCACCGGGCGCTCGCCGTAACCGTGCATCCAGACGAATGCCGTCTGACGCTGGCGCGACTGCTGCACCGGCTCGCCCCAAACCGCCATGTGGTCCTTCATGTAGATCGCTTCCGAGACATGGAACGTGACACGCACACCTGCCTCGTTGAGGATCGACCAGAACGGATCGAAGTACGGATCCGCAGGCGCACGGCCATTGAATGGGCCCATCGGCATCAGGACCACACGCACCCCGTTCGCGACGAGCCACTTGGCTTCCGCAACGGCCGCATCGAGATCGTCGAGCGTGACGACCGGCGTCGTGTAGATGCGGTCCTTGTAGTTGAAGCCCCAGTCTTCCAGCATCCAGCGGTTGTATGCGTGGAGGACTGCATTCGCTGCAACGGGCTCATTCAGGTACGAAATGCACGCGACCATCTCACCGATGTACATCGTGCAAGCCTCGACGCCGAATTCGTCCATCTTCTTCAGGCGCGCGTCGCGATTGAACATGTCCGGCGTCGGGGGAACGCGCATATCGACATTGTCCTTGCCGTCCTTCATTGCGCGCAACCATTCGTGCAGCTTGCCGGGCGGCGGCACATGCCCCTCTGCCGACGTGTAGCCCTCGCTGATTTCCACCTTGCGCTCGCCGACATACATACAGCGGTTGCCGTCTGCCGTGGTGCGGCTCGTAAACGACCAGTCTTTCTTGAACTTCTCGGGTAAGTAGCGGCTGAACGCGTCCTCCACTTCGTAGAAGTGCGTGTCGGCGTCATAGATCTTCCCTTGATACGGTTGCATTGAAGCCTCTCCTGTTTGTGGGGGAGCGCTGCCAAACGTGCGCCCTTGAGAGAAGTATCGGCGCAAGGCCTCGACCGAAAAACTCTCATATCGAAGTCAAAAGTGGCGATATCGATTCGATATCGATCCGCGCATCGTGCCCACCTTCACGTGCCAGTACGGTTAGCACCGGTAGACAATACGAACGTCGTTCGTATATAAGCATAGCTGAAACGATACATGCAACCGGAGAGGTGTATGCAAGCCGAAGCACTGTCACAAGCACATGAAGCGCAACGGCTGGCCGGGCCACCGCGCGGTTTCATAATAGCGATACTGCTGGCCGCGGTGGCAGCGTCGTCGGGCATCACCGTCATCTACACGGTGCTGGTGACGCTTTACAAGGCTTTCCCCGCGTCCGATTCGGTGAGTTGGACCGTCACCGCCTACTGGCTCGGCTCAGCCGTCTTTGCCGCGGTGAGCGGCCGCTTGGGCGATCTGCTCGGCTATCGGCGCATCCTGCTCCTAGTGATGACGACTGCGTCAGTGGGCGCCATCGTTGCCGCGTGCGCAACCGATGTCGCCATGCTTATCGCAGGCTGCGCGATGCAATCGGTCGCGGCAGGGATCACGCCGCTTTCCATCGGGCTTGTTCGCGAGAACCTGCCGCCCGGCAGGGTGCCGGCCGCCGTGGGCGTGATCAGTGCGGCAGGGATGGTATCGGCGGGGCTGATCTACATCTGCGCCGGCGTCGTCGTGGATCACTATTCGTGGCAAGGCGGCTTCTGGTTCAAGGTAGCGCTTTGCCTGGTGGCCGTTGCTGCAGTGCGCCTTTGGACTCCGCCTTCGCCGAAGCGCCCGAGCGCACGGATCGACTACCTGCGAGGCCTCGCTTTTGCGCCCGCGCTCTGCGCCATCCTGTTTGCGGTGCAGCAGATCCGTGTATGGGGGCTGGGCGATGCGCGTCTATGGGGCTTGATCGGTGTGGGGATCGTCGTGCTCGCGATCTGGGCACGGCACCAGCACAAGGCGGCGCATCCGCTGATCAATGTGCGACTGCTCAAGGCACGTCCGATCGTATTGGCCAATGCATGCATGGCGTTCGTCGCCGCGGGGGCCATGCAATTGGGGCAGGTTTTCTCCCTGCTCGCTCAGCAACCGGCGGGAACGCACGCCGGATTCGGACTGAGCGCAACGGCCGCCGGCTTGCTGATGTTCAGCGTCAACGTTGTCGCGCTGGTCGCGAGTCCGTGGAGCGGCCGCGTCGCCGCCCGGTACAAGGCCCGCAGCGCCGCCTTGATCGGCATGGGCCTCCTGGTGGTTGCGTGGTCCTCGCTGATCGTGCTTCATCGGAGTCTGCCCCTCTTCATTCCCGGCGCGGCGCTGTGCTCGTTCGGTCTCGCTTTCGCAAGCACGGCGTTGTACAACCAGATCGTCGAGGCGGCGCCTGCACATCAGACCGGCGAGGCAACGGGCATGCTCTACGTGTTCTTCTCGTGCTTCTTCGCCGTGGGCGCTCAAGCTGTCTTTTCGCTGCTGCGTAGCGCGTCGGCGAAATACGACGGTGGATGGTTTGCCGCCGATAGTGGCTACGTTTCAGTATTTGCCTATATCGCGTGCAGCTCGATTGCCGGACTGCTGATTGCTTATACGCTGCCGAAACGCCGCGCGCGCTGATCGGCATTGCGACCGATCCGTTGCGCGCGGGCATAGCGCATTTTCAACTGGGACGTGGCCCTCCCATACAGCGACGTGCCTGCTTCACTCTGCAGTGGATCCTCGCGGCTGATCACTCGTCTTCGGCTTCGCCCAGCGCGGACGCCCGCTTGGCGACGCGGATCATTTGTTCCTCGAGTTGCGGGCGTTCGCGATCGAAGCGCTCGAGCGGTGCACCGATGGCCATCGCCGCGATCACATTCCCGTTTGGCCCGAAGATCGGCGACGACACGCCTGCCGAGTCCGGCAGCAACTCGCCGCGGCTCACCGACAGGCCGGTTTCGCGAATGCGATCGAGCTCGTCACGCAACGCCTTCTTCGTCGCGACCGTTTGCGGCGTGCGGCGCTCGAACTTGACCGTCCTCATGTAGTCGGAGACGAAAGCTTCCGGCGCATGGGCCAGCAGCACGCGCCCCGCGGCCGTGCAATAGAGCGGACGGCGCAAGCCCACATGCATCGAATAACGAACAGACTGCTCGCTTTCGATCACGTCGACGTAAGTAATCTCTTTATGCTCGACGTCGAGGACGCCGATATACACCGTTTCATTGGTGCTCTTCGACAGATCCACCAGGAACGGGTGCAGCAGCTTCGAGGGGTTCCATGCCGCCATGACGCCCGCCGAGAGCCGGAAGATGGATGGCCCGAGGCGATAGCGACCTGCGTCATGTATCAAGTACCCTTCCGCCACAAGTGGCCTCAGCAGGTTGAGCAGACTGCTCTTCGGCGACTCGAGGGCGACATTCAGTTCTGCCAGCGACATGCCGTCCGGAGACTTCGCCAGCACATCGAAAATTCCGAGGAGTCGCGTCAGCGAGCGCGGCCCGCTGACATCCCGGTCCGCCGGCGCTGAGATCTCTTTCAACATGATTTTTCCCATGAATTGACGGTATCGATTATACGGGAACTATTCACATACTTTTACAACGATCATAACTTGGCACACCGCTGCACACTTCCGGATTGGGGAATACGCTAAGGGCGCCATCGATCCAGGCTGAGCTATAGTTGAACGACGTTCACAACCTGGAATGACGGGTCACCGCTTCCCCGACCGTCCGCGCGTTGCGCTCACGCGTCCAATAGCGTCATCAACCCTCTAACCTGGGATCATCCATGCATACGAAAAAGCTGGCGGAAAAGGTCGTCATCGTGACCGGGGGCGGCCAAGGCGTCGGGCTCGGCGTCGCGAGAGCGTTGGCAGACGAAGGCGCGAATTTGGTTCTGACCGGCCGCACGGAAGCGAAGCTCACTCGGGCGGCTGACGAACTGCGTGACCTCGGTGCGCAAGTGCTCGTCGTACCTGGGGATACACGCAATCGCGCGGACGCCGTTCGGACAGTCGAGCTTGCCGTCGAGCGATTCGATCGCGTAGACGCTTTGGTCAACAATGCGCAAAGCAGCAGTCCCGGTGTACCGCTCGAATCCGTCACCGACGAAGACTGGCGCACTACGCTCGAATCCGGCCTCTACGGCACGCTGTATTTCATGCAAGCCGTATTGCCCCGGATGAAGTCGCAAGGCCGCGGCGCCATTGTCAACTTCGCTTCGCGCACCGGTATTGAAGGTCTTAAAGGCTTTGGCGCGTACGCCGCGGCCAAGGAGGGCATTCGCGGGCTTTCGCGTGTCGCCGCTCGCGAATGGGGCGCTCATGGCATTACCGTCAACGTCATTTGCCCAGCAGCCCTCACGCCTGCCGCCGATGCCTACCTTGAAGCCAATCCGCAAGAGCGGACCCGCTATCTGTCCGAAATTGCGCTGGGCCGGTTCGGCGATCCGCAGCGTGATATTGGTCGAGCTGTTGCATTCTTGTGTAGTGAGGACGCTAATTTCATCACGGGGCAGACTATCAGCGTCGACGGCGGACAGTCAATGCTTTAGCGCTAGTTTTTTGAACGTAGTGCGAGATGAAACGACCAGTTGCATTTTTAAGAATGCACCTAAACATTAAATCCAACTAATCGTTGCATTAATGCGAGTCCGATCCGACGTGTCCGGTTGCGCGAGTCGCGCGATGCCCTATTGAGGCTTGCGCCCCAGAGACTGCGGTCAGATCGGCTCGAACTCCGGCAAGTGCCAGTCCATCCAATCGAAGCTTGCATTGTTCGCGGCCCACGCCCAGTTCACAGCAGGAAGTTTCGTGGGGGCGCGGGAACCCGTTCCGTCATGCGCCTTTTGCCAATCTGAATTGGCGGAGGCGACTTCATGGTTGTCACTCACATTGATATTCTCCGGTTCCTGCTTGTCCATTGGCATTTCCTTACTTAGAGTCACGGCACATAAACGGAGCGGGCGGATCCGCAAAGAATCCGCCGCGTTGGACTTCCCTTACTACAGAACCTTTTTCTCGCGCAGGCTATCGATGTCAGATTCCGACATACCTAGCAGATCGCGCAGCACGTCGTTCGTATGCTGTCCCAGCATCGGCGGCGGCGCATAAGAATCGATTGGCGTGCCCGACATCTTGACCGGATTGGCAACCATGCGAACGGCCTTGTCGGTGAGCGGATGCGCAACTTCGACGCACATGGCCCGCGCCTGCACATGCGGATCGGCAAACACCTGTTGCAGATCGTTGATCGGGCCAGCCGGGACCCCGGCGGCGTCGAGCGCCCGGAGCAGTTCATCGCTCTGCCATTTGGCGATCAGCGGCTCGAACACCTCGCCAAGCGCGCGACGATTCTTGACTCGCAGCGCTATCTCGCTGAATCGCGGATCGCTTGCAAGCTCGGGGTGCCCAAGGACATTGCACATCCGAGCGTATTGCTCATTGTTGCCCGCAACGATCATGATGTCGCGATCGGCACAGCGGAACATGCGAGACGGCATGCCACCGTTGCCTTCCGTGCCGCGCCGGACTGGAACTTCGCCGGACACGAGATACTGGCTCGCATAGTGCGAGGTGGCGGCGATCATCGAATCGAGCAACGCCAGGTCGATGTACTGCCCCTCTCCACTACCGCCCTGCCCCGCGTCGCGATGATAGAGCGCAGCAATGATGGCCGAGGCCGCATACTGACCACACAAGATATCTGCAAGGCTAGGCCCCGTTTTCATGGGGCCACCCCCCGGCACATCGTCGCTGTTTCCGGTGACGCTCATCAGGCCGCCCATCGCCTGAAAAATCGAGTCGTAGCCCGGTCGGGGGCTGTAGGGCCCGGTCTGCCCGAATCCCGTAATCGAGCAGTAAATGAGGCGCGGATTGACAGGCTTGAGGCTCTCGTAATCGAGACCATAGCGCTTCAAATCACCGACCTTGTAGTTCTCGAGCAGCACGTCGCAGCGCGCGACCAGCGAGCGGATCAGGGCTTGACCATCGGGCGTGGAGATGTCGCAAGTGATCGATTTCTTGCCGCGGTTCGCGCTGATGAAGAACGTCGACTCACGTGTGACTTTTCCCTCTCGATCCATGAGAAACGGGGGACCGAATTGTCGCGAATCGTCTCCCTTGCCCGGCCGCTCGACCTTGATGACCTCCGCGCCGAGATCGGCAAGCATCTGCGCGCCCCAAGGCCCCGCGAGAATACGGCTCAAGTCGAGTACGCGAACCCCCGCCAACGCGCCTTTTGTCATATCGAATCGCCCCTTGAATTCAAACCGGCCGCCGGCCGCTACGCTTTAGCGCCCAACGAACTTCGCCGTACGCTTTTCGATGAAAGACTGAACACCTTCCTTCGCATCTTCCGTGTTGTAGAGAAACTGCTGGGTCGACTGAATCTTTGCATAGGCGTCCTGCCAGCCCTGTCCCAGCGAAATGCGTGCGTTCTGCATCGTAGCCTGCACGGCGAGAGGCGCCTGCGCCGCGATTCGCTCCGCGATAGCGAGCGCTCGCTCGAACTCTTGACCGGCAGGCACGACGTCTTGCACGAAGTTCATGTGTCGCGCTTCTTCTGCCGTAAATTCGTCCCCGGTAAGCAGAACCTTCATTGCGTTGCCCCACCCGGCACGCTGGACCATTCGGAATGTCGCACCACAACCTGCCATGATCCCCCGCTTCACTTCAAGCTGGGAAAAACGGCAGTTGTCCGCCGCCACGGCCACCTCCGATGCGAGCATCAATTCGACGGCGACGGTAAAGCAGATTCCTTTGAGTGCGATAACGACTGGCTTGGTGCGCAGCGGCGCACGCAGGTTGAACGGATCGACCTCGCCCTCAGGAAGCAAGGGTTTCCCCTCGCGACGCAACGGGGCGATCTTGGGCATGTCCAATCCTGCCGTGAAGTGATCGCCCTCTGCGTAGACCAGACCGCAGAAAAGATCCGGGCTCTTCTCGAGCTGCGTATACGCCCTTGCCAGCTCACTGAACATCTTGGGGGTGAAACCGTTGCGCTTTTCGGGCCGGTCGATCCCTATCAGGAGCAGGTTCCCGCGTTGTTCAACGCGAATCTGTCCGTCCTCGTGACGAGTCGTCATGCACTGTCTCCTCGCGGTGTTTTCCGTTAGCAATCCGACTTCGGACTGGATTTGACAAAGCCGGGTCGTGCATTCAGAATCATAAACGTCGTTCAGTTAATTGGCAACTTGCACCATGGCATTCGCAGCACGAACGGCACGCCGCAGCGGCATTGGTCGCGTGCGATGCCACCCCGAATGCTGGCTCGAGTGCTCACCCCGATCCGCGAGGAAAGACCATGGCGTATGAGACGATCATCGTCGAAATTCACGGCAAGACCGGCTTGATCAAGCTGAATCGTCCGCAAGCCTATAACGCATTGAACAATCAGCTGATGGACGAGCTGACGGCCGCGCTCGACCGCTTCGAATCCGATCCTGCCATCGGCGCGATCGTGCTGACCGGCAGCGAAAAAGCGTTTGCCGCCGGCGCCGACATCAAAATGATGAACGAATGGACGTACATGGACGTCTTCAAGAACCAGTTCATCACGTCGAACTGGGAACGCACGTCGCGTTGCCGCAAGCCGGTCATCGCGGCTGTCGCGGGTCTTGCGCTCGGCGGGGGCTGCGAACTCGCCATGATGTGCGATTTCATTCTCGCTGCCGATAACGCCCGCTTCGCCCTGCCGGAAATCACGCTCGCGACCATTCCGGGCGCGGGCGGGACGCAGCGTCTCACACGCGCGCTCGGCAAGTCGAAAGCGATGGAGATGATCCTCACTGGCCGCAAGATGGATGCTATCGAAGCGGAACGTTGCGGACTCGTAAGCCGCGTCGTGCCCGTCGACACGCTCGTCGAAGAAGCGCTCAAATCTGCCGACGAGATCGCGAGATTCTCGCAGCCGGTCGTCGCCATGGCGAAAGAGTGTGTGAACCGCGCGTACGAGTCGAGCCTCGCCGAGGGCATCCTGTTCGAGCGGCGCATGGCGTACTCGACGTTCGCGACCGAGGACCGCAAGGAAGGCATGGCGGCTTTCGCCGAAAAACGCAAACCGCAGTTTCGCGATTGCTGAACCTTCTTCTGGCACCCACACTCTTTACCGGATACGAAGCGCGATGAAACCCTATGTCAATCGCATTACCGAATTGCTCGGCATTCAATATCCCATCATTCAAGGCGGCATGCGCTGGGTGGCGCGAGCCGAACTGGCGGCTGCGGTTGGCAATGCAGGCGGTCTGGGTTTCATCTCCGCCCACACTCATGCAACCCCCGATGCGCTCGCACGTGAAATCGACAAGGTGCGCTCACTCACGGACAAGCCTTTCGGCGTCAATCTGACCGTGCTCGGCGCCAACGCCGGCCTCGACTATGACGGCTATGTTCGTACGATCGTGTCCCAGGGCGTTAAGGTCGTGGAGACGGCCGGCAGCAACCCGGCGAAATATATCGCCGAATTCAAGGCCCACGATATCAAGGTCGTCCACAAGTGCGTCACCGTGCGCCATGCTGTAAAGGCCGAATCGCTGGGCGCGGATGCCGTCAGCATCGACGGCTTCGAATGCGCCGGTCACCCGGGCGAAGACGATATCCCGGGTTTGATCCTGATCCCGGCCGCTGCCGACAAGCTGAAAGTGCCCATCCTCGCTTCCGGCGGTTTCGCCGACGGGCGAGGACTCATGGCGGCCCTCGCGCTCGGCGCCGATGGCATCAACATGGGCACGCGCTTTATGCTCACCCAGGAATCCCCGGTTCATCCCGCGATCAAGCAGCGTCTTCTTGAAGCAACCGAGCGCGATACGGTGCTCGTTGGCCGGTCGATCGGCGATTCGAGCCGTGTGGTCAAAAACAGCGTGAGCCTCGCCGCACTCGAACTGGAACGTGGTGGCAATGCCACGCCCGCGGACCTCTACGCGCTGACTGGAGCGCGCCGCTGGATGGACGCGTTCGCCAGCGGAGCAACCGAAGGCGGCGCCTTTCCTGCGGGTATCGTGACCGGCCTCATTCACGATCTGCCGACCTGTGCGGAATTGATCGGCCGCATCGTGAACCAAGCCGTCGCCATCGCGCAACGGCCGCTCGGCTTCAGCGCTTCTCTCTCGTGAAACTGACAGGTCTTCGCGTCGTCGACCTGTCGCAGTTCATGCCAGGTCCGTTCCTCGCCGCCAATCTCGCGGAACACGGGGCGCAAGTGATCAAGATCGAGCCGCTCACGGGCGACCCCACGCGCGGAGCACCAGGCTCGGATGGCGCGTTCTTCGCGGCGGTCAACCGGGGCAAGCGCAGCATTGCACTGGACCTGAAGCATCCGCAAGGGCGCGGAATTGCGTTGAAGCTGATGAACGAGGCCGACGTCGCCATCGAATCGTCGAGGCCGGGCGTGGCTGCGCGCCTCGGAATCGATTACGAGACGGTGAGCCGGACGAACCCGCGGCTCGTCTATTGCTCGATGACGGCATTCGGACAAACGGGACCGCTTGCCTCGCTGCCTGCGCACGATCCGGTGATTCAATCGCTGGCAGGAACGCTGCCGCGAGATAGCCAAGGAACGCCCATTACCACTGGACCGTCGCTCGCCGCACTGGCCGGTTCGTTGACGGCGCTATCGGCCGTGTTGATGGCGCTGCTGCGCGCCCGGGAAACGGGACGCGGCGACTATATCGACGTCTCGCTTTACGACGCAGCGCTCACTGCCCAGCCGTATCTTAGCGGTCGCTTGCTCAACGCATCGGGCGGTCAATCGCGGGAAGAGAGCGCGGGCGAAAGCGGTCTCGCGCTGCTCGGCGCGTATGAGACCGCCGATTCGAAATGGCTCTGCCTCGGCGGTCGGGAACGCGCTTTCGCCAGCAACCTGCTCACGCCGCTTGGCCGTGCCGATCTCATCGACGATGCCATCGGCCCGGCCGGTGAAGGTCAATTGCGCGTGCGCGCGTTCCTGACCGAAACCTTTCTGACACGCACGCTCGACGAATGGCTTACCTGGTTCGATGGCCGTCATATCAGCGTCGCGCCGGTGCTCTCGCTCGCCGAAGCGCTCGCCCATCCGCACGCCCATGAACGCCAGATGATTCAGACCGATCCGTCAGGACGCGCTCACGTAGCGAGCCCGATTCATTTCCGCAAGGAGCCCGGGGCAGCGCCTCTCTCGGCTCCGCGACTTGGCGAGCATACGGAAGTCGTGCTTCGAGGCATCGGGTACAGCGAAGAACGAATCGCAGACCTCTTCTCATCAGGCGTCGTGCGCGGGCAATTCGACAAAGCCGAACCCATTGCGCAACCCGCAACTTGAGCCCGTCCACACCATGCCCTTAATGCTAGAAGCGGACGCCATCGACTTTGCATCGGTCATTCGTCCGGGCGATACCGTTGCATGGGGTCAATCGAACGCCGAGCCGCTTCCGCTTACGCGAAAGTTGCTCGAGCAGCGCCATGACATCGGGCCGTTCCGGGTCTTCCTCGGCGCCGGCACTCACGATACCTGCCGCCCCGAACACGCTGACTGCATCGACTTCGTTTCATACTGCGGCACCGGCGCGAATCGCGCGCTAGCCAAGGCAGGCGCGCTCGATATCCTCCCGTGCCATTACTCGCAGTTTCCGCAGATGATGGAGTCGGGCCAGTTCCCCATCGACGTCCTGCTGCTGCAACTGGCCCCGCCCGATGCGCAAGGCCGCTATAGCCTGTCGATCGCACATGAGTATCTGATTCCGGCGATCGAGCGCGCCCGCGCGATCGTGGCGGAAGTCAACGAGCAAGCGCCTTGGACTTATGGCGAGCGATATCTTCGCGATGAAGATATCGACGTCATCCTCCCCACGTCGCGAGCCCTGACCGACAGTCCGCCCAGCGCGGCCGGCGAAACGGATTTGGCAATCGCGCGTCACGTGGCCGGCCTCATTGAAGACGGCGCCACCATCCAGCTCGGCCTCGGCGCCATTCCAGAGGCGATTCTGGCTTGTCTCACCGATCGCCGGGACCTGGGCATTCATTCCGGGACGATCGGCGACAAAGTCGCCGATCTGATGGAAAGCGGCGTCATCAACAACGCACGGAAAACCGTCGATACGGGCAAAACGGTGGCCGGCGTGATGATGGGCAGCCGTCGCATTCACGACTTCGCGCACCGTAACGACGCCATCCAATTTCGTTCGACACGCTACACGCACGACCCGAACGTCCTCGCGAGCATCGATCGCTTCGTCGCCATCAACTCGGCCGTGGAGGTCGACCTGAGCGGGCAGATCAACGCCGAGATCGCGGGCGGCATGTATGTGGGCGCGGTGGGCGGTGCACTCGATTTCCTTCGCGGCGCTCGGCGCTCTCACGGTGGCCTTCCTGTCATCGCGTTGCCGTCGACAGCGGGCAAAGGCGCAAGCCGAATCGTCTCCTCGCTGAGCGGACCCGTCAGCACGCCGCGCAGCGACGCCGGCATCATCGTGACCGAATACGGCGTTGCCGATCTGCGTGGACTGACGCTGCGGCAACGGCGCGAACGCATGCTCGCCATCGCACACCCCGATTACCGCCGCGCTCTCGAAGAAGAGACGGGCGCCGCTACGCGCCTGGTATGGAACGGCTAAGCCACTCTGCAAGGGAATAAGTCATGAAACGCGCAGCAATTGTCTCCCCTGTACGAACGCCTGTGGGCACCTTTGGCGGTAGCCTGCGGGGCGTGTCCGTCGAAGCGCTCGGCGCGCTCGTTGCGAATGAAACGATACGGCGCTCAGGCGTCGATCCCGCCCGCATTGACGACGTCGTCTTCGCGCAATCGTACGCGAACAGCGAAACGCCTTGCGTGGGCCGCTGGATCGCGCTGCAGGCCGGGTTGCCTGTCGAAGTGCCGGGCATGCAGCTGGACCGTCGCTGCGGCGGCGGCCTGCAGGCGCTCGTCACGGCCGCGATGATGGTGCAGACCGGCGCGGCCGACGTGGTGCTCGCCGGCGGCGTGGAAAGCATGAGCAACATCGAGTACTACAGCACGGACATGCGCTGGGGCGCCCGCTCCGGCTCTGTTCAGTTCCATGACCGGCTCGCGCGCGGTCGCGAGCGCTCGCAGCCCGAATCGCGCTTCGGCTACATCTCCGGCATGATCGAGACAGCGGAAAATCTCGCCACCGACTATGAGATCAGCCGTGAGGCCGCCGACGAGTATGCGTTGCGCAGCCATCAACGCGCGGCGGCGGCGTGGGAGTCGGGCAAGATGGCAGAAGAGGTCGTTTCGGTAAGCATTCCGCAGAAAAAAGGCGACCCGCTTCTGTTCTCGAAGGATGAAGGATTCCGTCCGGATGCCAGCATGGAAAGCCTGGCCAAGCTCCGCGCGCTGATGTCCGGCGGCACGGTCACAGCGGGCAACTCGAGTCAGCAAAATGACGCAGCGGCCGCATGCCTCGTGGTCGCCGAAGACCGCCTTGAAGCGCTGGGCCTCGAACCTATGGCTTGGCTCACCGGCTGGGCCGCGGCCGGATGCGAGCCGTCACGTATGGGCATCGGCCCGGTGCCCGCGGTCCGTAAGCTCATGGCGCACACGGGTCTCACGCTCGATCGGATGGATCTCGTCGAGGTGAATGAAGCGTTTGCCTGTCAGGTATTGGCGGTCCTCAAAGCCTGGAACTGGAACGATATCGACCGACTCAACGTCAACGGCTCGGGCATATCGCTCGGCCACCCCATTGGTGCGACGGGCGTGCGGATCATGACGACGCTCCTGCACGAACTTGCACGCCGAAAAGGACGTTACGCGCTCGAGACCATGTGCATCGGCGGCGGTCAGGGTATCGCCGCCATCTTCGAGCGCGCCTGACCCCCGGCGACGAGGCGCACGGCCTTGCACCGTGCGCCTGCCCGAACGCTCAGACACTCAGACGCTCAGACACTTCAGGCCTCGACCTCGATCATCACGAAATCGGCCTTGGTCGCACCGCACTCGGGACACGCCCAGTCATCCGGAATGTCTTGCCAACGGGTGCCCGGCGCAATGCCCTCTGCCGGAAGTCCCGCTTCCTCGTCATAGTAAAACCCACAAAAAATGCATTGCCATTTCTTCATGATCGTCGATGACTGGTTGATGGTTGATTGAACTCAGCGCGCAACGTCCCAGGCGAGCGGCAGATAAAGCATCCCGTTGACGGACCCCGAGCCGCACCGTGGCTTGTCGCCCTCACGAACGCGGAACTCGGGAATGCGCTTGAGCCACTCCTGCAGAAAGACCTTGATCTCCGTGCGCGCGAGGAAAGAACCTGGGCAGCGATGCGGCCCATTGCCGAACGCCGCATGGATCACGGGCTTGCGCGTGAGATCGACTGCAAGCGGATTGCTGAACTTGCGGTCGTCGAGACCGAAAAGAGCGTTCGGCAGTTGGATCTGGTCACCCTTCTTAAACAGGATGCCCTTGTACTCCATGTCCTGTGTGATGAGCCGCGCGGTATTCGCTACGCCAAAGCGCCGGATCAACTCGTCGACGGACGAAATCATCAGATCGGGATGCTCGATGAGTTGACGCCGGTGAAGGGGATTTTCGGCGAGGAAGCGTGCGATGAAGCCCATCATCGAGGCGACCGTGTCGAGGCCGCCGAACAGCACGACGATAAACATTCCGAACATGCGCTCGGGGCTGATCGGCTTGCCGTCGATCTGCGCGTTGGCGATGAGGCTCACGAGGTCGCCGCCCGCCTCTGCCTTGCGTTTGC
>CAYPWK010000010.1:31724-33981 GCA_964414365.1 uncultured Burkholderia sp.
GGCGGGTCGAGCTCCAGCGGCACGAGTTGCGTCTCGTTGAGCGGCGGAATGTTGACACTGCGATGCGAGAAGCGGGTGTGATCCTTCTGCATTGCCTCGATGTCCTCGCCTCGTGTGGCAATCCAGTGTCCGCCGTAGTACGGCGACCACACGATGTCGGGCCCGGCATGCAGCGTTTTCCACGCCAGATGGACGTCTTCTTGCGAACCGGGTGGGTTCATATAATCGAAATCCACGACGAGTTCCCGCGGAACATGGTCCGGCACGGTCCAGCCTTTCGTATCGTTCACCTAGCGTCTCCTTTTGTTCCGCCGTCTTCGGTCGGATGAATCGTCACGACTCGATCAGCACTTCAGCCCGGACGTGGAGCCCCCATTTGAAGCCAGCGTCCGTCGTTCATATTATGCAACGCCGTTCAGTTTTGCTATTATACCGAGGCGAGTTTTTCTACATCAACGCCTGCATCGAATGGAGACAAGCGTGAGCGATTTCGTCAAGGACAAGGTGGTAGTGGTAACGGGCGCGGGAGCCGGTATCGGGCGCGATTTTGCGCTGCAATTCGCGGCGAACGGCGCCAAGGTCGTTGTCAACGATCTCGGCCGCAATGCCGAGACCGGCGAATTCGCCGCCGCGAAGGTCGTCGCGGAGATCAAAGAAGCCGGTGGGCAGGCCGTCGCCTCGACCGATAGCGTCGCCGAATGGGATAGCGCGCAGAAGATCGTGCAGGCCGCGCTGGATACGTTCGGCCGCATCGACTGTGTCGTGAACAACGCCGGCATCGTGCGCGACCGCATGTTCTTCAACATGAGTCTCGAAGAGTGGAAGGCGGTGGTCGATGTTCATCTGAACGGCTCGTTCTTCGTTGCCCGCGCGGCCGCTCCCCATTTCAAGGCACAAAACGGCGGCAGCTTCGTTCATATGACCTCCACATCGGGGCTGATCGGCAACATCGGGCAGGCCAACTACTCCGCGGCCAAGATGGGTATCGTCGGTCTGTCGAAGTCGATCGCCCTCGACATGGCGAAATTCAATGTACGCTCGAACTGCATCGCACCGTGGGCATGGACCGCGATGACGGCTTCGATCCCTTCCGAGACGCCGGAGCAAAAGGCACGCGTCGAGATTCTCAAGCGGATGGAGTCGCGCAAGGTTGCGCCGCTCGCGGTCTATCTCGCCTCGGATCAGGCCGCTAAAGTCTCCGGCCAGATTTTCGGTGTGCGCGCCAACGAGATCTACTTCTTCAATCAGATCCGCATGATCCGCTCGCTGCACCGCGACGGCGGCTGGACGCCCGAAGCGATTGCCGAGCAGGTCATGCCGGCGTTCGAATCGAGCTTCTTCCCGAACGTGCCGTCCATGACGCTCACGCCTTGGGATCCCGTCTAAGCGGATCCCGACTACGCCCGCGCCATAGGGCATTCGCTTTTGGCGCGGGAGTACAACAGACAAGAACTTCGACACCCCGCGCTCTTCGCAGCGCAATCCGCTCCAGCCGTTACCGCTCGAGGGCGCCGCGCGCGCTATCGGCCAGACCGACGATCCGTCTTGCCTTGAGCAGCACCGGCAAGTCCACCATCCGCCCGTCCACGGATACCGCTCCACCCGCTGCGCGCTCGTACGCCTCGACGATTCGGCGCGCCATCGCAATTTCATCCGCGCTCGGCGTAAACGCAGCATTGACCGCTCCCACTTGCCGCGGATGAATGCACAGCTTGCCGCCGAAGCCCAACGATCGCGCTTTCGACGCGTCCTCCGCGAGCTGCCGTGCATCGTCGATCGCTACGGTTACGCCATCGACCGGAGGCTGGATCAGGGCGACACGCGAGGCCAGCACGATGCGCGAGCGCGCGTGCAGCAAAGCATCCCATGAGCCGTCACAATCGAGATCGAGCTCGAAGTCGACAGAGCCGAAGATAAGCCGCTCGACGCCCGGCATCCGCGCCACGTCCAACGCATTCCAAACGCCCTCGGCCGATTCGATGATCGGCAATATTGGCTTCGTCGTTACCGCCGCGACAGCGGCCAATGCAGTCGCATTCTCCGACTTCGGCAACACGACGCCATCGATGCCGTCCAACGCCATGAGCTCGAGGTCGTCCTCGAACCAATTCGTCCCCGCGGCATTGACGCGAAGCAGCAGGCGCACCGGCGATGCCGCGAAGGTCCGCGCGGCTTGGGCGACATGCGCGCGCGCCGACACTTTATCTGCCTGCGCAACGGCGTCCTCGAGGTCCACGATCACCGCGTCGGCGCCTGC
>CAYPWK010000011.1:0-31438 GCA_964414365.1 uncultured Burkholderia sp.
GGCGGCCGATCGCGCGGATCATGTCCTGCATCGCCGGGGCCTGGCCGAGCATCTCAGGTGCATCGGCAAGCGACACTTCGGCCGCATGCGCCCCGCGCAGGCTTTCATCGACGGCGCGATGAATGAGCTCGACGGCCCGATCGATGTCGAACGGCTTCGCGAGATACTCGAATGCACCGCCCTGGAACGCGGCGACGGCGCTGTCGAGGTCGGAGTAGGCGGTCATGATGATGACCGGCAGCTCCGGCAACCGTTCGCGCACCGACTGCAGCAGTTCGAGCCCCGAGGCGCCCGGCATGCGGATGTCCGATACCAGCACCTGGGGCGTCTCGTGATCGAGCGCGCCCAGCGCCTCGCGCACGTTGGCGAAACTGCGCGTCGCGAGATTCTCGCGCGCGAGGGCCTTCTCGAGCACCCAGCGGATCGATTGGTCGTCGTCTACTATCCAGATCGGCTTCATAGAGTGGTCGTTAGTCAATTATCGAGCGGCAACAAAATCTGAAACTCCGTGTGTCCCGGCCGGCTGTCCACCTCGATCATCCCGTCGTGCTGCTGCACGAAGGTTTGAGCGAGCGTGAGACCTAATCCGCTGCCGTCCTCGCGCCCGGACACGAGCGGATAAAAGATGCGATCGCGAATGTCTTCGGGGATCCCGGGGCCGTTGTCGATCACACGCAAGTCCAATGCCAGTTTGCAAAGGCGTTTTGCGATGGTGACCTTGCGGGCCACGCGCGTGCGCAGCGCAATGCGAGCATCGCCTTCACTGATGCGCGCACGCAATGCTTGGGCGGCGTTGCGCACGATGTTGAGCAGCGCCTGGATCAACTGTTCCTTGTCGCCGCGAAGCTCGGGCACGCTCACGTCGTAGTCCCGCTCGATCGTGAGCCCGCGCGGAAACTCGGCCATGATGACGGCGCGCACGCGCTCGCAGACCTCATGAATATTGACGTCGCCGACGATGTGGGGATGCCGATGCGGCTCCAGCAGGCGATCGACGAGCGTTTGCAGGCGGTCGGATTCCTTCACGATGACCTGCGTGTATTCGCGCAGTTCATGGCGCTCGCGCGCGCCGAGTTCGAGCTCGAGCAGTTGTGCCGCGCCGCGAATGCCACCGAGCGGGTTCTTGATCTCGTGCGCGAGATTGCGGATCAGTTGCTTGTTGGCCGTGGCCAGGTCGTGAATGCGCTCCTCGCGATCGGTGCGCAAGTGGCGCTCGTTCTCGAACAGTTCGAGCAGCACGTAGTCGGGCGCACTCTCGAGAAATCCGACGACCACGTGAACGTGCAACGCCTCGCGCCCGGTCCGCTCGAAGACGGCATCGAGATGCGTCGCATGGAAACGCTGCTCAGCAATAGCGGCGATCGTTTCGACGAGCTCGTCGCCGTTCGCGAAGATGTCGGGCCACGACATCTGCATGAGCTGGCGCCGCGACAAGTCGAGCATCGACTCGGCCGATGGGTTCGCGAACGCCACGCGCAACGTGCGCTTCTCGAGCACGAGCGCCACGGTCGGCAATGCCTCGAACCCCGGCAGCAACCCCGATGCAGCGAGCGCCGCGTCGTCGGTGAGGGGTGCGGCTTGCCCCTTCTTCGGCTTGATCAGATTCTTGAGAACCATCTTGGGATCACGGCTATCGGGCGGGCGCGGCAACGAACGGCAAAGAAAGGGACGCAATAAAAAGGGACGGCGCCGCCGTCCCTTCGAGACTACCGATCGCGAGCTTCACGTGCGCTCCGCCGACGTGCGAAGGCGAAGCGCATCGCAGGGCTCACAGCGAGTAGTACATGTCGAACTCGACCGGGTGCGTCGTCATGCGGAAACGCTGCAGTTCGCCTTCCTTGAGCTCCAGGTAAGCGTCGATCATGCCGTCCGTGAACACGCCGCCGCGCGTGAGGAACTCGCGGTCCTTGTCGAGCGCGTCGAGAGCCTGGTCGAGGCTCGCGCACACCGTCGGGATCTTCGCGTCTTCTTCGGGCGGCAGGTCATACAGGTTCTTGTCCGCGGCTTCGCCCGGATGGATCTTGTTCTGCACGCCGTCGAGGCCGGCCATCATCAGCGCCGAGAACGCGAGGTACGGATTCGCGAGCGGATCCGGGAAGCGCGTTTCGATACGGCGGCCCTTCGGATTCGAGACGTGCGGAATACGGATCGAGGCCGAGCGATTGCGCGCCGAGTAGGCGAGCTTCACAGGCGCTTCGAAGTGCGGCACGAGACGCTTGTACGAGTTCGTACCCGGGTTCGTGATCGCGTTGAGCGCGCGTGCGTGCTTGATGATGCCGCCGATGTAGAAGAGCGCGAACTCGGAGAGGCCCGCGTAACCGTTGCCCGCGAACAGGTTTTGGCCGTCCTTCCAGATCGACTGGTGCACGTGCATGCCCGAGCCGTTGTCGCCCACGACAGGCTTCGGCATGAACGTCGCCGTCTTGCCGTAGGTGTGCGCCACGTTCTGGACGATGTACTTCAGCTGCTGCGTCCAGTCGGCGCGCTGCACGAGCGTGGAGAACTTCGTGCCGATTTCGTTCTGACCGGCGCCCGCCACTTCATGGTGGTGAACTTCGACGGGAATGCCGATCTGCTCGAGCAGCAGACACATTTCCGAGCGCATGTCCTGGAACGAATCGACGGGAGCGACCGGGAAGTAGCCGCCCTTCACGGACGGACGGTGACCCGGGTTGCCGCCCTCGAACTCCTTGCCCGACGACCACGAAGCTTCGTCGGAGCCGATCTTGACGAAGCAGCCCGACATGTCGGCGCTCCACTGGACCGAGTCGAAAATGAAGAATTCAGGCTCCGGGCCGAAGTAGGCCGTGTCGCCGAGGCCCGTGCTCTTCAGGTACGCTTCGGCGCGCTTCGCGAGCGAGCGCGGATCGCGTTCGTAGCCCTTGCCGTCGGACGGCTCGATGACGTCGCATGTCAGGACGAGCGTCGGCTCTTCGTAGAACGGATCGATGAATGCCGTGTTGGGATCCGGCAGGAGCAACATGTCCGAGGCTTCGATGCCCTTCCAGCCGGCAATCGATGAACCGTCGAACGCATGGCCGCTTTCGAACTTGTCTTCTTCGAACGCCGACAGCGGAACGGAGACGTGCTGCTCCTTGCCCCGCGTATCGGTGAAGCGAAAGTCCACAAACTTGACGTCCTCGTCCTTGACGAGCTGCATGACGTCGGCCACGGTTTTACTCATATCCTCTTCTCCATTTGATAGGTTCGGCGGTTCTTCGCTTCTTCGTGCCCGCTTCGGCGTGGACTGCCGATGCCCGAAACCGGCCGCTCAAGCGATCGCCGGCGAGTAGAGCATATTCCGTGCCAGCAGTGCCATTGCCCGCACGCCCGGAATCAGCCGCTGGCCAGCATCGGCGAGCGCACGCCCCTAGTCGGAACGCGGCCTTGCACCGCCACGCGTACCCGCCTCACCGCTTTCGCGACGAATGCACAAAGACAGTGCAAGCCGACGTCACGCCAATCTCGTCGGAACCGAAACAGTGCACCGAATCGCATTTTGCACTGTTTTGGGACAGCGAGGGCCACGACGTGCATTCCGCCCGTGCGGACCTCTCCCCCGGACGGTCGCGCTAGAATGTGTCTTTCTTATGTGGAGGCAGTTGGCATGAGCACACTCGAACAAATCCTGACGCAGGCCGACAAGCGCCGCGCCGAGAGCCAGTTGCCCTACGCGGGAGCACTTTCGCCCGCCGAGGCGTTCGAGCTCATGCAACTCGACCCGGCGGCGCGCCTCGTCGATGTGCGCACGCGCGCGGAGCTCGATTGGGTCGGCCGCCCTATCGTTGGTGACGGTCAATACCTGCACGTGGAATGGACGCGCTACCCCGGCGGCATCCCCAATCCCGAGTTCATCGAGCAACTGCGGGGCTACGCATCGCCCGATACGCCCCTGCTCTTCCTGTGCCGTAGCGCGGCGCGCTCGAAACTGGCGGCCGTCGCGGCCCACCATGCCGGCTTCACGAAGGCCTTTGACATCCTCGAAGGATTTGAAGGCGGCAAGGATGCGAACGGTCATCGCAAGACGTTCGAAGGGTGGTGCTACCGCGGCCTGCCG
The DNA here is from genome assembly GCA_964414365.1 of uncultured Burkholderia sp. Lineage (GTDB taxonomy): Bacteria > Pseudomonadota > Gammaproteobacteria > Burkholderiales > Burkholderiaceae > Trinickia. The sequence goes on from CAYPWK010000011.1 coordinate 4,058, forward strand.
TGGCTCGGCGCATAGCGCGCGCTGCTTTCCGTTGCGCGGCCGGCCGTTCGGTCGCCCTGGCTGCCGCCGTCTCCCGAGCTTGAGCGCGGCCGCCCTTGAACTCACCGCCTTTCGTACGGCGGCGTTTCGGGCTCGACGATATCGCCGCCCAACAGATGCACGCCTTCGCGTAGCTTGACGTAGGCCGCCGCCACCGCCTCCGGTTCCCCTTTCACGCCCAGGTCGATGTGCCGGCGCGCAAACACGCCGCCGCGCTCCGCATCGCCCACACTCGGCAGACTGAACACACGCACGCCCGGGAAATCCGCCTCGATCTTCTCCATGAGCGGCGTGAGCGTCGATTCCATCAGTTCGAAGACGAGCAGCGAGCGCTCGGCCCGCGGGACCTGATGGTGCAGATGGGCGTACTTCGTATCGAGCACCCACTCGATCATCGGCCAGGCCATGACCGGGAAGCCCGGCACGAAATGGTGATCGCCAACGGAGAACCCCGGAATCTTGTTGTATCCGTTCGGGATGATCGACGCCCCGCGCGGAAACACGCCCATGTTGAACCGGTGCTGGTTGTCGGGCGCTTCGAGATCGACGGGCGTTCCGGCCGCCGCATGCATATCGAGGATCCGTTGGCGAATGAGCTCGGCCGCCTCCGGATGGAGCTCGAGCGATACGCCGAGCGCTTTCGCCGCGCATTGGCGCGTGTGATCGTCCGGCGTCGCGCCGATGCCGCCCGTCGAAAAGACAATGTCGCCCGAAGCGAACGTCCGTGCGAGCGTGGCCGTGATCCGCTCGGGGTCGTCACCGACGTACTCTGCCCAGGCGAGTGAAAGGCCGCGTGCGTTCAAGAGCTCGATGACCTTCGGCAAATGCTTGTCGCTGCGTCTGCCCGAGAGGATTTCGTCGCCGATGATGATGACGCCAAATGCCATGACCGCCTCACGAGGAATGAAGATCGTCCATGGTCGTCGATGATTGTGTCGGCGGCAAGCGTCGCGGCGAGCCTGGAGCGCCCCGCCCCTCCTCTTCGCGCATGGCGTTGAGCGCATGGAGGCAATAGTGGCCGAACCAGAGTGCCGAAAAGACGAGGATCGCGGCATAGATCCAGATCGTCACCGCCGCGATCGCGGGGAAGAGGACGATGAGCCAGAGCGACCACGCCCAGATCAGCGTCGGCAGCGTGCTCATCAGCCCGGTCGCGACGCCGATCGCGAGAAGCGGCCAGCGGTGGCGGCGCATCAGCACGATACGCTCCGCGCGGCTCGCATGCAGCGACAGCGCATCGTAGGTCATCACGCGGTAGGTCAGCCAACCCCAAAGCAACGGCGGAATCAGCGCAAAGAGCGGCGGAATGAGCCAAAGCGGCAACGTGACGATCGTCAGCGTGAGGCAAATGAAAGTCGTCGCAAGCGCATAGACGAGGCTGCCGTACCAGGTGCCGCCACGACGTTGCTCGAGCGAGGCGAAGCGGCGTGCCGACAAGTGGCGGACAACGAGCGGCATCGAGATCGTCGCGATCAGAAGCAACACGGTGATGACGATCAGCGGGACCGCGAGGACGATGACGATGAAGGGTGCGATTGCCGCATGCAGCGACGTGAATCCAATCCAGTCGAAGGCATGGAAAAGCGTCGTACCGAACGCCGAGTCGGTGAGCCAGCCGCGAACCGCGCCGACGAGATCCTGCCAGGTAAACCAGAATAAGACGCCCCAGCCGGCCGCCGCGACGACGAACGGCATGAACGTGAGCCAGAGCATGCGCGGGTGCAGCATGCTGGCGACAGCCCGAACGAATGCGCGCAGCAGGTCGTTCATCGCGATTTCCGCAGGATCGACTCGAGCGCCGTCAAAGCGCCCTTCGCGCCGTCAAAGTGCCGCCGCGTCCCCGCCCTGCGACCCGCCGCGCGGCGCGGAGAGCCGCCGCGCGATGCGCACGAAGGCCAGCCAATGCTGCGAGAGAAAACCGTCTCCATACGATTCGCCTTCAATCTGCTGCCGAATGCCCGTAGGCTCGGCCGTGCGACTCCAGGAAGCTGTCTTGAACAGCATGTCCCACCACGGAAAGACAACGCCGAAGTTGCAGCCGTACGCAGTCCCTTCATGGCCGTAGCCTACGGCATGATGGCGCCGATGGAATGTCGGGCTCACGATCATCCGCTCGAGCACCCATCCGTACTCGAGTCGAGCATTCACGTGCTGAATACTTTGCAGGAAATTGGTGACGGCCGTGAGCACGACGAACTGCGTCGGCGCGACGCCGATCGCGAGTGCGATCGCCGCAAAGAACCCGGCCTGGATCACGTCGTCGAGCAGATGATTGCGATCGTCGCACCAGAGGGACATCTGGCGCTGACTGTGGTGGACCGCATGCAACTCCCACCAGACCCCGAACCGATGCTGCCAGCGGTGATACCAGTAGCCGGCGAAATCGAGCACGATGAAGTAGATCACGAACGCCACGAACGGCTGCGATGTCACGCCGGGCCAGAGATTGTCCAGATTGATGTTGTCGATATTGCGGTAGCGCAGCCAGACCTGGAGGTTGTCGAAAAGGGGCTGGAACGCCACGAAGAAAAATAGATTAAAGAGGCCCAGCTTGCTGATCCACGTGTACAGCACGTCGACGCGCACGGCTTTGCGGTTCTCCCAGCGCTCCACGGGCCGCAGCGCCTCCAGCGGCCTCAGCAGCAGATACATTGCGACGATCGTCAATAGACCGACGATGACGGGATAAAGCGCATCGTACGCATCCTCGTCGTAGTCCATCCAGCCGAAGTTGAACAGAAGCGGCTGCACCGCGTGAATATAGATCCAGGTCTGGAGCGTCGAAACCAGGCCGTCGAGCGGAGCGGCGATCAGATGAAGCATGGCGAATCCTGCGCCTCGTGTTGTTCCTTGCGTTTTCGTCTTTCGACGCTTCGGCGCTTCGGCGCTTCGGCCTTAGGCGCCGTTGGGCGCCGTCACCGGCGCGCGATCGAAGAAGTAAATGCCGTGCGGCGAGCGCCCGACCGCGATCGTCTGCACGAGCTTTTTCGTCGTCAAATCGATGATGCCGATGTGCTTGGCGAAGCGGAACGTCACCCAGAGGTAGCGCTTGTCGGCGGAAAGCTCCATGTCGTCGGGGCCAGGCAGAAGCCCCGTGATGTCGCCGACGTTCGTGAGCGTCTCTTCGTCCAGGATGCTGATCGTGCTCGCCACGCGGTTGGTGATGGCGACATGGCGGCCGTCGTCGAGCGAGCGGAAGTTATGTGCGCCGGCGCCCGTATGGATTCGCTTGACGACGGTCTGGTGACGCCAGTCCACGACGGCCACATCGTCCTCGCCCGTCATGCCGACGAGCAAAAATTTGTCGCCCGGCGTCATCCAGAGCCCCGCCGGCGTCTTGCCGACGCGCATCTTCCAGAGCACGGTCTGCGTCGGCAGATCGACGGCAGCCACCTCGCCCGAAATTTGAAGCGTGACGAAGACAGTGCGGTTGTCGTTGCTGAACGCCATATGGCTCGGCATCGTCGCGAGCGGCAGGCGCTTCGCGAGCGTGAGTGCGTTCGTGCGCGGATCGCGGCGATAGATGTCGAGGCGGTCGAGCCGCAACCCCGTCGTCACGAACCAGCCGCCGTCGGGCGAGAAGCCGAGCTGATACGGATCCTCGATGCCTTCGAGTCTGCTTTGCACCTTGCCCGTCTTCGGATCGAGGAACATCAGGTCGTTCGAGACGGAATCCGCGACGATCAAAAACTTGTTGTCCGGCGTCGCCATCAGGTGGTGCGGCTCCTTGCCGGTCGGAATCGTGCCGATCACCTGATGCGTGGCTTCGTTGACCAGAGAGAGCGTCGCTTCGGCCGAGTTGAGCACGATGACGTTGTCAGCGCGGGCGGCCGGAGCAAAGCCGACGGCGAGCGAGGCGAAAAGCGCCGCGGCGAGCACGCCGCTCGCGCCTTTTGCGCGGGAAAGAAATTTCTTGTGCATGTGAACTCGATGAAAAGGCCGACGCAGTGCTAAAACCTAAAACGCTCCCGCAGTCGGCACGGTTGACCGCCGCGCGAGAAAAACGCGGCCCCAACCCATGGCGAATCATAAGCGGTAAATCGCCGGTCGATATGACGAATGTCAACGCTGCATGGATTCCCAGACTTTGTGCAGACGTTTGACGGAGACCGGCATCGGCGTGCGTAGTTCCTGCGCGAACAGCGAAATGCGCAATTCCTCGAGCAGCCAGCGGAACTCCGCAAGCCGCGCGTCAGGGACGCCGCCACGCGCCGATTGCGCGCGCTGATACTGCGTCAGTAGCGGCTGCAGCTCGGCGAGCTGGCGTGCGTCGCGCGCCGGGTCAGCCTTCAGCTTGTCGATACGCAGCGCGATCCCCTTGAGGTAGCGCGGAAAATGCGAGAGCTGGGCGTAAGGCGTGTCGACGATGAAGCGCTTGCCGACGAGCCCCTGCAATTGTTGCTGCATATCGGCGTAAGCGGCCGCGTTCGGCTTCGCCTGCGCGAGTTTTTTCGTCACCGCCGAATATTCGGCGAGGATCTGCCCGACGAGACGCGCGATTTCCTGCGCGAGCAGCGACAGGCGGCTCTTGCCCTCGTCGCGGCGTGCGTGAAAGCTCGCATCGTCGTCGGGCAGCGGTTCCTGCAGACAGGCGCGATCGAGCGCCATATCGATCAATTGATCGCGCAGGGCCTCCTGCGTGCCGAGCGGCATGAACTGCAATGCCATCTCGCGCATACCGGGGAGGTTCTTCTCGAGATACTTGATCGGCTCTCGCAACTGCAGCGCGAAAAGGCGCCGCAGACCGGCGCGATGCACGCGCGCCGCTTCTTCGGGCGAATCGAACACTTCGACATCGCAATGCGTCGTTCGATCGACGAGGGCCGGATAGCCGAAGAGCGTTTGGCCGCCGCGTCGGATCTCGAGCAGTTCCGGCAGCTTGCCGAAATTCCAAGTCGTCAGGTTCTCGTAAAGCGCCGTCGTCCCGCCGCCGGCCGAACCGCCCGCACCGGCCGCATCAGCCTCGTCGACTCGAGCCGGCCCCCGCGACGCGCTCGACGGGCTGCGCGTTTCTGGCGCGGCGCCCCCGCGCCGAGGAGCGGGCATCGCTTGCGCCCCCGCATTCGCGGGCGAGCCTGGCTGCGAAACTGAAACCGACGCGTCTCCCCCCGCGACGAGCGAGGCACGCGCCGCGAGCTTCTGGAATTCCCGCTGCGCCTCGCCGCCGAGCTCGCTGCGCAGTTGCGCGAGATTGCGCCCCATCGCGAGCTGCCTGCCGTGCTCGTCGACAACCTTGAAGTTCATGAAAAGATGCGCGGGCAGCGTCTCGAGCTTGAAGTCCGTCGGCTTTAGCGCGACTTGCGTCGTTTCTCGCACATCGGCGATCAGCGCGTCGACGATACCGTCAGCGCCGAAACGTGCCTCATTGCGTTCAAAAAAACCGGCTGCGTACTCGGGCAGCGGCACGCAATGGCGACGCAGCTTTTGTGGCAGCGACTTCAAGAGCAGCTGCACCTTCTCCTTCACCATCCCGGGCACGAGCCATTCGGCCCGGCGCGCGTCCACCTGGTTGAGCGCATAAAGCGGCACGGTGAGCGTCACCCCGTCGCGAGCGGAACCCGGCTCGAAATGGTACGAGAGGCCCATCTCCACGCCGGCCATCGCGAGGCGCTTCGGAAAAAGATCGGTCGTGATGCCGGCGGCTTCGTGCCGCATCAGATCGTCGCGGGACAGATAGAGCAGGCGCAGCTTGTCCTCGGGCTGCCCGGTCTTCTTGACCTCGTTGCGATACCAGCGCTCGAATGCGGCCCCCGTATAGATTCCTTGCGGAAGCGCCTCGTCGTAGAACGCGAAGATCAGCTCGTCGTCGACGAGAACGTCCTGGCGACGCGATTTGTGCTCGAGCTGCTCTATCTCGGCGAGCTGCTTGCGGTTGTGCGCGAAGAACGCGAGCTTCGTGTCGAACTCGCCTTCAACGAGCGCGCCGCGAATAAAGAGCTCGCGCGCGCGGGCCGTGTCCTGCTGACCGAACGCCACTCGCCGGCGCTGATAGACAGGCAGCCCGTACAGCGTCGCACGCTCGAAGGCGGTCACCTGGGCCGCGCGCTTTTCCCAATGCGGCTCCGAGAGCGACTTCTTGAGCAAGTGCGCGCCGATCTTCTCGATCCATTCCGGTTCGATCTTCGCGAGGCAGCGCGCGTAAAGACGGCTGGTCTCCACCAGCTCGGCCGCCATGACCCAGCGCCCCGCCTTCTTCGCGAGCGTGGAGCCCGGCCAAAGGAAGAACTTGATGCCGCGTGCGCCGAGATAGTGCGGCTCGTCGTCCGCTTTCAAGCCGAGATTGCCGAAAAGCCCCGTCATCAAGGCGAGATGCACCTGCTCGTATGTCGCCTCGCTTTCGCCAATGCGCCAGCCGTGCTCGCGCACGACCGTCAGCAGCTGCGAATGGACGTCACGCCACTCGCGCAGCCGCAGGTGCGAGAGGAATTGCGCGCGGCACGCATCGGCGAGCTGACGGTTGGACTTCTTGTGCTCGACCGCTTCGCCGAACCAGCGCCAGATCTTGAGCCATTGCAGGAATTCGGAACGCTCGTCTGCGAAGCGCTTGTGCGCCTGGTCCGCCTGCTCCTGCGCGTCGACGGGGCGCTCGCGCGGATCCTGAACCGACAGCGCACTCGCAATCACGAGCACCTCGGCGAGCGACCCCAGATCGCGTGCGGCGAGAATCATCCGACCGACGCGCGGGTCCAGAGGTAGCCGCGCGAGTTCGTTGCCTAGCGGCGTAAGGGTATTCTCGTCGTCGACGGCGCCTAGCTCGTTAAGGAGCTGATAGCCGTCGGCGACCGCGCGACCCGGCGGGGGCTCGATGAACGGGAAGGTCTCGATCGCCGTCAGGTGCAGCGATTTCATGCGCAGGATCACCGACGCGAGCGACGAGCGCAAGATCTCGGGATCGGTGAAGCGCGGGCGCGCTTCAAAGTCGGTCTCGCCGTAAAGACGGATGCAGATGCCGTCGGCGACCCGTCCGCAGCGTCCCGCGCGCTGGTTCGCCGCTGCCTGCGAGATCGGCTCTACCTGAAGCTGCTCTACCTTGTTTCGGTACGAATAGCGCTTCACGCGCGCGAGCCCCGTATCGACGACATAACGGATGCCCGGCACCGTCAGCGATGTTTCGGCGACGTTCGTCGCCAGCACGATGCGGCGGGCGTTCGACGGCTTGAACACGCGCGCCTGCTCCGCGGCCGACAGGCGCGCGAAAAGCGGCAGAATTTCCGTATGCGGCGGATGGTGCTTCCTCAGCGCCTCGGCTGTATCGCGAATCTCGCGCTCCCCGGGCAGGAAGACGAGCACGTCGCCGGGCCCTTCTCGCGTAAGCTCGTCCACAGCGTCGACGATCGCCTCGGTCGCCTCGCGCTCGGCCGCGCGGGCCGCCGCCCGCTCGCTCCTCGCGCCGTCGCCGGCCCCTTTCGCGACCCGCTGCGCGCCCGCATCGGCCCCTTTTGCCGATGCGGGCTCGTCGTCGATCGGACGATAGCGAATCTCGACAGGATAGAGCCGCCCGCTCACTTCGATAACGGGTGCGGGCCTATCGGCAGCGCCGAAATGGCGCGCAAAGCGCTCGGCGTCGATCGTGGCCGACGTCACGATGAGCTTGAGCTCCGGCCGTTTCGGAAGGATCTCTTTCAGGTAGCCCAGCAGGAAATCGATGTTGAGGCTGCGCTCATGGGCCTCGTCGATGATGATCGTGTCGTAAGCACGCAACAGCGGATCGGTCTGCGTCTCGGCAAGCAGAATCCCGTCCGTCATCAGCTTGACCGAAGCGCCAGGGGCCAGATTGTCGGTAAAGCGGACCTTGTAGCCGACCACGTCACCGAACGGCGTGGCGAGTTCTTCCGCGATACGCCTCGCCGTCGCGGACGCCGCGATACGACGCGGCTGTGTGTGCCCGATCAGTCCGGCGCCGCCCGCGCCGCGCCCGCGCCCGAGCGCGAGGCAAATCTTCGGCAGCTGGGTCGTCTTGCCCGAACCCGTCTCGCCCGAGACGATGACAACCTGGTTGTCGCGAATCGCGCGCGCGATCTCCTCGCGGCGCGCGGAAACGGGCAGCTCGGCGGGGAACTCGATCGGCGGAACGGGGTTGGGCGGGATTTGCGCGGCGCGCGGGCCGCCAGCTGCACGGTCCGGGCGCGAACGATGCGCAGTGCGCGGCGGTTTCCCGTCCGCGGCGGCCGGACTATTGGGTACGTTCGACATGGGGGCGCATTATAATCCCGGCATGAATGCTCAAACCGACCTCGTCTCCCCGCAGGACGCGCCGCAGGAGCCCGTCTCCAACCGGCCCGCGGCAGCGCAGCCCGACTCCGATCATGCGCAGTTCGTCGACTGGATGCGCTCCGTCGCGCCCTACATTCACGCGTTCCGCAACAAGACGTTCGTGGTCGGCTTCGGCGGCGAAGTCGTCCATCAGGGTCTCCTGAACGCGCTGGTGTCCGACGTCGCCCTGCTGCAGGCGATGGGCATCCAGATCGTGCTGGTCCACGGCTCGCGGCCGCAAGTCGAAGAGCAGATGAGTCTGCACGGCGTGAACTCGGAGTTCTCGCACGGCATGCGCATTACCGACGCCCGCGCACTCGAATCGGCGAAGGAAGCCGCGGGGGAAGTGCGGCTCGATATCGAGGCCGCGATCAGCCAGGGGTTGCCGAACACGCCGATGGCCCACGCGCACATCAGCGTGGTCTCGGGCAACTTCGTCACCGCACGGCCCGTCGGCATTCTCGACGGCGTCGATTTCGCTCATACGGGGCTCGTTCGCAAGATCGATGCCGAGTCGATCCGCCACTCGCTCGCGAGCCGCAAGATCGTTCTACTCTCGCCGCTCGGGTTTTCGCCGACAGGCGAGGCGTTCAACCTCTCGATGGAGGACGTCGCGTCCGCTGCCGCGATCGCGCTGCGTGCCGACAAGATCATTTTCCTCACGGAGACAGCCGGCGTTCTGGACGAAAGTGGCGAGCTCGTCCGCGAGATGTCGCTCGACGAGGCCTATCGGCTCAACGACAGCGGCGAGATCAAAGGCGACGCGGCGTTCTACCTGAAGCACGCCGTGCGTGCGTGCCGCGGCGGCGTGCCACGCGCGCATCTGATTCCGTACTCGCTCGACGGCAGTCTGCTGCTCGAGCTATTCATGCACGACGGCGTCGGCACGATGATCTCCTACGAGAACCTCGAAAGCCTGCGCGAAGCCACGCCGGACGACGTCGGCGGCATTCTTACGCTCATCGAGCCGCTCGAAACCGACGGCACGCTCGTCAAGCGCGGCCGTCACCAGATCGAGCGCGACATCGATCACTTCTCGGTCATCGAGCACGATGGCGTGCTCTTCGGCTGCGCGGCGCTCTATCCCTATCCGCAGGAGCGCATCGGCGAGATGGCGTGCCTGACGGTCGCGCCCGATTCGCAAGGCCAGGGCGACGGCGAGCGGTTGCTGAAACGCATCGAGCAGCGTGCGCGGGCACGCGGCTTGACGCGCATCTTCGTGCTGACGACGCGCACCGAGCACTGGTTCCTGAAGCGCGGCTTCGTGAAGGCCAGCGTGGACGATCTCCCCGAGGACCGCCGGCGTCTCTACAACTGGCAGCGCAAGTCGCTCGTACTGATGAAATATCTCTGAAGTACGGCGCCGCCCCGCCCCCACAATCGACTATCAGGATCAGGAGAAACTGAAGATGACCCGCATGGTTCAATGCGCGAAGCTCGGCAAAGAAGCCGAAGGCCTCGATTTTCCGCCGCTGCCGGGCGAGCTCGGCAAGCGCATCTACGAGAACGTTTCGAAGGAAGCCTGGCAGGCGTGGCTCAAGCATCAGACGATGCTGATCAACGAAAATCGGCTGAACATGGCCGATCCGCGCGCGCGACAATATCTGATGAAACAGACGGAGAAGTTCTTCTTCGGCGAAGGCGCCGATCAGGCTTCCGGCTACGTACCGCCGACGCAAGGCTGACGCCGGACGCTCAACTCGGATACATCCAAAGAAAGCCGGCTCGCGGAACGCCCGCGCGCCGGCTTATCTTTTCGCCTTCAGCCGATGAGTGTTCGCAGCTCGGCGCGGGGCCGCCCGTTTTCGACCACGAGCATCCCCGCCGATACCGGCAGCTTGAACCGGCGCGGACCTGCGCTGCCGGGATTCACGAAGAGCACGCCGTCACGCGTGCCGACGGACGGCTTGTGCGAGTGCCCGGCGACGACGACATCGATCCCTTCCGCGCGCGGATCGACGCTGAGATTGGCGACATCATGGACGATACGGATTGCGATGCCGGCAACTGAGAGCGTCGTCTCGCCGGGCAAAACGTCGGCCCAGGATCCAACATCGTTGTTGCCGCGCACGGCCGTGACGGGCGCAACACGAGCAAGCGCCTCTAGTACGTGGGGCGCACAGACGTCGCCGGCATGCACGATCGCCGCGCAGCCGGCAAGCCATTGCAGGGCCTCGGGCCGCAGGAGGTTGTGCGTATCCGAAATGAGCCCGATACGGGTGGTGCCTCGGGAGTGGTTCATCGGTGCTCACACGCTTGGCGGACTATGCCGATGACAACCATTCTATGCGGCCGCTTCGAAGCGAGAAACGACAACAACCAAAAGTCTCCCACCGACCTCGCGCAGCGAGCGACGGACCGCCTCACTCGAGCGGGGTTGCGACGAACGCGGGCAGCGCCTCCGCCCGCTCGGAGAAGCGAGCCAGTGCTGGGTAGTGCGTCGGATCGACGTTGCCCGGCAGGATATGCTGTGTGAAGCGCCAGACAACGGCCACCGTGACGTCGGGCTGCATGATTCGCTCGCCCATCAACCAGTTTTTCGCGGCAGCGGCGGCCACTTCGCGCTCGAGCATGTCATAGGCGGCTGTCAGCTGCACGTTCACGCGGTCGAGCCAGGGCTGGTGCAGCTTGTCGGCGGGGCGCAACTCCTTTTCATAGACGATTTGGACCGTCTTCTCCGCTGCCGCCAGTGCAAAGCCGATCAGGGACAGCGCGCGCTGGCGCGCACCCGGCTCTTGCGGCATCAGCCGCTTTTCGGCTGCGACCTTATGATCGAGGTGGTCGAGAATCAGGCTCGAATCGATGAGCAGAGGACCGTGATCATCGATCAATGTCGGTGCCTTGACTACCGGGTTCAGTGACGCAAATTCCTCGAAATGCCGAAATACTGAAACCGGTCGATGCTCGAATTCAATGCCGAGCAATGCCAACGAAATCGCCACGCGGCGCACATACGGGGAATCCAGCATGCCGATCAGTTGCATCGATGCCTCTCGTCGGAAGAAAAAGGGGATATCGACTCTAGCAGCGGATCGGCGATTTGTGAAATGCATTTTCTGCGCCGATGTTGCGACGCTCGAGCACTGTGCTTGACAACGCTGTCTTTCCAAACAAGGTGCAATCGGGCTCACGCGCCCGGGTCAAATCGATGTGTTTCCTAACGATGTCACGCCGTGACGCCGTCACGCAGGAGGACGCATCATGTCATACCGCTCCTTGGCCTTCTTTGCGGCGGCCGCCGCTCTCACTTGCATGGAGGCGAGCTTCGCGTTCGCCGGACCTGCACCCGGCGCCGCCTATTCAATGGCCGTTCGTCTGCCCGACGGTAAGGCACTCTCATGCGCCGTGAACGAGCCGCTGTCCGAAGGCATCAGCCGCGCCGCGCTCAGCACGACCGAGCAACGCCAAGCCGACGTTCTCGCCACCCAACCGTTGCGCCTGCTGAGCGGCCCGAGTTCGGACTACCCGACGCCCTACACGGCGCCGCACGTGGTCTGCGCGCCGGCTTGATCGACGTTACCCGCTTCGTCGCCGTCCGTCCGGTAGCCAGTGTGAACCGGCAGCGCATTGTCGGCGGCAAATCGCATGACAAAATCGAACGCCTCCGGGCAGGCCGACAATAGCTCCGGCGCTACGCTCAGACATCTGATGCCGCCTTCGACGAGCGGCACGGCGAACGAATACGCCGCGAGCCCCACGGTGGGCCGCTTCTCGCGGACGAACAGCGCAATGACGCCGGCGAGGCGCTCCGGCCAGTCGCTAGGACGGAAGACCTTGTCCTCATATGTCACACCGCGTACGAGGTAAAAGGCGGCTTGGCGATCGATCATGCTCTCGCTCTTACTCGTGCTCATGCCTGCGCGACCGATAGCTCAGCCGCCGCCAATGGGAATTGCGCGGCGGTGCCGCTCGTCGAGGCGCCCTCTTCGTGCAATCGGAACACAGCCACCGTCTCGTCGAGCAGGCGAGCCTGCTCTTCGAGCGAATGAGCCGCCGCGGCGGCTTGCTCCACGAGTGCGGCGTTCTGCTGCGTTGCGCGATCCATCTGCGCAACTGCATCGTTGATCTCCTCGATGCCGCGCGATTGATGCTCGGAGGCCGCGCTGATCTCGCCGATGATGGCCGTCACCTCGCGCGCGGCGGTCACGATTTCGTCCATCGTGACGCGTGCGCGCGCCGCGAGCGCAGTCCCGTTTTGCACCTTCGTGACGGACGAGCCGATGAGCGCACGAATCTCCTTGGCGGCTGCCGCCGAGCGCTGGGCCAGTGCACGGACTTCTCCTGCGACAACGGCGAACCCGCGTCCCTCCTCACCCGCTCGCGCAGCCTCGACCGCGGCATTGAGTGCGAGGATGTTCGTCTGGAATGCGATCGCCTCGATCGCGCCGATGATGTCGACGATGTGCTCTGAATCGGCGGCCATCTCCGCGATTGCATCGACCACTTCGCCGACGACCCGGCCGCCGCGCACCGCCGTCTCAGAAGCCGTATCGGCAAGCGTGCTCGCATGACGAGCGTGGTCCGCGTTCTGCCGCACGGTTGTTGTCAGCTCTTCGAGGCTAGCGGCGGTCTGTTCGAGCGTGGCCGCCTGCTGCTCGGTTCGCGCCGAAAGATCGGCGTTGCCGCTCGCGATATCGTGCACACCGTGCCGGATTTCAGCCGTGCCCTCGCGGACGCGCTTGACGGTGGCCACGAGGCTCGCCTGCATGCGCGCCAACGCCGCGAGCAGCCGGCCCGTCTCGCCGAAGCGCGAGGTCTCGACGGGCCAAGCGAGATCACCCGCCGCGATCCGCTCGAAGTGAGCGATGGTTCCGTCGATCGGTTTAATGACCGAGCGCCCTAGAAAGCGCAGTGCGACGAGACCGATGACCATCGATACTGCGCCCACCGCCGCAAAAAGCCCGAGCAACGCGCGAAAACGCCGCTGCGAAGCCTCAAAATGCGCGCGCTGCTCGCGCACCTGAAAGCCTTCCATCGCGTGAACAGCCTGCTTGTAGTCGGGAAACAGGGCCTCGGGTTCGGCCCGCTCCGTCGAACGGAACAAGGCGAAATCATCTTGATCGAGCGCGGCGATCTCCGGCTGCAACACCTGCTTTATCCATCTCTCGCGCGACGTGGCGAGCGCCTTCGCGAGCGAGGCCTCGGCGTCGCCGGAGACGGGGCGCGAACCGTACGTCGCGAACTCCTGATCGCTTTCCGCCACCATGGCATGAATATGTGCGAGCACGGCCTCCGTCGGCTTGCCTTGCGCGACGAGCGTCTCGTATGCGCCGAGATCGACGCGCGCCTGCAGTAGCGCCTCGTTACTGTTTCCGAGATGCGTGAGCGCCGCGGTCTCGTCGCTATAGATTTTTTCGAGCGCGTTGTTGGATTCGTTCAATACGGTGACGGACGCCGCAATCACGAGCACGAGCGCCCCCGTATAACCCGCGATCGTCGAAGCTAATGCGGTGCGAATGCTGATGTTTGTCATTACGCGTCTCCCGCGAAAAAAAAAGGCGGCGGGCAAAATACGCTCGCCGCCGCCTGTCACTGCCGTCTACGAACGGCGTCGTCTCGGAGAAGAGTCGTCTGTTCAGAAGCGGGTGCGGATACCCGTGGTCAGCTCGAGTTGGTTCTTTGCGCCGAAGGTGGTGCTGACGGTGTAGCCGCCGTGCAGCCTCATGTAGTCGCCGGCAAAGTACAGCTCCGTGCGCTTCGACAGGTGGTAGAAGACCGAGCCGTAGAGCGTTTCCTTGAAGCCGTTGTGAACGCCGGTGGTGAGGTCGGGCGTAGCGGTGTTCGCGTTGGGAATGAAGCCGTCGGTGTTGTATGCCGCGTTGTGCACGCGCATTTGCTGATAGCCGAGTTCGTAGTCGAGCGCGCCCTTCGGTGCCACCTTGAGCGAAACGGTCCATGCATCGTCGCGACGATCGCCGAGCGCATGTTGATCGCCGAGGTAATGGAAATAGCCCGTGTTGAAGCGGAAAATGCCGAACGTATAGTTGCCGCCGATCGACCAGGTCTGGTTCGTGAAGCCGGCGTGATTGACGTGGTTGTAGAAACCCGAGACATTGAACGGGCCACCGTTGTACCCGAGCGCGAGCTGGTACGCCGACCCGTTGGCAAATTGCGTCGAATTGCTGAACTGATAACCGGCCGATGCAAAAATGCCGTTGCTGAACAACTTCTTCCACGCGAGACCGTTGCTGTACCGCGTGCCGGTCGGGCTCGCAGCGTAGAAGATCATCTGTTTGAAGTTGTTCGAGTTGGTCCAGCCGCCCTCCTCGTAACGCAATTGAGCGCTACCGTAGGCGTCGCCGTAGATCGCCGCGGCATCGCGCGCGATCGTATTCTGGTAACCGGCCGTCAGTTGACCGATCGTGGGGTTCTCGATCCCTACCCACGCATCGCGATCGAAGATTTGACCCGGATCTTCCATATTGCCGTTCGCGACGACGAACTCGCTTTCGAGCCGGAAGATAATCTTGGAGCCACCGCCGATATCCTCGGCACCTTTGAGACCCCACCTGCTGCCGCTAAACCACGGTTCGCCGTCCGGATTGCCCATCCCGATAAAGTGTTTGCCGTTGGCATCGGCATGCGTTCGATAAGTAGGAACGCTCAAATCCATGAGCCCGTACAACTGCACGTTCGACTGCGCGTGCGCGGCACTCGCCGCCGTCAACGCACCCGCCGCGATGGCCAAAGTCCGATAGGTCTTTTTCACCTTCGTCTCCTCAATCATTCATTGGGAACTTCTGCTTTTGGAGCGGCGGCCCTCAGCTTCGAAAAGCCGCCGGTTCCGGCTATGAACGGAACGGAGACGATGCTACGAGGTTGAATCCTTCGCGACGCTTTCGCGGATCGTTAGTACAACTAAGTGATAACACTGATGTCGCACGCGACATCGTTCGACTACGCGCCGTCCTTCGTGCGAAGGATGTAGCCGAGCCCGCGCAGCGTCATGATTTGCGCGGATGAGGAAGAGAGGTGCTTGCGCAGCCGATGAATGTAGATATCGATTGCGTCGGCGCTTGCGTCGTCCTCGAGGCTGTAGACGCTCTCCATCAGATCGGACTTCGATACCGTCTTGCCCTGCCGCAGCATCAGCGTTTCCAGGATCGCGTGTTCGCGGCGGCGCAGCACGAGCGGCACTTCATGGTGGCTGAACTCGCGCGTGTCGGTGTTGTAGTGGAGGTCGCCACAGACGAGCGCCTTCGACTTTCCTCCCGACTGTCTGCGAATGAGCGCCTTGATGCGCGCCACGAGCTCGCGGGCGTCGAACGGCTTGACGACGTAGTCGTCGGCTCCCGCGCTGAAGCAGTCGACCTTGTCGTCGATGGAGCCGTGCGCCGTCAGCATCAGCACCGGCGCGTTATCGCCGCGCCGCCGCAAACGGGCTAGCACGTCCTTGCCGCTCATGCGCGGCAAGCGCATGTCGAGCAGCACGACGTCGTAGCGCTGCGTCGAGAGGATAGCGTCGGCCGTTTCGCCGTCGGGCGCGCAATCGACCGCGAAGTTCTCGCCTCGCAGCAGATTCACGATCCAATGCGCGAGCTCGGCGCTGTCTTCAACCAATAAAAGTCTCAACTCGATACCTCCGCCGGCGCTGTCGCGCTCGCGTCGCGCCAGGCCGGCAAGCGAACCGTCGCGACGAGCCCGACTCGCCCGGGCCCTGGCGCCAGCGCGACGCTCCCCCCATGCGATTGCGCAATGTGCCGCACGATCGCAAGCCCAAGCCCCGAACCTTCCTCGTCGGTGCGTCCGCGATAGAAGCGCTCGAACACGCGCTCGCGAATCTCGGCCGGGATACCGGGGCCGTCGTCGGCGACCTCGAGCGTCACTTCATCGCCGTCGCGCCGGCACGTCGCCGTCACGCGGCCGCCTTCTTGCGTATAGCGGATCGCGTTGTCGACGAGGTTCGCCACAAGCGCGGCAAGCAGGTTCTCGTTGCCTGCGACGATGAGCCCCTCGCCCAGTTCGGCGCCAAGATCTATCCCGCGACGCTCGCCCGCCGCGACGAGTTCCTCGAGCACCGAGGAAACGACGGCCGCCATGTCGACGGCCGGCTGCGCGACCGAAGGCGCCGCCGATTCGACCTGCGCGAGCAGCAGCAGCTGGTTCGTCATGTCGATCATCTTGCGGCTTGTCCGGCGGATACCGGTCAGCGCTTCCACGACGGCCGGATCGCCGGCTTCGCGCTGACAGGCAAACTGGACTTGCGTGTCGAGCAACGTAAGCGGCGTGCGCAGTTGATGCGCCGCGTCGGCGATGAATTGGCGCTGGCGCGTCGCATGCAGCTTCAGGCGAGCGATACATCGATTGATCGCATCGACGATCGGCCGCAGCTCGGAGTGCAGGTGTGCGACGTGGATCGGCTCGAGCTCCATCGGCTCGCGATCGGCCACGTCGTCCTTCAATTTCATCAGGGGCTTCAGCTCCGTCGTCAACCCGACCAGAACGAGCGCGACCGCAAGCGCAAGCATCAATCCCAAGCGAATCAATTGAGGGCGCCAGAGCGTGCGTACCATCGCTTCGCGAGAAGCTTGGGTCTTGCCGACGACGACCATTACCGGAAACGCCTTCCCCGAATCGTAGAGATGCCTTTGGAATGCGACCGCGCGGATCGGCTCACCGTCCATCGTCGTATCGTAAAAGACGGGAAATGCCGCGGCGCGCGAGGGCGGCAGCAGCCTGGGGGTGCCGCTGAGAAGTCGGTCCACCGTCTCTACCCGGTAAAACACCTGATCGCCGTACGGCGATTCGAACATCTCGAGCGCCGCGGGCGGAATGTTGGCGACAAGCGCGCCGTTTTGCCAGTCGACGTCCTCCGCGATCGTGCGCGCGGAAGCAAGCAGCGCATTGTCCTGGACAAGATCCGCCGTTTGGCGCGCCGCCTCGTAGGCGAGCGAGGCCGTGACGGACACGAACGCGGCAAGCGGCAGCAATACCCACAGCAGCAGGCGCGCGCGCAGGCTCGGCATCATCGTGCGCTCCTCGCGCGGGTACGCAAACGACTGCGCGCGCGGGGTGCACGTTGCCGTGCCGCCCTCGCGCGCAGGTAGATCATTTTTTCAGCATCGCCGGAAAACATCCCAAGGAAACGTCCCCCAAGAGGACTTCCTTCGCGCGCCGGCTCCTCTTGCGGGACCGGGCGCGCAGCGAGAGGTCTGGGGGCCCTCAAAATGCGGCGGGTCTCCATTTCAACAGGCGCTTCTCCAGTGCAGTCAACAGATAGTCGGTCGAAAGTGCAACGACGGCAAGCACGATCATCGCCGCGAAAACACCGCTCGCGTTGAAAGCGCCTTGCGCCGTCGAGATCAAAAGCCCGATGCCCTGCTTCGATCCGAGGAACTCGCCGACGACGGCGCCGACGAGCGCGAAGCCGAAGCTTACATGCAGGCTCGCGAGAATCCACGAAAGTGCCGACGGAATGACGACCGACGTGGTCAACTGCCGCTTCGAAGCGCCGAGAATCTGCGCGTTCGCGATCATGTAGCGGTCCGCTTCACGGACACCTTGGAACGCGTTGCCGAACACGACGAAGAAGACCATCACGACGGCGAGCGCCACCTTCGAGGCCATGCCGAGACCGAGCGCGATGACGAACACCGAGCCCAATACGACGCGCGGAATCGAGTTCGCGACCTTGATGTAAATGCTGAAGACATCGGAGAGCAACTGATTGCGGCCGAGCACGACGCCGCAGACAATGCCGCCCACCGCGCCGATCAGAAAGCCGAGCATCGTCTCTTCGAGCGTCACCCAGACCTGCACGAGCAGCGGCCCCTGGGACGTACCGTTGACGAACCAGTCGACGATCTGCTCGAAAATCAGCGAAGGCATCGAGAAAAAGAACGGGTCGATCCACTTGAGGCGTCCCCCGAGCTCCCAGCCGCCGAGCACGACGACGAGCACGAGAATCCTCAGCGTAATCACGAGCGCACGGCGCAGCTTCAGCTTGCGTTGCGCGATGCGTTCCACTTCGGCGAGCGACGTATCGCTTTTTGCCGGGCGAGCATGATCAAGGGTTGCCATCTTCAAGGTTCCGGTTGAGTCGAGTCGGGTCATGCGATCTGCACCTCTTCACGCAGATCGTGCCAGATATCGCGCGAGATCTCGATGAAGCGCGGATGGTAGCGAATCTCTGAGGTGACGCGCGGACGCGGCAGATCGATCTCATAGACCTTCTTGAGCGTCGCGGGGCGCGCCGTCAGCACGAAAACGCGGTCGGCGAGCGCGATCGCTTCTTCGAGATCGTGCGTGACGAAAACAACCGAGCCGGCATTAGCCGACCACAGTTGCAGCAGTTCGTCCTGCATCAGCGTGCGCGTTTGCATGTCGAGCGCTGAGAACGGCTCGTCCATCAACAGGATTTCGGGCTTGTTGATGAAGGTCTGAGCGAGCGCAACGCGTTTTCTCATGCCGCCCGAAAGCTGGTGCGGATAGTGACGCTCGAACTTCTCGAGACCCACGCGGCGCAGCCAGTCGCGCGCCTCATCGTAGGCGGCGGCCTTCGAGCGCCCGCGAAAGAGCGGACCGGCGGCAACGTTGTCGAGCACCGAGCGCCACGGGAACACCGCGTCGGCCTGAAACACGAAGCCGATGCGCGGGTCGATCCCGGTGACGGGCGAGCCCATGACGCGCACCTCGCCGGAGGTCGGCTTGAGCAAGCCGGTGATCATGCTGAGCGTCGTGGACTTGCCGCAGCCCGTGGGGCCCACAATGGCGATGAATTCGCCCTTGGCGACGGACATGCTGAAATCGCGCAGCGCGATCGTCGCTTTGCCGTCCGGCGAGATGAACCGGCATGTGACCGAGCGAAACTCGATGACCGGTGCGTCTTTGGAAGCGTGGTTCATGTTGAAGATCCAGCGAAATAAAAGGTGTCGCGAACGCGGCACGGCGTCGACGGCGCGGACACGATGTCCGCACCGCCGTCGTTACGTCACTTCGCGCTCACGAACTCGTTCGTGTAAGTACGCGACAGGTCGATATGCTTACCCTTGACCGACGGGTTGAACGCCGAGAGCACCTTCAGCACCGTCTCGGGGCCATCGGCCGGCATCTTGCCGTCCGCCGTGTACATCGGCAGCGAGGCTTTCAGCGCGCTCACGTAGAGCTCCTTATCCTTCTGATAGTCGGCGGGCATCTTGGCAGCAATTTCCTCCGCGCTGTGCGAGTGGAGGAACTGCATTGTCTTCACGAACGCGTGAGCGAGCTTCTTCGCGTCTTCCGGGTGCTTCTTCACCCAGTCACTCTGCATGTAAAGGCTCGAAGCGGGATAGGTGCCGCCGAGCGCCGCCTTCGTGCCGTCGATGCTGCGCATGTCGACGAGTACCTTGGCATCGCCCGTCTTTTCTAACTTCGACACGGTTGGCTCCGTTGTCATCCCCGCATCGATGCGTCCTTGCTTGACGGCGGCAATGAAGCTCGCGTCGGCGCCGACAGGCAGCATCGTGTACTGCGTGGATTCGATGCCGTTCTTATGCGCGAGGTATTGTGTGAGGAAGCTCGTCGAAGAGCCGAGACCCGTCACGCCGAGCGTCTTGCCTTTGACGTCGGCCATCGACTTGATCGAATCGGCGGCCTTCGTGGAGACCATCTCGACTTCGCCCGGCACGTGGCCGAACACGACGATCGCCTCGACATCCTTGCCCTTCGTCTGCAGGTCGATCGTGTGGTCGTAGAAGCCGACGACGCCCTGGACGGCGCCCGCAAGCAATTCATTCTCGGCATCGACGCCGGCCGGCTGCGAAAGCAGTTCGACATTGAGCCCCTCGTCCTTGAAGTAGCCGAGTTGCTCGGTGAGCTTGGCCGGCAAATAGATAAGCTTCGTAATCCCGCCGACCATGATCGTGATCTTCCCATCGTCGGCTGCGGCGGCGTGCTGCGAGGCGAGGCCGGCAACAACCATCGAGGCGAGAGCGAGCGTGCGTATTTTCTTGAAGGTCGGATACATCTAGCGTCTCCTTGTTATCGAGGCCTTGAGAGTGGCCAAGGGAATTGATGGCACGATTCTAGATAGCGAAACCCTTCTCCAAGCTTTCACATGAAGGGGCTCTTCATCCGGGATTACCATGACTTGACGCCTCCATGCAGTCACGCGATCTCGAACCGGGCATCGAGTAACGCAATCCGCGCAGAAAACCGCCGCCGCGACACCCCCCGTGGCCTGCTGACGCCCGGTTGTCAGCAGCCGCGGAGTATAACGAACGACTATCCCGGCGGCGCGCAATCGGCAGCAAGCCGCTCAAGCCGGAGGCAACCGTCCCCGCCGCCCACCGTCTTCTCACCAAGCGCGGCGGGGAAAACCCGGACGCCATGACCCTTGACACCCGAATCTTCATCTATAAATATTTGGTTTATATTTGAACCATGATTCGGCGCGTGGTCATGCCGCCACATCCGACCCGTCACGCAGCCAGCCTCGCATTCGAATATCGCTACGGCTCGCGCCGCGGCAATGCCAATAACGATGGGGACAACACTAGTGCTAATCCTAAGTAGTAGAACGTTGACATCGGCAAGCCCGCCATCTAGTCTCACGCCGGAACGTTCGTTGAAACGTTTCATCGCAACTCTCGGATCCGTCTCGGGTACCGATCCAGAACAGGAAGAGAGAGATGAGTGAGGAGGCAGCAATCCGCGAGGGCACGCGCTCTCATCACCCGCTGGTGTCGATTCGCAATCTGAGCAAATCGTTTCCGGGCGTGCGTGCGCTCGACAACTGCCAGTTCGAATTGCAGCAGGGTGAAGTCCATGCGCTGATGGGTGAAAACGGCGCAGGGAAATCGACGCTGATGAAAGTGCTCGCCGGCGTCTATCAGAAAGACGAAGGCGAAATCCTGATCGACGGCAAACCCGTCGACATTCCCGATCCGCGCACCGCACAGGCGCTCGGGATAGGCATCGTGCATCAGGAACTGAACCTGATGAATCACCTGTCAGCCGCGCAAAATATCTTCATCGGCCGCGAGCCGAGGGGGCGCCTCGGCGTCTTCATCGACGAGCGCGAGCTCAACCGAAAAGCGGCCGAAATCTTCGAGCGTATGCGATTGAAACTCAATCCGCGCACGCTCGTCGGCGAGCTGACGGTGGCAAAGCAGCAGATGGTCGAAATCGCGAAGGCCCTCTCGTTTCACTCGCGCGTGCTGATCATGGACGAGCCGACGGCCGCCCTGAACGACGCGGAAATCGAGGACCTCTTTCGCATCATCCGCCAATTCAAATCGGAAGGCGTCGGCATCGTCTACATCTCTCACAAGATGGACGAACTCAAGCGGATCTCCGACCGCGTCACCGTCATGCGCGACGGCCAGTATGTCGCGACGGTGCCGGCCGCGACGACGCCCATGGAGACGATCATCGGCATGATGGTCGGGCGCCAGCTCGATACTGCCCCGAGGCATCCGAGCCACGCGGCGGAGATGGCCGAGAGCGCGGTCGTGCTCGAAGTGAAGGGCATCACGCGCGGCACGACATTGAAGAACGCGAGCTTCAAATTGCATCGCGGCGAGATTCTCGGGTTTGCCGGCCTCATGGGCGCGGGCCGCACCGAGCTTGCGCGGGCGGTGTTCGGCGCCGACCCTCGCGACAGCGGCGACATTTATGTACATGGCCGGAAAGTGTCGATCGCCTCGCCTAAGGATGCCGTGCGCCACAGGATCGGATACCTTTCCGAGGATCGCAAGCAATTCGGCCTCGCCACCGGCATGGACGTGAAGGCCAACGTCGCGCTGGCGAGCATGAACGACTTCGTCTCGCTTGGCATGTTCCTCGATCAGCAGAGGATCCAGCAGGCAGCCGAGCGATTTATCAATCAGTTGCGCATCAAGACGCCTTCGGTTCACCAGCAGGTTCGGCTGCTCTCGGGCGGCAATCAACAGAAAATCGTCATTGCGAAGTGGCTGCTGCGCGACTGCGACATCCTCTTTTTTGACGAGCCGACGCGAGGCATCGACGTCGGTGCGAAAAGCGAGATCTACAAGCTCATCGACGCCCTTGCGGCTGAAGGCAAGGCGATCGTGATGATTTCGTCGGAACTGCCCGAAATTCTCCGCATGAGCCACCGCGTGCTCGTTATGTGCGAAGGTCGTATCACGGGCGAACTGGCTGCCGGCGAGGCGACGCAAGAGAAAATCATGCACCTCGCCACGCAGCGCGAATCGTTAGTCACCGAGTAACTCCACGGTACCGAACATGGCAAATACTCCGAATCCGCTGCCACCCGCCGATCAGACCATGCCGATTGGCCGCGGGCGAAGCGTCACGGCGCTGGCCGGCAAGCTCTTCCATTCGGGCGCGCGGCAAAAGCTGCTCGCGTTCGCGAGCCTGATCGCGCTCATCGTCTTCTTTGGCATAGCGTCCCCTGACTTTCTGCAAACCGACAACCTCGTCAGCATCTTGCAGGCCACGGCTGTCAACGGCGTGCTCGCGATCGCCTCGACGTTCATCATCATCACGGGCGGCATCGACCTATCCGTCGGCACGCTGATGACGTTTTGCGCCGTCATGACCGGCGTCGTTCTGACGAATTGGGGCATGCCCCTCTACCTGGGCGTGCTCGCCGCCATCGTCTTTGGCGGGCTCGTCGGGTCGACATCGGGCTTTCTCGTCGCAAAGCTCAAGATTCCGCCTTTTATCGCGACGCTCGGCATGATGATGCTGATGAAGGGCCTCGCGCTCGTCATCTCCGGCACGCGGCCGATTTACTTCAACGACACGCCCGGATTCACGAGCATCTCGCAGGATTCGCTGATCGGCATGCTGATCCCCTCGGTGCCGATTCCCAACTCAGTGCTGATTCTTTTCTTGCTCGCGGTCGGCGCCGCCGTCGTCCTCAACAAGACGCTCTTCGGGCGCTACACGTTCGCGCTCGGCAGCAACGAAGAAGCGGTGCGACTGTCGGGCGTCAACGTCGACGCGTGGAAGATGGCGGTCTATGGCGTAGGCGGCTGCATTTGCGGCGTGGCCGGCCTGCTCATCGCCTCGCGGCTGAACTCTGCGCAGCCGGCGCTCGGCCAAGGCTACGAGCTCGATGCGATCGCGGCCGTGGTGATCGGCGGCACTTCGCTTTCGGGCGGAACGGGGACGATCACGGGAACGATGATCGGCGCGTTCATCATGAGTGTGCTCGTCAACGGATTGCGTGTCATGTCGGTCGCGCAAGAGTGGCAGATCGTCGTCACGGGTGTCATCATCATCGCGGCGGTCTATATGGACATGCTGCGTCGGCGCAAGCAGCGGTAACGGCAGAACTCGTTCAACCAGAGGAGACATGAAGATGAAGAAGCAAACATTGATTAGCGCCGCGGTCGGCCTCACGCTCGCGCTCGGCATGACGAGCGGAGCGTGGGCGCAGAGCTCCGAACCGTATGTGGCGCTGATCTCGAAAGGGTTTCAGCATCAATTCTGGCAAGCTGTGAAGAAAGGCGCCGAAAAGGCCGGGCAGGATTATCACGTTCGAGTATCGTTCGAAGGCCCCGAAACCGAAGCGATGGTCGACAAGCAGATCGACATGCTCTCGGCCGCGCTTGCAAAGAAGCCTGCGGCGATCGGTTTCGCGGCGCTGGACAGTAAGGCCGCCGTTCCTCTCCTGAAAAAAGCGGAGGCGCAGAAGATTCCCGTGATCGCTTTCGACTCGGGCGTCGACAGCAATATTCCGCTGACCACAGCGGCGACCGACAACAAGAAGGCGGCCGCGCTTGCGGCCGACAAAATGGCCGACTTGATCGGTAACGCGGGCGAAGTCGCCCTCGTCGTCCATGATCAGACGAGCCGCACCGGCATCGATCGACGCGACGGGTTCGTTGAGGAGATGAAAGCAAAACATCCGAACGTCAAGATTGTCGACATTCAATATGGCGCCGGCGACCAATTGAAATCGACCGAAATCACGAAGTCACTCCTCACCGCTCACCCGAACCTGAAGGGCATCTTCGGCGCGAACGAAGGCTCGGTGATCGGCGTTCTGCACGGCGTCAAGGAAATGAAGCGCAAAGTCGTGATCATCGGGTACGACTCGGGCAAGGAGCAAAAGGAAGCGATCAAGAATGGCATCGAAGCTGGGGCAATCACGCAAAACCCCGGCGGCATCGGCTATGAAACGGTGAAGGCGGCCGTGGAGGCAATCACCGGCAAAGCCAGCCAGATCCCGAAGAAGATCGATACGGGCTTTTACTGGTACGACAAGACCAACATCGATGATCCGAAGATCGCGTCGCAGCTCTACGACTGATCGTATCTTCTGAGATCCCGCTGGCGGCCGCGCATGCGGCCGCTCATCACAACGTCGCAGCAATCCGACTCGCCACGCGCGCAATCGCCGTGGCGATTTGCTTTTCGCGGCGCGCATCGAGCCGCTCGAGCGGCACGCTGGTGCTGACCGCGACGCGCTTGCCAAGCGGCGTGACCCCGATATAGGCCGCGAAGCATGCGAGACCGATGCTGACTTCCTCTCGCTCCGTGGCAAGCCCGCATGCGCGAATGCCGGCCAACTCGCGCAACAATGGGCCGCGGCGAGTCGTCGTGTTGGGCGTCATTGCCACGAGCCGATCGGGCAGCAGTGATATGACCTCCTGATCCGACAAGCTCGACAGCAACGCCTTTCCGAGCGCGCAGCAATGCGCGGGCAGGCGCGAGCCGAGATCGGAAACGAGCCTGACGGGGCGCTGCGCATCCTCGCGCGCGATATAGACCACTTCGGCACCGTCGAGCACAGCAAGCTGCACGACCTCGTTATGCGCAGCGACGTAGGCGCTCGCCTCGTCTCGGAACGCCGCCTGCAGCCCGTCGTGCCGCACGTAGGCGCTGCCGAGCTCAAACAGCTTCACGCCGACAATATAGCCGTCGCCACGCTTTTCGATCCAATGGCGGCTTTCCAGGGAGTCGAGCAACAGATAAAGCGTGCTTCGCGACAATCCTGTCTCCTGCACGAGCGTGGAGGCGCGCACCGGCTTTGACGCCTGCGCAAGTACTGTCAAAACATCGTGTGCGCGCCGCAGCGCGGGGACGTCGTAGGTGTTTTTCGTCGTCATCGTTCGTTCTTGCATCGTGCTCGATCCAACTAGCTTGTCCAGTATATTGGATAAGTCATCAACATGATGGACACTGCACGTTCGCGTGGCTACGATCGTCGAATCTTCCTTTTGCACACTCGATGCCATGCAACCCGCGCCCCTGTCATGCCTGCCGGACGACCTCGATCAAGCGATTTTGGTGGGACGCGTCTGGCGCCCCGCCCCTGTCGACGGTCCATCTGTCGTCGTCGTGCGCGCCGGCGAGTTATTCGACATCACGGCCGCCGCGCCAACCACGGCCGATCTCTTCGATCGCGACGATGCGCTGGATATTGCGCGCCACGCACCGGGCGAAGCGCTCGGGCCCGTCGCCGAATGGGTCGAAGCCAGTTTTGCCGCCGGCGAGACGCAAGAAGGCATGCGCCTCATCGCGCCCTGCGACGTGCAAGCCATCAAAGCTTGCGGCGTCACTTTCGCAGTCAGCCTGCTCGAGCGCGTGATCGAAGAGCAGGCAGGCGGCGACCCGGCGAAGGCCGACGAGGTTCGCAAGCTGCTCGTCGAACTGATCGGTACCGATCTCGCGAAGATCAAGCCGGGTTCGGAATCCGCGATGAAGCTCAAGGCCGAGCTCGAACGCCGCAACGCATGGTCGCAATACATGGAAGTCGGGATCGGTCCCGATGCCGAAGTATTTTCGAAGTCGCAGCCGATGTCGTCGGTCGGACTCGGCGCGGCAGTCGGCCTCTATCCGACATCGGTCTGGAACAACCCCGAGCCTGAGATCGTGCTCGCCGTCAACAGCGCGGGCCGGATCGTCGGCGCGACGCTCGGCAACGACGTGAACCTGAGAGACATCGAGGGCCGCTCGGCACTGCTACTCGGCAAAGCCAAGGACAACAACGGCTCATGCGCGATCGGCCCGTTCATTCGCCTTTTCGACGAGCGCTTCACACTCGATACCGTACGCAAGGCGAGCCTGTCGCTGCACATCGAAGGCGCGGACGACGGTTTCGTGCTCGAAGGCGTGAGCCACATGACGGAGATCAGCCGAGATCCGGCCGACCTCGTCGCACAGACCTGCGGGCCTCATCATCAGTACCCTGACGGCTTCATGCTGTTTCTCGGCACGATGTTTTCGCCGATCAAGGATCGCGACGCGCCCGGTGCGGGATTTACGCATCATCTCGGAGACGTGGTGACGATCTCGACGCCGATGCTCGGCGCGCTCGTCAACACCGTGCAGCGCTCCAACGAGATTCCGCATTGGACGTTCGGTGTCAGGGCGTTGTATCGGAACCTCGCGCGTCGCGGGTTGTTGCGCGGCTAAAAGCCGATCTGGCCTAAAGCGTTCTCAGCCGCGTTTGGGGATATCGATTCCCCTCTCGACGGCGGGCCGCGCGACGAATTCGGCCAATACGCGCCTCACGTTCGGCAAATCGGCAATGCCGACGAGATCGCCCGCCTCATAAAAACCGACGAGGTTGCGCACCCAAGGAAAGACTGCCATATCGGCGATCGTGTATTGATCGCCCATGATCCACGCACGGCCCTCTAGCCCGCCTTCGAGTACATTGAGCAGACGGCGCGACTCGGCAACGTAGCGATCACGCGGACGCTTGTCCTCATACTCCCTGCCCGCGAACTTGTGGAAAAAGCCTACCTGGCCGAACATTGGGCCGATGCCGCCCATCTGAAACATCAGCCATTGAATCGTCTCGTAACGGCCGGCAGCGTCCTGCGGGATGAACTGTCCGGTCTTGTCGGCCAGATAGAGCAGAATGGCGCCCGATTCGAACAACGCGAGCGGCTTGCCGCCGGGACCGTTCGGATCGATGATCGCCGGGATCTTATTGTTTGGATTGAGTGAAAGAAACTCCGGCGACATCTGATCGTTGGTGTCGAACCGCACGAGGTGCGGCTCATACGGCAATCCCGTCTCCTCGAGCATGACGGAAACTTTGACGCCGTTCGGCGTAGGCAACGAGTAAAGCTGAATGCGGTCAGGGTGCTGCGCGGGCCATTTGCGCGTGATGGGGAATTCGGATAGATCGCTCATTGTCTGCTGGGCTTGACGGAATCAAACAAA
>CAYPWK010000012.1:0-30808 GCA_964414365.1 uncultured Burkholderia sp.
ATCGAATTCAGCCAGGCGGCGCATGTTCGCCACCGCCTCGTCGACATCCCAGACCTGGTTGGCATCCATCATCAACTTCCGGTTTTCGCCGATTTCCTCACGGAGAATGCCGGCTCGCCGCACGTCGTCCTCGAGGTTTGCCCCCACCTTCTGCTTGAAATGCATCCAGCCCTGTGCGACCCCCTCGCGGGCGAGCCGGCGGATTTTGTCGTCGTCATAGCCGAGCCAGCCGGCCGACGTTGTGTAGGCCGGATAGCCGTTCGCGAGCATCTCTTTCTCTCGCTCGCCCTTCGTCGCTGCATGCCGGTGCAGCATCGCGACGGCTTCATGTGGGGCGATCGCATCGGTCACATAGCGGAAATCGAGACAGCGCACGACCTCTTCCGGCGTCATGTCGACGAGCAGCTTCCACACCGGCTTGCCTTCCGCTTTCGCCCACAGATCCCAGGCCGCATTCACGACTGCCGCCGTCGCCAGATGGATGGCACCTTTGTCGGGGCCGATCCAGCGCAACTGGCTGTCCGACGTCAACGCACGCCAGAAGGCGCCCATATTCGCCGCGATCTCCTCGAGCGTCTTGCCGACGATCAGCAGGGCTAGCGCGTGCACCGCGCTCACGCAGATTTCATTGCCGCGCCCAATCGTGAAAGTGAGGCCGTGGCCGCTCAGCCCATGCGGAGAGTCGGTCTCCAGCACCACGTAGGTCGCCGAGTAATCAGGCGCCGCATTCATCGCATCGGAGCCGTCGAGTGACCGCGACGTGGGAAAGCGGATATCCCGAACAGTCAGATTTGTGATCGTGGTCATTTAAGCGTCCTCCGTAAGACGGCTATCGACTCAATTCACATCCACATCATCCCTCAATCTGAACTGCGCGACAGCTTCGCTCAATCGGCGGCTTTGCTCCTCGAGCGACATCGCGGCCGCCGAGGCCTCCTCCACGAGCGCCGCATTGCGCTGCATTGTCTCCTCCATTTGCGTCACGGTGACATTGACCTGCTCGATGCCGATCGATTGCTCGTCCGAAGCGAGGCTGATATCGGCCATGATCGCGTCGAGCCGCTCCACGGCCCGAACGAGCTCAGCCAGCGTCGATCCGGCATCGGCCACGAGCTTGCTGCCGCCCGCCACCTTTTGCGTCGATTCGCCGATCAGCGCTTTGATCTCCCTCGCCGCCGCGCCCGAGCGCTGCGCCAGGTTCCGCACTTCGGCTGCAACGACGGCGAAGCCCCGCCCTTGCTCGCCTGCCCGTGCGGCTTCCACCGCGGCGTTGAGCGCCAGAATGTTCGTCTGGAACGCGATGCCGTCGATGACCCCGACGATGCCTCCAATTCTGGTCGAACTGTCGGTAATTTCGTCCATTGTCGTGACGACGAGCTGCATCGCTTCACCGCCTCGCATCGCGATCCGCGACGCGTCTGCCGCATGCGCCCGCGCGTTGCGGGCATTGTTGGCGTTTTGCTGCACCGTCGCCGTCAATTGCTCAACGCTCGCCGCAGCCTCTTGCAAAGATGCTGCCTGCTGCTCGGTGCGGCCGGACAAGTCCAGATTTCCGCCGGCAATCGCGCGCGCGTCGCTGACGATCGTCCCGGTACTGGAGCGCACCTGCCGCACTGTCATCGCCAGACCGTCCTGCATCCGCTTCAATGCGCCAAGCAAGAAACCCATCTCGTTCTCGCGCGCGACGGTGACGGTACTCGTCAAATCTCCCGTGGCAATCCGGTTGAAATGTTCGACGGCCATGTTGATCGGCTTCACGATCGCTTGCATGAGCGCCCGCTGCGCGATAAGCCCGATCAACAGTGCAAAAAGGCCGGTTGCGCCGAGCGCCCACAGCGCCCGATGAAAGCGCGCATCGGCACGCTCGAAGCGTGCCCTTTCTCGCGCGACCTGAAAGGCTTCGAGCGCCTCGATGGCTTCCTCGTACGCGGTGAACAGCGCGACGGGCGCTTCTCGCTGCGTCGCCAGGAAGTCGATCATGTTGTCGGCATCCAATTGCGAGAGGGACCTTCGAAGCACCTGGTCGAGGAGCGCCTGCCGACGCGCTTGCAGCGTCTCGAGAAGCGATTTTTCCGCCGCGTCCGGCTCGTGCAGGCGGCGATAGGCATCGAGCTCCTCGTCGCTTTGACTCAGCAATTGATGCAAACGTTCGAGTTGCGGTTTTGCGTCCTGTCCGGCGCTGATGATCTGCTCCATCTCGCGGAATCCGCCGCGCAAGACGAGCATCCGTTCCGAGCTCGTCTTCAAGTGAAGCAACGCGGCTGTGTCGTCGAGATACATCGCTTTCAGCGATGCATTCCCCGCATAGATACACCACGTGGCGGCTGCGATGACGAGCACGAGCAGTAGCGTATAGCCTGCGATCGTCGCCGCCAGGCCCGAGCGGATCGTGAGTAGTTTTCGCATATCAGCGTCGCCTGCCGCGCCGCGGGGGCGGCGCAGCCAGCCTTCTCCCCGGGAAAATGGGTCATTCAAAGATCGGATTGGAGCGTTTGCTGAGGGAATAACGGCAACTTGCACGGCGTGTCTATTGCCAAAAGCCGACTTGATTTTGCAAAGCGGCGACATCGTTAGTACAAAACGGGCTCCGAGACGCTGGTTTCCGCCGAAGCGTCCGGCGCTTTTTGAGAGCAGTTTCTATACTTCTTTGTGACTGCGTCGGCCGCCATCGATGAGCAACCCGGGCTTTATGATCGCTCCCCGATAAAGAAGCGAATGACCGCGCTCGGCCGGCGGCCTCGGCCAGCCGTCTCGCCGCGGCGCGAGAGAGTCAGGAGGAAGACATGGGTCATTCCGCATCCGCCGCGCCCGACGCCGACCGGGCCGGCGTGCCCCGCCCTCACCGGCCGGCCCTCCCGGCGCTTGCGCTCGCCGCGCTCGGCGTCGTGTATGGCGACATCGGCACGAGCCCGCTCTACACGCTCTCCACGGTGTTCGGCCCGAGCAACGGGCTACCGCTGAACGCATTCAATATCGTCGGCATCGTATCGCTGATCTTTTGGTCGTTGATGGTGGTCGTCTCGCTCAAGTACGTGGTGCTGATCCTGCGGGCCAATAACCACGGCGAAGGAGGCATCATGGCGCTGCTCGCGCTCGCCGCTTCCTCAGTCGCGGCGCGGCCCCGCCTGCGGCACGCGCTGCTCATTGTCGGCGTGATGGGTGCTGCGCTTTTTTTCGGCGATAGCATCATCACGCCGGCAATCTCGGTACTGAGCGCCGTCGAGGGACTCGAGGTTGCGGCGCCAGTGCTGAAGACCTACGTAATACCGGTGACGCTGGCCGCGATCATCGCGCTATTTGTCATGCAGCGGCACGGCACGTCCGGCATCGGCGCGGTATTCGGGCCGGTCATGGCACTGTGGTTCGTCGTGATCGGCATTGCAGGGCTCGCCAATATTGCCGCCGCGCCGGTCATCCTCGTCGCGCTTAATCCGCTGCTAGGGCTGGGGTTTTGCCTGCATCACCGGTGGCTTGCTTTCGTCGCGCTCGGCGCTGTAGTGCTGTCGCTCACAGGCGCCGAAGCGCTCTATGCGGACATGGGGCATTTCGGCAAACGGCCGATTCGCGTCACCTGGTTCGGCATCGTGTTCCCCGCGCTCGCGCTCAATTACCTCGGCCAGGGCGCGCTTTTGCTGGTTCATCCCGGCGCCCTGCAAAATCCCTTCTATCGGCTCTTCCCGCAATGGGCGATCTTTCCGATGATCGGGCTCGCAACGGTCGCGACCGTCATCGCATCGCAGGCTGTGATCTCCGGCACCTATTCGATGACGAAGCAGGCGATGCAGCTCTGCTTTTTGCCGCGAATCAACATCGTCCACACGTCGGCACAGGAAATCGGCCAGATCTACGTGCCCGGCATCAACTGGACGCTGCTCGCCGCCGTGGTCGCAGCGGTGCTCGGCTTCGGTTCCTCGACGGCGCTGGGCTCGGCGTACGGCATCGCGGTTACCGGAACGATGCTCATCACGACGTGCCTGACATTCTTCGTCGTCCGGTATGCATGGCATTACAACTGGCTGCTTTGCGTGTTCGCGACCGCGTTCTTCTTCGTGATCGACGCTATGTTCTTCTCCGCGAACCTCTTGAAGATCGTCGAAGGCGGCTGGTTCCCGCTCTTGATCGGTGCCGTGATGTTCACGATCATGGCGACCTGGGGCCGCGGCTGGGAAATGATGCTGGCCGAGGCGCGCGCGCGCGCCGGCGCGACGCCGCTCCAACCCTATCTGGCTTCTCTCCTGTCAAGCTCTCCAGTGCGTGTCGGCGGCACCGCGATCTTTCTGACGCCGAACCCCGATTCAGTGCCGCATGCGCTCGTGAACAATCTGCGCCATAACCGCGTACTGCATGAGCGCGTGTTATTCCTGACCGTGGTTACCGAGGACGTGCCGTGGATACCAGAGAGCGAGCGCGTCGTGATGGAGCCGCTCGCTCCCGGCTGCTTTCGCGCAACGATCACTTACGGATTCAAGGACGAAGTCGATCTGCCGCATGCGCTCGCAACGTGCAAGACCGCAGGATTCACCTTCGAGCCGTCGGAGACTTCGTGGTTCCTGAGCCGCGCGGCGGTCGTGCCGAAGTCCGGGCGCGGGATGGCGCTCTGGAGAGAACGCCTTTTCGCGGTCATGCTGCATAACGTCGGCAATATCGCCGCGTTTTTCAAGCTGCCGGCCAACCGTGTGATCGAAGTCGGCGCGCGGGTCGAGATCTAACGTAGTTGGTCTCGCCGATACGCTCCAACTTCGGCCGGATGATATGCTCTTAGCCAACACGCCGGCCGATACGAGCGCACCCATGACCATCGATCCATCCGTTGTCGCCGCATTCACACCTACCGGAAAACTTCGAGCGTCGATCAATCTCGGCAATCCGATTCTCGCCAACCAAAACCCCGAAACAGGCGAGCCGTTCGGCGTGTCGATCGACCTTGCGCGAGCGTTTGCGGAAAGGCTCGATGTCGAGCTCGAATTGGTGGTCTTCGATACAGCCGGAAAATCGGTTCAGGCCGTAAGCGAGGAGCGCGCCGATTTCGGCTTCTTTGCAGTCGATCCATTGCGCGGAGAAAAGCTGGCGTTCACGGCACCGTATGTTTTGATCGAGGGATTTTATCTGGTGCGCGACGACTCGCCGATCAGGACGAATCAGGACGTCGACCATCCGCATAACCGCGTCGCCGTCGGCAACGGCAGCGCTTATGACCTTTTCCTGACGCGCGAGCTCAAGGTAGCGCAAATCGTTCGCGCGCCTAGCTCGCCGGCCGTCGTCAAGACTTTCCTCGAGCAGAACCTCGAGGTGGCGGCCGGCGTAAAGCAGCAGCTCGAGGCGGACGCATGCAAGACCCCGGGACTTCGATTGCTCGACGAGCGGTTCATGGTCATCCAACAGGCGATGGGCACGCCGAAGAGCCGTGGTGGCGCCGCGGCGGCGGCGCTCAGCCAATTCGTGGAAGAGATGAAGGCGTCGGGCTTCGTTGCGGAGGCGCTGCGGCGGCATGGGATCGTCGGCGCCTCGGTGGCGCCGCTTGCCTGAACGCCAAGCGCGTTGCCCGCTTTAATCCTCGCTTAAGTCTTCGATCGCAAATTACTGGTTGACTCCCCCTGGAGTGCGAACGCCGTCATCGTTGCTCCAGGCGGCGAACGTCGCGATCCATATCAAGTTTCCCTTGCCAATGTCTATTGGATCGGTGAAACGCGAGCCGATAGCGCCATGTCGCGAGCATGGTTGAGCCGCTTTACCCCTTCCAGGATTTCCTCGACATTTGGAGCAGCAAACGAAAGCCGTAACGCACAGGCATCCAGCTTGTCTGCAAAGATTTCAGCAACTCCGATGCGATGCCGGCGATTCGCGCCCAGACGAACATGCCGCCCTTGGGCTCATGGAACTCGATGGCATGACCCAGCTCAGAGCGAAGTGCGTTGCAGAGCGCATCGCTCTTGCGCTTGTACATGGTCGTAATGCGCGGCAGATGGCGTTCGAGCGCGCCGTCTGCCAAGTACTCGGCCGCCGTGGCCTGAACCCAGGGCGCGCTGCAAAGGTCCACGGTCTGCTTCGCGATAATGCAACGACGCGCGATCTCGGCGGACGAAATCGCCCAACCGACGCGCAGGCCCGGCGCGACGAGTTTCGAGAGACTTGCAAAGTGGACCACCCAGTCGCGGGAAGCTTCCACTTCTTTTGTGAGCGAGAGAATCGACGGAACGGCCTTCCCCGCGAAGCGCAGATCGCCGTAGGGGTCGTCTTCGACAATGATGAACCGGTACTCCACTGCAAGCTTCAACAATTGAATCCGACGCTCGCGCGTTAGCGTCGCACCCGTTGGGTTCGCAAAGGTCGGCACCGTGTAAAGCAACTTCGGATGGCTCACCGCGCCCGATGCGAGCAGCGCCGACAGCTCGTCCACGTCCAGGCCGTTTTCGTCGACGCGTATCGTCACGATTTCGGCCTGCTGCAGCTTCAGGGCCTGAAGCGTCGCGGGATAAGCGGGTTGTTCCGTGAGCACGACGTCGCCTGGCGCAATCAGGATCCGCAGCAACAGGTCCAGCCCCTGCTGTGAACCTGTCGTGACGACAAGCTGATCCGCCGAACACGTCACGCCGCGACGTGCCATCAGTGCTATCAGCTCCTTTTTCAGCTCGGGCAATCCGTCCGTCGGGCCATATTGAAGACAGCGATTCGGCGACTGATACGCGCGAGCCGCCGCAGCCTGCAATCCGTCGACGTCGAACAGGTCGCTGGCCGGGTACCCGCCTGCGAACGAAATCATCCCGGGCTCGCTCAGATACTTGAACAATTCGCGGATCGGAGAGCCGGCGGGATGTCGAAAAGGGACGGTGAATTCGTACATGTCATCGTTGGCTGAGAGAACGGCAGTGGAACTACACGACATTCTGGTCACGAATTGCTCTAAGCGCCCTTTCGCGTCCATCCGCATTATTCAAACGCTTGTGCCCCCGCGTAAAGCGAGATTAAATTGTTACTTGATGAGTTTTTGGAACGACCATGCGCAAGTTCAAGATTCCCAACATGGGTGCGCTGATGGCTTTCGAGGCGGCCGCTCGGCACGAAAGCTTCACGCATGCCGCAAAAGAGCTGTTCTTGACCGAAAGCGCCGTCTCCCGCCAGATCGCGACGCTAGAGGCGAACCTGGGCGTTCGTCTTTTTGTCCGGGCGAAGCAGCGAGTCGTTCTCACCAGGGCGGGACGGCTCTATGGCACGCAAGTGCGCCGCGCACTCGAGAATCTGGACCGGGATACGCTCTCTATCATCGCCCACGGTAGCGGCGGCGGTTATTTGGAGCTCGCGGTGCTTCCCACGTTCGCATCGCACTGGCTGATTCCACGGCTCAAGGACTTCAACGATCGCACACCCGACGTGCGCGTGAATATGGGAGTTCGGACGGACATGTTCTCATTCGAGGAGTCGCACTTCGAAGCGGCGATCCATTACGGCAAACCCACGTGGCCGGGCACGTCGTCGGATTACCTGTTCGGAGAAGAGGTGGTTGCCATCTGCTCGCCCTCTTTGATATCGAAGCCGATAAAGAAGGCGCATGAGCTGCTGCGCTATCCGCTGCTTCATTCCACTACGCGTCCGGATGCCTGGTCGCGATGGTTTTCCGACCTCGGAGTGGAGGACAATGCCACCATGCACGGCGTTCGTTACGAGCTGCATACCATGCTGATTGCGGCGGCGGCTGCGGGTCTCGGCATCGCCCTCGTTCCGAAGTTTTTCGTCGATGGTCAATTGCAGCAGTTGGGCCTCATCATCCCATTCGCAGCGAAGTCATCCGTCGATTCGGCCTACTATCTTGTCTACCCGACCGAACTGAGCCACGGAAAGCCGTTGGAGCTCTTCCGCGCATGGCTACTCGGGCAAGCCAGTGCATTTGACGCCGCTCAGGTTTAGAGGCCGACCTCCTTACTGCGAGGAAAGCGTTCGCTTGCCGATAATCACTTTGGGATCGAAGTAATTGGATGGTTGTTCGACGGCTCGCTTTACCGGCCTCGATGATCTGAATGCGCTCGTGCTCGTGCACTGATGCTGCTCGCAGACGGCTGATTCGCCGTATCCATCGCACGATCAGCGTGCGCCAAGCGTTTGCTCAGGAGCAGCCCGTGCTGTTTGCGCTACCGGATAACCGGATAACTCTCCGCTCGAAGAACAGGCCGCCGCCCAAGTTTGCAAGACGCTTTATGTGATGACCCGCACGACGACGCGATCGCGCACGGCAACGCCCTCTCTCTCGTCGCCGTTGAATGCTGTCATCCCGCGTGCATTGTCTATGGTCTCATCGATCACCTTCCACCCGGCGCAGGTCCGAAAATCCTAGCCGGCCCATCTTCGCGGCAAGCTGGAGCCTGGCCGCGCGCCAGTCTGTCAACGCCTGAATGCGTTGCCGGTTGGCATCCGACAACGAGGATTGGGCGTTGAGCAACTCGAGTATGTTGCCAACGCCTGCGTTATAGCGATGTTTAGCGGCGTCGAACGATTGCTGGGCGATCTGCAGCAATGCGGCCGTGTTTTGCAGATTCTGCGTGTCCGTTTGCAGGGACTGATAGCTTTTCCAGACATCGAGGCCGACCTGCCGCTGCACTTCGTCAAGTGTGTATTGCTGCACTTCGACCTGGGCATGCGCCTCACGAACCTGATAGGTTCTGCCGGACCCTTCGAACAGCGGGATCTGTATCTGGACCCCGAAGTACCAGTCATGTCCCGTCGCCGGGAATGGCGGCTGGCCCAACCCCAAATTGGCGGGCTGGTTGTTGCGACTGTACTTGCTCAGAAAGCTGACGCTCGGCAAGCCCTGGGCGCGGGTCTCCTGTTCCCTCGCAACGGCAGCCTCGAGCTGTGCCCGAGCAGCAGTCACGCTTGGATGCATGCGTTGCGCATCGTCAATCAGCTCCGCGACCGACTCGGTGAAATCACGATCCGGCGTGACGCCGTCTGCGACCGCCGGCAGCACAATCTGTTGGCTCGGGTTGAGACTCATGTCGGACGCCAGCATCCCGATCGCAGTCTGAAGATCGCCTTCCGCCTTGGCCCGGTTGTAGGTTGCCTGGGCGTAGGACGTTTGCGCCTGTAGCTGATCGGTGATTGCGGCCACACCGTTGCTCACGCGCGCTGACGCTGCGATAAAACTGTCATGCGCAGTCCGCTCGGTTTCCTCGGCAGCGGCCAGCTTGCCCGCTGCGGCTTGAGCCGCGTAGTAATCGGTCGCCACCGTCGCAAAGGTATCTTGCAACGCAGCGTCCTGATTGGCACGAGCGGCTGCGAGCAGTTGCTGTGCGTTGTGTAATGCAGCGTTTCTGCCGCCGAAGTCATACAGGACCCAGTTCAACGAAACCGAGCCTGTCTGGACCGAGCTTCTGATAGCCGAGCTCAAGGCCGGGTGTCCGGTCACGTTTGTCACCTGATCATCACGCACGTCCTGCCACATACCGGTGATGTTAGGAAGGTATGCCGCCTTTGCGACACCGACGCCAGCTGCCTGCACCTTGATATTGGCCCATGCCTCTCGCGTCTTTGGGTTATCGCACAACGCGCGATCGACGGCCTCTTCAAGTCGAAGTGGCGTACTCGGCGGGCCAAACTGACAGGGCGAACCAGCGTTGGCTGCGAGAGTTGATCCAACCGGCGTGTTCGACACGGAATCTGCGGTTCCAAAGACGTCGATCGCCATGGCCGACCGTGCTGCCGCGCAGATGAACACCGCACCTAACATAACGCGAATGCTACATGCGCTACCACATACGCTCTCGTACGTTAATTTCGTTCCGGAAAAAGCCGCCAGCGATGAAGAATGCCGCCTATCGCCCGGGAATTCAGCGTTCATGAAGGCTTTCATCAATAGTTCGTACCAGCGGATCAAAAAAATACTGAGCGACCGCGCGTCGGCCCGTCTTGATTTCTACCGAGGCCGTCATGCCTGGCGTTAGATCGATCGACTTGTCATTGATCTTCATGTGACCGGTTACCAACTGCACGCGTGTCGTGAACGTCAGGCCCAGCTTCTTGTCGGGAGACGCGTCATTAGCGACCGATTCCACTCTCCCTTTGAGGTAGCCATATCGGGTATACGGGAAGGCGTCAATTTTGACGACCACTTCCTGGCCGACATTCACGAACCCGATATCCTTGTTTTCGATCGCCGCTTCGACTTCGACTGCATCGTCTGGAACGATTTCCATGAGTGATTGGGCTGTTGTGACGACGCCGCCGACCGTATGCACCGACAACTGTTGCACCGTCCCGGAAACGGGGGAGTAGAGCGTCAGGAACCGTCGACGCGTTTCCGCTTTAGTTTCGTCATCTGCGCTCTGCGTCAGTTGCTGTATCGCGTGATCGAGGCTGTCCAACTGCTCTCGCTTGAACTGAGAGCGCGTCGATTCGATGATCGCATGTTGCTCGGTAATGGCGGCCGCTAGCTCTGTGCTGTGGCTAAGCTGAGCCGTCAGTTCATGTTCCTGCTCCAGTGCCGTCTGTTCCTTGGAGAGGAAGTCGTGCTTCGCCACGTAGTCGTTCACGGCTAGCGCCTTGTAGTCGTTTGCTACTTGGCGTGCGAGCGGCGCTGTTGCACGGAGTTTGGCGACTTGCTGCGCCGTGCTCGCGAGCTCGGCTTCGCGCCTAGCCAATTCAGCGATCTGACTCGACAACTTATCGACGTACTCCTGGTAAAGGCCGTCAGCCAAACGTTGAGCGTCGCGCTGCTGTTCGGCCGCAGCGGCGACGACCTGCTCGACCAGCGGAGGACGTTTTGTCTGCTGAGCGCTGATCAAGGCTCTGGCACGTGCGGCGGCGAGCGATGCGTCAATCCTCGCCGTTTGCGCTTTATGTACATCCGCCGCTGCCTGCGCAGTATCAAGTTCGATGAGTGCTTGGCCCGCTGCTGCACGTTGCCCATCACGGACAAGGATGCGGGTGACGACCCCTGTCACCACCGGCTGTATAACCTTGACGCGCGCGCCGGGGATCAGCTTTGCCTTTGCCTCGACGACGATGTCCAACTTACCGAATACCGTGAGCAAGAGCGCCGTGGCAGTCATTGCAACCATCACCCTCATCGACCATCGTGGTAGAGGGTGTGGCGGACTCTCGACGAGCTCGAGATGGGCTGGCAGAAACTGCAGTTCGAGCCGGGAGCGCGCAGGGGATGTGAGCTGGTGCCGACGCTTCCACGTTGTGCGCCACGCGGAGAGATAGCGCTCGAGCAAATACCAGCGGGCGTTCGATCTACCGCCGCGCATTTTGCTACGCCGCCTGCAAGGCAAGAAGATTCGCGTAGTAGCCGCCCTTCGCCATCAAAGACGCGTGGTCGCCCTGCTCGACTATCCGGCCTCGATCCATGGCGATGATTCGATGCGCGTGCCGAACAGCACTCAACCGATGAGCAATGACAATAACGGTTCGTCCGTCGCAGATGGCTCGCATGTTACGCTGAACAATCCCTTCTGTTTCCACGTCCAGGGCGCTCGTTGCCTCATCGAATATGAGAACTTTAGGATTGCCGATAAGCGCGCGGGCGATCGCCAGACGCTGCCGTTGTCCTCCCGAGAGCGTGCTGCCTCGCTCGCCGACCATTGTTTCGTAGCCTTCGGGCAGCTCGCAGATAAAGTCATGCGCGCCCGCGAGCTTCGCGGCGTGGATCACATGATCCAGCGGTGTCGCCGGATCAGCAATGGCTATGTTTTCCCGTATGGATCGGCCAAAGAGCTGGTTGTCTTGCAGCACTACTCCAACTTGTCGCCGTAGCCACGCTGCGTCAGCGAGGGCCAAGTCGATTCCGTCGTCTTTGATATGGCCGTGCTCCGGCACGTAGAGTCGCTGCAACAGCTTGGCCATAGTGCTCTTGCCCGAGCCTGAGCGACCGACCACTCCTATGACCTCGCCGGCCTGAATGTGCAAGCAAAAATCGTCGATGATCGGCGGGCTGTCCCCTCGATACCTAAAGCGGACATGATCGAACACGATCTCCCCTTTTGTCGGCGGCAGCGCCCGTGCTGCCGCCTGTAGTTCGGCCTTTGAATTCAAAACGTCACCTAAACGCTGTACGGAGATGCCGACTTGCTGAAAATCCTGCCAAAGCTGAGCCAATCGCAACACCGGTGCCGCTACTCTTTGCGACATCATGTTGAAGGCGATCAGAGCGCCGACGGTCATGTGACCGTCAATGACGAGCTTCGCGCCGAATAGAAGCGTCAGAACGCTAACGAGTTTTCCGATCAACTGGATCAATTGCTGGCCAAGCGTCCCAAGTGTCGTGACGCGAAAGCTTGCGGTGACATATGCCGCGAGTTGGCTCTCCCATTGTCGGGCAAGCTGAGGCTCGATGGCCATGGCCTTGATGGCCTCGACATTTGCCATGCTCTCTACAAGGAATGATTGATTTTCTGCGCCGCGGGCAAATTTCTCGTTGAGCCGTGCACGGACTGCGGGGTTAAGTAGCGCTGAGATTCCGGCATAGAGCGGCAACGAGGCGGCAACGATCAATGTCAGCCGGGCGCTGTAGAGGCACATCACAGCAAGGTAGACCACGGAAAAAAAGAGATCGATGACCGCGGTAAGCGCTTGGCCGGTAAGGAAGTTGCGGACGTTTTCAAGTTCGCGGACCCGCGCAACAGTGTCTCCGATTCTGCGTGCTGCAAAGTATGGAAGCGGAAGAGACAGGAGGTGCCGAAACAGACCCGCTCCCAGTTCAACGTCGATTCTGTTCGTTGTGTGGGACAACAAGAAGCTTCGCAATCCTGTAAGCACCACTTCGAATGCCGACGTTAATAGAAGCGCAGCAACGACGACGTTCAACGTGCTGTATGCCCTATTCGTCAACACTTTGTCCATTACGACTTGAAACATCAGCGGGGATATCAGACCAATCACCTGCAGGACTAACGATACAGCCAAGACTTCCGTCAGCAGTGCTCGATATTTAATGATCGCCGGAATAAACCACGTGAAATCGAATTGCCGCGAAGCATCCTTTGACGCTTGACGGGAGGCCACGAGCATGACGCGACCAGTGGCTCTCCCCGTTACGTCTTCCACCGAGAGGACCGATGCCGCACGACGGTTGGGTTCCAGTACAAGCGCACGCTCTTCTTTGCATCCGAGGAGCAAAAAGTGCTGGCCAGCTTTGTCAAAGACGAGCGCGGGGCAAGGTATCGTTCGAAATTGCCCTGTATCGATCGAAGCGATTCTGGCCTTCAGCCCTAATCGGCGGGCGGACAGTGCTAAATCAGATTCACTGAAGGCGCCACTGTTGATTCCCGCTTTATGGCGAAGGTCATGGATCTCAGTGGCGATGCCATGATGTCGCGCGATCAGCGCGAGCGCTTGGAGCGCGATGTCGTCGGGATGAAGAGTCGATTCAGTGGCGCCCACTGCGAGCTCCGAAGAGGTATGTATGAAAGACGCGGCAGCCGTACCAACACAATGGAACGCGTGAAATGTCGATGTGAACGGAGTGTTGTCCGCATTCGCACAACTCCGTCTTTAACGAAAGGAAAAGCGCGCCACGCTAGATATCCCGCGCTCGCACGAGCGTGGGATATCTGTGACGATCGGCTATCTGTCGATGGAAAGCGCCAGACCGGGGACAGCCGAATACATGGCGAGATGATCAGCGCCCGTGGCCGTGGTGATTGTGTCGGCCATGTAGCTGCCATCACGGAACTGCTCAAATGTCGTCTGATAACCCGCCGCACCGGTGATCAAGTCTGTGCCCCGATATCCTCCAATGCCGTCCGCGTATCGGGTGTGGTATTCGTCAACGCCGGTAGAAGCATTATGCAGATGCCGATCGTAGCTACCATCGCTCGCAGACCACTCGCGCTGATAGGAACCATCTGCGGATGAGGCATCGTCTTCGGTAAAGCTATATCCGTCGGCGAAGAAGATCGATAGTTTGTGCTCGAGCGCCCCGTCGGCGAGCGCGATGAAATCATAGACCGCATGTTCTCCGTCCGCAGACGATCCGCTTGTCCACTCGTATTGGCGAATCGCCGAGCTGATGCTGTCTGTTCGGAATAGGCCCGCCGCGCCCGTCCATTCAGCTGAACGCGGGTCGCTCGCAGTACCCGTTACCTCGTTGAACGAACTCGTGCCGTCACTTGCGATTGCCGAACTCGCGTCGTCGTATGTGCCGTCCGCAGCGTATTTGATGTCGCGGTACGAGGAGGAGTTGTCGCTGTTTGACAAGGAAATTTGATATTCGGACGACCCGTCAGCATTGAAGACGTTGTCGAGGTACACCCCATTACCGTCGGCGGCCGAGAACGAATGGTTCGACGACCCATCCGCATATGCCTGATCGTTGGCGTAAGAGGATGTACCGTTTGAGTGCGTGGCCGAAAAGGTCACTTCGGATGAGCCGTCCGCATAGTCGAGCACGTTCGCTGAAAGCGAAAAGCCAGTGCTGGAGTTTCCCGCCGAGAAGTGATAGTCCGACGAACCGTCAGCATGAGAAATCAGATCGCGATACGTCGAAAGCCCGTCGCTGCTTTGGGTCGAGGCCGCGTGCTCGGCAGAACTGTCCGCGTACTGCCGGTCGTT
Source organism: uncultured Burkholderia sp. (assembly GCA_964414365.1). Lineage (GTDB taxonomy): Bacteria > Pseudomonadota > Gammaproteobacteria > Burkholderiales > Burkholderiaceae > Trinickia. The sequence continues at coordinate 14,542 of CAYPWK010000012.1, forward strand.
CATGGATTGTGCGTCGTTAGCGCGGTCGGCCGAGCTTGCTGAGAATGCTGAGGACCCGTCGACGTACGACGTGCGGCTGGCATAGCGCGACACTTGCATCTGCGGCTATATTCTTCCAATCGGCCAGGCCCGAGTTCATCAGGTCGGACCGCAAATTACTCCAGTTATCCGATCCTTTGAATGCAAACACTACCTCGCCAAGGCTGTTCGATGTGAAAATTCTGAATTGATCAATTACGCTCCCAGAGTCGTCTTTTATCTCATTGATTTGAGCGCCAGTCGAATCTTTCTCGTCCGCGGCATCCTCCACCCAATCGCCGCCTAGATTCAATGGTGCGTCGTCGTTATAAGCATCGAAAGAGAAAAGGCCTGCATCTTGCGCATTAATGCCGGTGCTGGCGTCCATTTTTACCCCCGATCATCATCTATTGAGAAATTTTTATAAACGACAAGTACAGCGCGCGTTCCCGATCATCCCCAAGCGCAGTCGGAACACCAGTGACGCGCAAGGTAGCGAATTCTCCTTCGTTGCCGGTTGGGATTGCTGCGTCAAACCACGGTGCGGTCGGTGTAGAGAATAGCTGCGTTTGTGCGGACGCGAGCGACTCATTCCATTTCACGGCAGCCGGAGTGTACACGCCCCGGTCGTACCGATAGCCAAATAAGACCATAGAGCCGTCGGCCAGGCCAAATAATTGCATTACATGCTGCTGAGGACCGCAAAGGGCCACCGTCCGCGCTACCGTCCGTTCCGCTACGAGCTTAAGATCTTCGCTAAGCGTAAAAAGCCTCCCATAGGTCTCCCCGCCATAGCAGCCAAACAATTCCGGAGCGGCATGTGGATTAAGCGGTTGTACGATGCGGAGCAAACCCGTGACGGCAGAACGTGCAAGAAGTTCTCCCTGTGAATCAACTAGAATCGCCTCGGTGTCCATAATAAGCAACGTGTCATCGGACATCTTGCGTATTTGGCTGCGTTTTCCACCGCCCCGTGATGGAATGAGCTTCTGCCATGCAACTTGCCCGTCAACGTTCGCCGCGACAATCCAGTGATACCAATCCCGTTTGCCATCATTGCTCGTGCGAATGACGCGGCCGATTAGCAATGCACCGGAGCGGGTGGCAGTGCACCCATCTATGTATGCCGTCTGCGCGTATTGGTTTTCGCCTTGCGGCGGCTTGATTACATTGTAAGTAGCAAGGTGTCCGTGCCTGTCAACTTGAATCAGCAATCCATTAACGACCGAGTGAGGAGGTACCGCTAGATCGATCGTACCGCATAAGAGTGTTCGCCCATTGGGACCAGCAGCAATCCCCGAGAAATACGGATAGCCGCCGCTGCCGCGAGGGCTAGAAGAGGGCAGCAAATATCTCCAGCGTACTACGCCGTCCGGCTCAACAGCGGTGGCCCATGCGGCCTTGTCATTTTCCATCCGGCCTGCTATGACAAAGCTGCCGTCGCTCATGCGGTCGATGACTTGCGGGTCAGGCACAAATCCTTTCTCGAGCACCACCTCACGAACGAGCCGAAAGGCGCGATCGCTATTGTTCTCCGACCAGGCGTTCGCGCCCAGCGAGAAGATGAGTGTCGCAACAATGACGAGTTTATTCATTACGATCGCATTCACGCGCCGCGCGAAAAAGGAAATTTTCGCCTGACGCTTGCAATGGCGTAGGCAAAACAGATGGACCTAGCCGCCAATCCAGGACGGGAAATCTGTCAGTATCCGACAGGCAGCGGGCAGGGCAATTGACGTAGTCCGCCGCTAACGGTCGGACAGTGCAGAAAACGCGTCGATGTGCCAAATCGAACAGTCCTGGTGGCACGCCAACGTAGAAAACTTGGATCGCAGCGTTGTGCTTGCTAGGCAAACAGCATTGCCCATAGATTCGCCCCCGTGTTATGCGATTAATATAGCTTTGTCGTTCTCGGGCCAAGTTGCCGGGTTTAACTGCACACCAGCGCAACGCAGTCAACTCGCCGAACACATCTGGCGTGACCTTATGATTCGTCACTTTTTGCCAGTTAATACTACCAATTCAGCCGTTTCAAGGAAGGGATAACCCTTATTAGTGAGCTGTCTTCCCGTTCGCTGTAACTCTCGAGAGGGCTGTCGTGTCGACTGTAGTCACGTTCGCTGCGGGACGCGCCCGCAATCCGCGCGTACCTTGTTCATCCTCCCTCAGAGGCGATAGATCCGTTCGGCATTGTCATGGAACAATGCTCGCCGTTCTTGGGGCGAGAAATCCTTCGCGATGGTTTTGAACGCGTTGAATAAATCGTCGTAGCTGCTAAAGAGCTTGTCGACGGGGAAATTGCTCGCAAACATGCAGCGCTCCACGCCGAAGGCATCGATCGCGTGCAGCACGAATGGGCGAATACTGTCGACGGTCCACTTCCAGTCGCCCATGCCCAATCCCGAAATTTTGCATGACACATTGGGCGCTGAAGCCAGAAGCTTCATGCTCTTCTTCCATCCTTCTATTTCGTCTGGCGCACGATCGACCGGCATGCCGGTATGGTTCAGAACGATCGACGTATTCGGAAAATCGCGAGCGAGCGCCACGGCCTCTTCCATCTGGGTGTAATAGAGCTGCAAATCGAACGATAGGTTATAGCGCTCGAGCAACGCATAGCCACGCCGCCAACGGCTGTCGCTCATCAGATGGGGATGGTCGATGAACGTCTTCACCGGATCTCGGTGAAAGTTCAAGCATTGCCGAACGCCGCGCACATTCGGAAACTGGCAGTGCGCCTCGATCACCGCCTGAACATCGTCGGCAGCAAGATCCGCGAAGCCGACAATGCCGTGCGGGTAGCCGTGTTCGTCGGCGACGCCTTGCAGCCAGCGTGTCTCCGCGACCGGATCGTTATGGTCGTACTCGACCTGAAGGTGAACGGTCTTCACCACGTTCTGATTCTTGATATCGGCCAGGAAGTCCTCGATGAGATAGTCTTTGCGTATCGCCGAATAGTCGCCGAAAACGCGCTTGAGCATCGGCCCCTGCAACCATGGATAGCTACCGGTCTTGAGATCGTAAAGGTGGTGATGCGGGTCGATGATGGGCAGGTTGTCCACGGTGTCTCCAATCTCGTCAATTTCTTGTATCGAAGCGCCGCCCGCGCATATCCGGGCGGTGCGCACATCGGCTAAACGATCAATAACTGCCGGCCGAAGGGGGATAGACGCGCTTGAGCTTAGCCTGCGCTTCTGGCTGGTCGATGGTTTCGTGGGTGACGAGCGGCTCCTTCAATGCCAGTTCCTGAGTCGTAGGCTTGCGATTCAGTGCATCGAAAACTTGCGTCGTCGCGTCGATGCCCTGCCCGACGGCCTCCTGCAGGAATACGCCCTGAATGGCACCATCGCGCAGCAAACGAACAGTCGTGGGACTTCCATCCGCTGTCACGACAGCTACCTTACCGGTGAGTCCGCGCGTTTGCAGCGCCTTCGCCGCGCCTGTGGCGGCCTCGTCATACATACCGTAGATCGCTCTCACGTCGGGATGCGCCGTGAGAATGTCGTTCGCTTGGGACACGGCCTCATTCACCGTCAGACCGTGCGTTTCGAGAACCTGGACGAGATCGCACCCGTCCGCCTTGAAGGACTCCTGCGCACCTTTCATGTATTTCTGGGCATTCTCTCGATCCTGGGGCAGGGACAACATCGCGACCTTGTTGCCGCCGCGCTCTTTAGCCAACTTGCAGACGTACGAGCCTTCCGCCTTACCTGTTTCATAGTTGTTGGCCGTGACGGCCGACGTGAAATCCGTCTGCCCCGGCTGAGGCCCGATTCCCGCGAACGCGATCGGCACCGACTTCTCCTTGAGCAAACGCAATACCGGCGGCGTGCTGGTGGAACTCACCGGTCCCATGACGATCGCGCTCACCCCACGCGTCAACGCCGTGTGCACATTATCCATCTGCTTGGCCGGCGAGTTCTCCGACGTCAGGGCCACATAGTTCATGCCGAGTTCCGCAGCGCGCTGTTTGACGCCGTACCCCACCCACTGCCAGTACGAAATGTCCAGCGACGGCGCGATATAGGCAACGGTGGGCTTGGCCTGCGCAAGCGACGCTTGCGGCGCGGCCGCAGCGGCGATCAATGCGCCAGCTGCGATCAGTCGGCCGAACAGCGCGCGACGCGGGCTAGCCTTCTTTGCGATGTCGATCATCTTGTGTCTCCTGAGCTTATGTTGAAGCACTGCTTAGCGCCGTGCCTTGGTGATGCGGTCGACGAGAACCGCGATGAGAATGACGATCCCGGTGACGGTGCCTTGCCAGAAGCTGTTGACACCGATCAAGTTCGCGCCGTTTTGAATGATCGTGATCATCAGCGCACCGAGCAGCGCGCCGATTGCGGAGCCCGTTCCGCCAGACAGGCTCGCACCGCCGATCACAACAGCCGCAATGGCCTGCAGCATGAGGCTCGAGCCTGCTGTTGCCTCCGCATTGCTGATATACGAGAGGCTATCGATGCCTGCAAACGAAGCCAGCAGTCCCGACAACACATACGCGGCAATCCGCACGCGATGGACTGGGATGCCGATCACGCGAGCCGAAGCAATGCTGCTGCCGACGGCATAAAGCCAGCGCCCTGCCACCACCTTGCGCAAGCAGAGTTCGATCGACAACAAGAGCAAGACACACCAGAGCGCGTAGTTTGGGATGCCGGGAATCAGCGTGCCCGAGTTGAGCAGCCAGTAGTTGGCATCGGCAATCGGCAGCGAATGCCCGTCGGTCACGATGAATGACAGACTGCCGGCGATGGCATACGTGCTTAACGTGACGACGAACGGTGCCAGCCCCACGAACGTTACTAGCAGGCCGTTAAAGAGGCCGATGACCAGGCCCACGCAAAGACCCGCCGCGCTGCTCGGAACCGCGCCATATCCATGCGCCATCGCAAGCCCCGTGACCATGCCGGTCAACGAGAAGACCGACCCGACTGAGAGATCGATGCCGCCGGTGACGATCACCAGCAATACGCCGAACGCCATAATGACGAGCGGTGCCGAGGCCTGCGCCACGTTAGCCAGGTTCCCCCCGGAGAGGGCGGCGGGAACGACCGCGCCGACGGCCAATTCGAGCGTGACAATCGCGATTGCGATAGCGATTTCAGTGCGGTATGTCGATAGCACGCGGCGCAGCGAACGGCCCGACTGACCCCTTTCGCTCGCGATCGTGTGGGTGGCAATCTTCATCGATGTCTCCAATGGAATACTGATTCGAGCGACGCTCCGCGCTGACCGCGCGGTCATGCCGCCATGCCGGTGGCATTCGCCACGCTCGCCTCGTCGATCTCCGCTTGTTGCAGCACGCGCGTCGGACGGCCGTGCGGATCGAAGGCGAGCACCGTCTCGCATAGCTCGACGAGCTCGACGTACTCGGTCGACCACCAGACAACGGCGGTGCCTTGCGCCGCCATCTCACGAATCAGCGCATAGATCTCTTGCTTGGTGCGGATGTCGACGCCGCGCGTCGGCTCCTCGAGAACCAGCAGCTTCGGCTTGAGCATGAGCCACCGCGCAACGAGCAGCTTTTGCTGCGTGCCGCCGCTCAGGGTCGAAGGGAGATCCGAGAGCGATCCTGCGCGGATGTCGAGCACCTCGAGAAGACGCAGGCCCTGTCGAGACTCGTCCTTGCCCGCAACGCGGCGCCGCTCGACGATGCGCTGCGCCGCCATGAGGTTATCGACGATCGGCAGCGTTCCGAGGATGCCCTTGTTGGCGCGGTCTCCGGAAATGAAACCCACGCCGGCGCGAGCGGCCGCGGCGGGGCTCGAATAGGTCATCGGCGCGCCATTGCATTTGACGTCCCACGTATGCCGCGTAGCGAGCCCCGTCAGTGCATCGATCAATGCAGAAGGTCCCGTTGGCGCACCCGCGAGGCCAACGATCGCGCCGGGATGGATCTCCAGGCCGATGCCCGTCTGCTCGACGACTATCGGATCGCTCTTGATCGCATCGCGCTTCGCAGGCGCATTGCTCGCCATGCGCGGCCGCGCGGCACGCGCGTTGGCCACGCCGGCAGCTTCTTCACGCTCGACGCTCTGGCCCATGTGTTCGACGATGTCACGGTCGGTGATCGCGCCCAGTGCGACGCGGTCGATCGCGGTCCTTCCATCGCGGATGATCGTGCAGACGTCGGCGACTTGCCGAATCTCCCGCATTCGATGCGACACAAACAGGACGGCGAGCCCAGTGTCGGCCACCAATCTTCGTATGACGCTGAAGAGCCGCGCCGTCTCGCCGGCGGTGAGGTTCGCCGTAGGCTCGTCGAGCAGCAGCAGCTTGGCGCCCGAGCCGAGCGAACGTGCGATCTCGACGAGTTGCCGCTCGTGCAGCGTGAGGTCGCCGACGAGGCGCTCGACGGACTCGCGCGCGAAATGCGGATCGATCAGCGATAGTGCATCGATCGCGATTGCTTTGGCCGCTCGCTCACTGTATTTGCGCGCCGCCCGGCGCAAACGCGGCAGCGCGATGTTCTCCGCCACAGACAGATGCGGCAACAACGCGAGTTCCTGATTGACGACCGCGATCGCGCCTGCATCGACATAGCCGGCGATAGACGAGCCGAGCTGCTCTCCGTCGAACTCGACGGTTCCGCCGTCTCGTTCATGCTGGCCGGAAATGATCTTGATGAACGTTGACTTGCCCGCGCCGTTGCCGCCGAGAAAGGCATGAACCTCGCCGGGTGCGATCGATAGATCGAAGCCCCTTAGCACGCTCGTCGGCCCGAAGCTCTTGACGATGGAGCGCGCCGACAGCAGATATCGCTGGGAGGCCATCTCAACCTTCTCGGCCTGGCAAAGTTCGCGCAACTGGGGAGAAAAACGGATAATGCATTGCTGTCTCCTGCGCAGTGATGCACTGCGTCATTTCTGTATGAGTTGAGTCAAGCGGAATGCGCTTGCAGCCGCCTTTAGCATCGATTCCGAGCTTGGCGGATGCTCGGCGTCAGTGCGGCTTGTCGACAGAATGGCAGCGCCCACTGCGCGGAAGCAATGCGGTTTCTTTCAACTGCGATTGAAAAAAATTTCACGATGCGTATCCCCCCGCTCAAGGCCATCATCGCGTTCGAAAGCGTCGCCAGAACGAAGAGCGTCAATCGTGCGGCCGAGGAGCTCGGCCTGACCGCGTCCGCGGTCAGCCATCAACTCAGTAATCTGGAATCGATCATCGGTCAGCCGTTGTTCCAACGGTCGGGGCGCGGTCTCGTGCTCACGCCGACAGGCGAGCGCTTTCTGTCGGACGTGACCGGCTCGCTCGCCGATCTCAGCCGGGCCACGGAGCGCGCGTCGAGCCGCAAAGAAATGGACATCTTGCGCGTTCATTCAAGCCCCAGCTTCGGGCTGATGTGGCTGCTGCCGCGGCTGTCCTCGTTCCAAGAGGCCAACGGCGATATTCAGCTCAACCTCGCCTGTTCCTACGAGGATGTCTCTTTCTCGAACGGCTACTACGACGTCGACATCCGGCACGGCTATGGCAACTGGACCAACGTGGAAGTGAGGACAATCCGCGGCGAATACATCGCGCCGCTTGCCTCGCCGAAGTATCTCGAGCGCCACCCGATCAAAACGCCAGCCGATCTCCTGAGTCATCGTCTGATCTATTCGGAAACACCGCTCGTCCAATGGAAGCAATGGTTCGGTAGGACGGGCGTGCCTGCCGCTCAAAAGACATTCGACTTTTCATTCGACCGCTCGTATATGTCGATCGAGACGGCGGCGCTCGGCCTCGGCGTCGCGCTCGAGAGCCTCATGCTCGCGTCCGTGAAAATCAGAGAGGGCGTGCTCGTTCCTGTGTTCGACGACACGTACGCAGTCGAGGTCGGCGCTCACCATCTCGTTTACCCGACCCAAAACGCCGATCTACCGCGCGTCGAACGGTTTCTCGCCTGGATGGAACGCGAAGCATCGTCGAGCCGCGGCGTGCCGAGATAGTCTCGCCAGGCCCCTGTAAGGGTTTTCCGCATTCGGGAGAATGCGAACACTGCGGCAATCCCCTCCCATATCGCTTCGCGTCACCTGAAATTTTCTCAGCCATGGTTGAGCGTTTCCGCGTTGTTTCGGTTGCCTCTTGAGCCAACACTACGGGCGTCCATCAACACTCAGGAGACAACCGATGTTGCTCGAGAACAAGGTCATCATGGTGACCGGCGCCGCATCGCCGCGCGGTATCGGCAAGGCAACGGCGAAGGCGCTCGCCGCGCAGGGCGCGCACGTCGTCGTGATCGACTTGCGAAAGGAAGACGCGGAAGCCGCCGCGGCCGACCTCGGCAAGGGACATTTGGGGCTCGCTTGCGATGTGACCGATAAAGCGGCTTGCGTATCGGCCGCGCGTGCGACGCTCGAGCGATACGGCAGGATCGACGGCCTCGTCAACAACGCAGGAATCACGCAGCCGGTCCGTACACTTGAAATCGGCGGTAAGGACTTCGACGCGATCGTCGACGTCAACCTGCGCGGCACGCTCTATATGTCGCAAGCCGTGATTCCGGCGATGAAAGAACAGAAAGGCGGCAGCATCGTCTGCATGTCTTCCGTATCGGCGCAACGAGGCGGCGGCATCTTCGGCGGCCCGCACTATAGCGCCGCGAAAGCCGGTGTCCTCGGGCTCGCCAAAGCCATGGCACGCGAGTTCGGCTCGGATCACATCCGCGTCAATTCGATCACGCCCGGACTGATTCAAACAGACATCACGGGAGACAAGCTGACGCCGGACATGCGCACGGAAATCGTCAAGGCTATCCCCCTTGGGCGGCTTGGCGATGCAGCCGACGTCGCGAACGCCTGCCTATTCCTCGTGAGCGACCTCTCGACCTATCTGACGGGAATCACGCTGGACGTCAACGGCGGCATGCTCATTCACTAACGACAGCGCCGCACTTCTCGCGGCGCTCGTTCCAGAACAACCCGGGACAACACGGGATCACGGAGACACGCATGAAATCCACTTACACCGCGCAGCCCGGCAGGGGCGACGCCATCGCCGCAAGCGACTCGCCGACATTCGAGGCACGGACGTACGCCAAGGTCAGTCGCAGGCTCATTCCGTTCCTCATGCTTTGCTATCTCGGCGCCTATCTCGATCGAGTGAACGTCGGTTTCGCAAAGCTGCAAATGCTGAGCGATTTGCGATTCAGCGAAACGGTTTACGGGCTCGGCGCCGGCATATTCTTTCTCGGCTACTTCCTGTTCGAGGTACCGAGCAACATCATTCTCCACCGCGTCGGCGCACGCAAATGGCTCGCACGAATCATGCTGACATGGGCCGTGGTTTCCGCGAGCTTTGTGTTCGTGAAGTCGCCAACGGCGTTTTACATGCTTCGCTTTTTGCTCGGCGTCGCCGAAGCGGGCTTCGCGCCGGGCGTGATCCTGTATCTGACTTACTGGTACCCGAGCGAGCGCCGCGCCAAAGCCTTGTCGATCTTCTTCATGGCGATCCCCCTCGCAGGCATTCTCGGCGGCCCGCTTTCGGGCTGGGTCATGCATTCGCTTCAAGGCGCGATGTCCATGGCGGGATGGAAGTGGCTGTTCCTGGTCGAGGCCCTGCCCTCGCTCGTGCTCGGCGTGGTGATTCTGTTCTATCTCGATGACGGCATCGCCGGTGCGAAGTGGCTCACCGACGCGGAAAAGGGTGTGCTTGCCCGCAACGTCGAAGGCGACAACGCGCATAAGACCGCCCATCTGTCGATCAAGGCATTTGCGAGCGATCGCCGTCTGTGGCTCATGGCTGCGATCTATTTCTGCGTCGTGCTCGGTCAATATGGCCTGACTTTCTGGCTGCCGACGATCATTCGCAAGGCTGGCGTATCGGACCCGCTCTGGGTCGGCATGTTCACCGCGATTCCGTACCTCTGCGCCATCGCCGCGCTGCCGCTGATCGGCGCAAGTGCGGATCGTCGTCGCGAGCGCCGCTTTCACCTTGCCATCCCGATGGTGGTCGCTGCGGCTGGCTTCGCCACGTTGCCACTGCTCGGAAGCGTCGGAGCATCGATCGTCTGCTTGTGCATCGCTTCAGCAGGCATTCTCGCGTCGTCGTCTCAGTTCTGGTCACTGCCCACCGCCATGCTGGGCGGCGTGTCGGCCGCCGCCGGCATCGCGGCCGTCAACTGTTTCGCCAATCTTGCCGGTTTCTTCTCTCCGGCAATCGTCGGCTGGCTCAACGACCTGACCGGCAAATCGACCGCAGGTCTGGTCTTCATTTCGCTGGCAGTGACGCTGGGCGCGCTGCTCGTGTTCGCCGTGCCGCGGTCAGTCAATCGATGAAGGCTGAAAGTCGTTTTTAGCAACTGTCCTATCAACGGAGAGCAACAGATGGACAACGCAACGAATATCGAGGACGTGTCGCTCGCCGAGCGCGCGTACCGGATACGAAGGAACGCATTGCGGATGGGCGAAGTCCAGGGGCAAGGCTATATCGGCCAGGCCCTCGACATCGCCGATGTATTGGCCGTCGCTTACTTCGGCGCGATGCATTACCGGCCGCTCGATCCGCAATGGGAAGGCCGTGACCGCTTCCTGCTATCCAACGGCCACTATGCGATTGCGCTTTACGCGGCGCTATTCGAAGCCTGCATTCTGCCCGAGGACGAACTCCAAACTTACGGCAGCGACGACAGCCGTCTTCCGATGTCCGGCATGGCAAGCTATACCCCCGGCATGGAAATGTCCGGCGGCTCGCTCGGCCAAGGGCTCACGATCGCAGTCGGGCGATGCCTGGGCCTCAAGCGTAAGGGCTCCGACGCATTCGTCTACACACTGTTCTCCGATGGCGAACTCGACGAAGGCGCGATCTGGGAAGGACTCATGTCCGCAGCGCATTGGAAGCTAGACAACCTCATTGCGGTTGTCGACGTCAACAATCAGCAAGCCGATGGCCCATCGACGCAAGTCATGGCATTCGAACCGCTCGCCGAAAAGCTCCAGGCTTTCGGCTGGTACGTGCAGCGCGTCAACGGCAACGACATCGACGCCGTCAAGCGCGCATTCGATAACGCCCGCGGTCACGACAAACCGCAACCGCGCATTATTGTCTGCGATACGAAGATGGGCTGCGGCGTACCGTTCCTCGAACAACGGGAGAAAAACCATTTCATCCGCGTCGATGAGCACGAGTGGCAACTCGCGCTCGAAGCACTCGAAGCTGGGAGACAAGCATGAGCACTATCGAAAAAAAGCCGCGCCTGAAGACCTCGGCGATGATCGCTTCGATCGCGGCCGAAGGACAAGTCACGCGTTCAGCGCCATTTGGCCATGCGCTTGTCGAACTGGCACGCACGAAGAGCAATGTCATCGGTATGACGGCCGACCTGGGGAAATACACCGACCTGCACGTCTTCGCGAAGGCGTTCCCGGAACGGTACTACCAGATGGGGATGGCCGAGCAGTTGCTGATGGGCGCAGCGGCCGGCTTCGCGCACGAAGGTGCGCAACCATTCGTGACGACGTACGCGGTATTTGCAACCCGACGCGCGTACGACTTCATCCATCAAACGATCGCCGAGGACAACCTCGACGTGAAAATCGTCTGCGCGCTGCCTGGCCTGACAACAGGCTATGGTCCCAGTCACCAAGCCGCGGAGGATCTTGCGCTGATGAGAGCCATGCCGAACATGACGGTGATCGATCCTTGCGACGCGCTCGACATCGAGCAAATGGTTCCAGCCATTGCCGCCCATAACGGGCCAGTCTATGCGCGTCTTTTGCGCGGCAACGTGCCCGCCGTGCTGGACGAGTACGACTATCGGTTCGAGCTTGGTAAGGCCAAGCTGCTGCGCGACGGTAGCGACGTGCTCGTGATCTCGTCGGGAATCTTGACGATGCGCTCATTGGAAGTCGCCCGGGCTCTGAAGGCCGATAACGTCGACGTCGCCGTGCTGCACGTACCGACTATCAAGCCGCTCGACACAGAGACTATCCTGCGCGAAGCGCAGCGTAGCGGCCGCATGGTCGTGGTCGCGGAGAACCATACTGTGATCGGGGGACTTGGCGAAGCGGTCGCGCGAGAACTGCTGAGCGCGGGCGTCACGCCGACTTTCCGGCAGATCGGGTTGCCCGACGCGTTCCTCGACGCGGGCGCTCTACCCACGCTGCACGACCGGTATGGCATCTCAACCGAAGTCATGTGCGAGACGATCAAGGGTTGGCTCCGCTGAGACGACGTGCCCGGCGCGGTGAAGCACTTCTGTTCTCGGCCGAGCCAACGTCGTTCGTGCGTGCCGACGGCGATGAAGCCGCGGCACGCACGCTCACAGTTCGGCGAAATGTCGCCAGACCGTCAGGCGGTCCGCTTGATCGAGTTGACCGCGGAAACGCCTTTTAACGCGTGCACCTTGCCAATCGTATCGACGCAGGCGTGCGCGAGTTCCGTGCCTTTCACGAGAAAGTGCTCATGGAAGAAATTGACGTGCTCGCTCGATCCATGGAAGTGATGGGGAGTGAGCACCGCCGACAGTACCACCACCTCTGTCTCAAGCTGTACTTGCATCAGACCGGAAATCACGGCTTGCGCGACGAAATCGTGCCGGTAGATACCGCCATCGACAACCAGCCCAGCGCAGGCGATGGCCGTGTATTTGCCGGTTTTAGCGAGCAGCTTTGCGTGCAAAGGAATCTCGAACGCGCCCGCCACTTCGTAAAAATCGCAATCCGCTGCGCTTAAGTTCGCCTTGCCCAGGCCCGCAATAAACGCGATTCGGCACTGATCTACGATCTCCTTGTGCCAGCACGACTGAACAAAGGCGATACGCTGCGAAACGGTTGGGGAAGGACTGACAAGTGGGTTCATCGGCTGATCCTGTGTGTGAGTTAAACGGGCGCACAGGGACAAGCCGCGTACTTTGCGTACGCAACACACCCCGCTCTCTCTCATCCGGACTTTAACCGTCGGCCTCGGAATCACACCGAGTCTGCTGACCTTGCCTCGGAGGGATCCTCGGCAAGCGCTCGCGGGCTACGCGCAGTCGCGCGATTACCGCCGGTGGGGAATTTCACCCCGCCCTGAGAACGTTCGCGGCAAAATTGCCGCGATAGGAATCTACCACAGTCACTACATTGCCGCGACAAGCGCCTCGCCGGCTGAAAGGCGAATGACACCCTCTTCAAGCGCTTGACCCTCGCGGCCCGCATACGTCGATAGCAGGACAACGCCGGCCTGTGAATGCACCACGGCACTTTCGCGGCCCATGTTCAGCGCAATCAAAAGCCGTTGATCGCGGTAGCGCCGCTCATAAGTCAGCACATCGCCGTTCGAGGCGACGTTCTCGATCGTGCCTTGCAAGAGCGAGGCGTTGCTGCGCCGCAAGGCCAGCAGCCGCCGATAGAGCGACAACATACTCGACGCGTCATTGTCCTGTTCCCGTACACTTGTGGTCGTGCCGACGGGTAACCAGGGTCGGCCGTCCGTAAAGCCGCTGTTCGGCAATGAACTATCCCATTGCATAGGCGTGCGCTCCGGATCGCGTCCCTGTCCGAGGCCGGGTTGCCGAAGCTCCGCCGTGTCCCGGATCTCATTAGGCGCGATGTGGCTGTCTGTCATGCCGAGTTCGTCCCCGTAATACAGCGTCGGCGTACCGCGCAGTGTCAGCAGCAGCACGGCCGCCACGCGTGCCTGCGCCGTGCCCACGCGCGACGCAACGCGTGGATTGTCGTGATTGCCGAGCACCCAGTTCGGCCAGGCGTGTTCGGGCAACGCGCTGTCGTACTCCCGAATCATGCGGGCGATGGCGCTGGCGTTCCATGCGGTGCGGAGCAATTGAAAATTGAACGGCATGTCCGCGCCGTCGTCGTTTGTGCCGTAGTACTTCACGAGTTGCGGGACGGGCAGGTAGATTTCGCCAATCAGCACGCGATCGCCGTACTCACTGAGTGTGGCGCGCATCGACCGCACGATGTCATGCACTTCCGGCTGATCCTCGGTGTAAGTCTGCAATAGCCGATGATGTTGCGGCTCGCCAGGCCGATACGCGGGGTTGGGCGGATTGTCGCGAAACTGCGCGTCCTTGATCAGCAACCAAAGCACGTCCACGCGGAAACCGTCGACGCCGCGATCGAGCCAGAAACGCAGCACTTCGTCCATTGCGCGGCGCACTTCCGGATTACGCCAGTTGAGGTCGGGTTGTTCCCGTAGGAACGCATGATAGTAGTACTGCCCCGTGAGCGCGTCCCACTCCCATGCGGAGCCGCCCATCCGGCTCAGCCAGTTGTTTGGCGGCCCTCCATCCGGCGCCGGATCGCGCCAGAGGTACCAGTCGCGTTTCGGATTTGCACGTGACGATCGGCTTTCCTCGAACCATGGATGCTCGTCGGATGTGTGATTCGGCACGAAGTCCAACAGCACCTTGAGCCCAAGCCGATGGGCGTGGTCCACCAATTGCTTGAATTCGGCAAGCGTGCCGAACATCGGATCGATGTCACAGTAGTCCGCGACGTCGTAGCCGAAATCGGCCATCGGCGACGGATAAATGGGAGAAATCCAGACTGCGTCGACGCCCAGGACGGCGAGATATTCCAGGCGCGCGGTGATGCCCGGCAGGTCGCCAACGCCGTCGCCGTTGCTGTCCTGAAACGAGCGCGGATAGATCTGATAGATGACGCCACGTTGCCACCATGCCAGCTCCGACATAGCTATTCCTTTTCACGATTCATCGTTTTTGATCGTATGCTCAACGACCTCTGGTACAAGAACGCCATCATCTATTGCCTTTCGGTAGGCACGTTCCTGGACGCCAATGGCGACGGCATCGGCGACTTCCAGGGGCTCATGCGCCGGCTCGACTACCTGCAGGGGCTGGGCGTGACGACGATCTGGCTCATGCCCTTCCAACCATCGCCTGGACGCGACAACGGCTACGACATTTCGGATTACTACAACGTCGATCCGAAATACGGCACGCTCGGCGACTTCACCGAATTTACGCACGCGTGCGCCGAGCGTGGCGTGCGCGTGATCATCGACCTGGTGGTGAATCACACTTCCGACCAGCATCCCTGGTTCAAGTCAGCACGTAGCGATCCTGATTCAAAATATCGTGACTGGTACGTCTGGTCGGATAAGAAACCGCCCCATGCGAAAGATGGCGTGGTCTTTCCGGGTGTGCAGAAGTCGACATGGAGTTTCGACAAGCAGGCAAAGCGCTGGTATTTCCATCGCTTCTACGACTTTCAACCCGACCTCGATACTGCGAATCCCCGCGTTCACGCCGAGTTGCTGAAGATCATGGGCTTCTGGATTCAGCTAGGCGTGTCGGGGTTCCGCATGGATGCCGTGCCGTTCGTGATTGCGACCAAAGGTCCGAAAGTGCGCCAGCATATCGAGCAATATGGGATGTTGCGCGCGTTTCGTGAGTTTTTGCAATGGCGCGAGGGCAACGTAATCATCCTCGGGGAAGCCAATGTGCTCCCCGATACAGACTTCGAATATTTCGGCGACGCGGGCGAGCGCTTGCCAATGATGTTCAATTTTCAACTGAACCAGAATACGTTTTACACACTCGCGACGGGCGACACGAAGCCGTTGAAGAAGGCGCTGCTCGCGACGAAGCCACGGCCGGCGAGCGCGCAATGGGGCGTGTTCCTGCGCAATCACGACGAGCTCGATCTGGGCCGCCTGACACCCGAAGCGCGCGAGGCGGTGTTCGCGGCGTTCGCGCCGGAGCCGGATATGCAACTCTATGGGCGCGGCATTCGCCGCAGGCTCGCGCCGATGCTGTCAGGCGACAGACGTCGCCTTGAACTCGCCTACAGCCTGATGCTGAGTTTGCCGGGCACGCCAGTTATCCGTTACGGCGATGAAATCGGCATGGGCGACGACCTGCGCCGGCCCGAACGACAAAGCACGCGCACGCCGATGCAATGGTCCGGGGAGCCCCAGGGCGGCTTCACGAAGCATCCCAAGCCGCCCGTCCCCGCGATTTCGGGCGGGGCTTATGGTTTTGAGCGCGTCAACGTGGCGAATCAGCGGCGCGATCCGGAATCGTTTCTGAACTGGACAGAACGAATGATACGCATGCGCCGCGAAATGCCGGAAATCAGCTGGGGCGACTTCGAAGTGCTACACACGTCGCGAAACGATGTACTCGCACTGCGTTACGACTGGCGCAATAGCTCGGTGCTATGCGTGCATAATTTTGGCCCCAAGACGTGCACCGTGAGACTCCGCTGCGGCTACGAGGGGCCGGGCGGCGACCGGCTGATCAACGTTCTGTCCGACGACCACAGCCAGGCGGGCAGTGACGGCCGGCATACGATCGTGCTCGAGCCTT
>CAYPWK010000013.1:0-3899 GCA_964414365.1 uncultured Burkholderia sp.
CCAACCCAACGGGGAGTCCGCCCGGAGCCCTACCCGCCGCGCGGAAGATCCGGAGACACAGGAGAACGAACAATGGCTTGGACACGCGAACAGAGGAGTGTGACGATCGCCGCCTACCTGGGCTGGACGCTCGACGCTTTCGACTTCTTCCTGATGGTTTTCGTCCTGAAAGACATCGCGGCCGAATTCCATACGGACATACCCAAAGTAGCGATCGCGATCACGCTCACGCTGGCGATGCGCCCGCTCGGCGCGCTGATTTTCGGCCGCCTCGCCGACCGCTTCGGCCGCCGGCCCACGCTGATGGTCAACATTGCGATTTATTCGTTGATCGAGCTACTCTCGGGCTTCTCGCCGAACCTCACGACACTCATCATCCTGCGCGCGCTTTTCGGCGTCGCGATGGGCGGGGAATGGGGCGTGGGCTCCGCGCTCACGATGGAGACAATCCCGCCCCACTCGCGCGGCATCGTCTCGGGCTTGCTCCAAGCGGGCTACCCGAGCGGCTACCTGATCGCGTCGATCGTCTTCGGTGTGCTCTACCAGTACATCGGCTGGCGCGGCATGTTTTTTGTCGGCGTGGCTCCCGCGCTGCTCGTGCTTTATATCCGGAGCAGCGTGCCTGAATCGCCGGCCTGGCAGACCATGGAACAAGCGGGTCGCCCGCCTCTCGTCGAAACGCTGAAGCACAACTGGGCGCTCGCCATCTACTCGATCATCCTGATGACGGCTTTCAACTTCTTCTCGCACGGCACACAGGACCTTTATCCGACGTTCCTGCGCGAGCAGCACAAGTTCGATCCGCATACGGTATCGGTAATCGCCATTGTGCTGAACATCGGCGCCATCATTGGTGGTCTGTTCTTCGGCTCGCTCTCGGAGAAAATCGGGCGCCGCAAGGCGATCTGTATCTCCGCCCTCATCGCCCTCCCCGTACTGCCGCTCTGGGCGTTCTCGAGCGGCGCCGTGGCGCTCGCACTCGGCGCGTTCCTGATGCAGATTTCGGTGCAAGGCGCATGGGGCGTCATTCCCGCCTATCTGAACGAGATATCCCCTGACGAAATTCGCGCAACGTTCCCAGGCTTCGTCTATCAGCTCGGCAATTTGATCGCGTCCGTCAACGCAACGATGCAGGCGTCCGTTGCAAAGAATAACGGCGGCAACTATGCCTTTGCGCTCGCCGTCGTGGCGGCGGCGTCATGTATCGTCATTGCTGTGTTGATTCTTTTTGGTCGAGAGCGACGCGGCGTCGACATGACTCGCTCGGCCGCGCAGATTAGCGCACCAGCCAAATAACCCGCACATTAGCACCCCGCCATGGCGTCATTACCTGACGCCTTGGCATCGGCACCACGCCCCCCGCATATCCGGCGGCCACTGCGCGGCTCGCAGATCTCATCAAAACTTCCGCACAAAAGGACTCATAGCGCCTAAGATTCGGAAAAGCACATCCGTACACCACTAGAGGAGTCCGCCCACGAAAAACAGTTGCCGCCGCAACGACCCGTTTTTATCGTCGCCAAAACAAATAAGTTTCAACGAAGAACTTAATCGCTGTTCGCGGCCGGACGACCGGCATGGGAGGCGCACATGGCAGTTCGACCAACGAGCCGGAGCACCGGCGATACAAAAACACGCATTCTCGACGCGGCCGAAGACATCTTTATCGACCTGGGTTTCGAGGCGATGTCGCTAAGGCAGATCACGTCGCGTGCCGATGTGAATCTCGCCGCCGTCAATTACCACTTTGGCAGCAAGGAAGCGCTCATTCACGCGATGCTAGCGCGGCGCCTAGACCGGCTCAACGAGGAGCGGCTAGCCCTGCTCGATCGCTTCGACGCTCAACTCGGCGCGCGGCTCACCTGCGAGCACGTGCTCGGCGCCATGTTTATCCCGGCTCTGCGCCTCTCGCGCGATCCGCAAGGGGGCGGGCGCGCTTTCCTCAAGTTGCTGGGTCGGGCCTATACTGACCCATCTGCCTTCATTCACGATTTCCTCAATCGACATTACGCTTCGGTGGCGCAGCGATTCTTCGAAGCATTTCAGCGGGCGTTGCCGCACTTGCCGCGCGAGGAGCTTGGCTGGCGCCTCCATTTCGCGATCGGTGCTCTTTCGGGCGTGCTCGCGGGCGCCGATACGGACAACCTGCTCGCCCAATTTTCGCAGGGGCGGTCGATGAACGACTTGCAGTTGATTGCGCGCCTCGCGTCGTTAATGGTCGCTGCGCTTAAGGCGCCGTTGCAGGACCCGGCGCAGTTGAACGCATTCGCGGCCGTCCTTGGCGAAGCTGCCGATGGCAGCGATGCGGCGGCCGGCATCAGTGCTTGCGGGGCGCTCGATCGGCAAATGCATGCCGATGCCGCAATCGATGGTACGGAGCCATCAAAGCAGGGGGCGCCGACGAGGCCGGCTGTCGCGCAATCGACGCCAGCACATCGCGCGCACTGAGCGATGAGAGGCACTGACGCTGCGGCACATCGAGCCGCAGCCAGACCCGCACCGAGGTCCGCATAGAGCCACATCGACCAAAACGGCGGGCGCGCCACAAGCCGTAAGCCACGCGGCGCACCGCGAGGAGAAACGGACATGGGATGGCTCATCGTCACGCTCGTCGTTGTGGCTCTCGTCGTCTGCGTCTTCGCCGTGAAGCCGGTGCGCCGGCGCTTGCTCTCCGCGCCGATCCTGGCAGCGGTGCGCAAGTCGTTGCCCGACATGTCGGCAACGGAGCGAGACGCCATCGAGGCCGGCAGCGTCTGGTGGGAGCGCGAAATCTTCACGGGCCGCCCGCGCTGGGACGCATTGCTTTCCCACGGCGCACCGAAGCTCACCGAGGAGGAACGCCGCTTCATCGATGAAGACTGCGAACGACTTGCCGAACTCGTCAACGACTGGGAAGTCACGACCACGCTGCAGGACCTCTCCGACACGGCATGGCAGTACATCAAGCGCCAAGGCTTCCTCGGCATGATCATCGGCAAGCAGCATGGCGGCATGGGCTTTAGCGCGTACGCGCATTCTCAGGTGGTCATGAAGCTCGCGTCGAGATCGTCGACGGCGGCCGTATC
Organism: uncultured Burkholderia sp.; assembly: GCA_964414365.1. Taxonomy (GTDB): domain Bacteria; phylum Pseudomonadota; class Gammaproteobacteria; order Burkholderiales; family Burkholderiaceae; genus Trinickia. The sequence goes on from CAYPWK010000013.1 coordinate 3,066, forward strand.
GGTGTTGGTGCCGAATTCGCTCGGCCCTGCCGAGCTGTTGCTTCATTACGGCACTGAAGCACAAAAGTCCCGCTATTTGCCGCGGCTGGCACGAGGCGAAGATATCCCCTGCTTTGCGCCGACGAGCCCCTATGCCGGATCGGATGCCGCGGCGATTCCAGATATCGGCATTGTCTGCCGGGAGAGCTTCGAGGGCCGCGAGACGCTCGGCTTTCGTCTGACGTGGGAAAAGCGCTACATCACGCTTGCCCCGATCGCGACGGTGCTGGGCCTCGCGTTTCGCGCGCGCGACCCTGATCGCCTGCTCGGCCAAAACGTTGACCTCGGCATCACCTGCGCGCTCATCCCCACCACGCATCCGGGCGTATCGACGGGGCGCCGTCACTGGCCGCTCAACGCCGTCTTTCAGAACGGGCCGACTTCGGGCAAGGATGTCTTCATCCCGCTCGATTGGGTGATCGGCGGTCGGGCTCAAATCGGCAACGGCTGGCGCATGCTGATGGAGTGCCTCGCGGCCGGGCGCTCGATCTCGTTGCCTTCGTCCAACGTCGGCTTCGCGAAAACGGCCGTGCGCGGCGTCAGCGCCTACGCGGCGGCACGTCGACAGTTCAGGGTGCCCATCGGGTCGTTCGAAGGGATCCAGGAGCCGCTCGCGCGCATGGGCGCGAACCTGTACCTGATCGACGCCATGCGGCGGCTTTGCGCGCAGGCCGTCGATCTCGGCGAAAAACCAGCCGTACTGTCGGCAATCGCGAAGTACCACGTGACCGAGCGGGCGCGCATGATCGTCGATGACGGCATGGATATCCTCGGCGGCAAAGGAATCTGCCTTGG
>CAYPWK010000013.1:3999-8489 GCA_964414365.1 uncultured Burkholderia sp.
CTTCACGCGCTGACGGGCGGCCTCTTGATCGCAGCGCCCAAAGCCGCAAGTCCGGCACTCGCGCCTTATTACCGCGCGGCCACGCGGCTTGCGATTGCCTTCGCCTTTGTCGCCGATGTGTCGCTGCTGCTGCTCGGCGGCTCGCTCAAGCGCCGGGAGCGTCTGTCGGCACGGCTCGGCGACGTGCTCTCGCAATGGGTGCTCATTTCGTCGACGCTGAAGCGCTTCGAGGACGAGGGGCGGCAAGAAGATGACCTGCCGCTCTTGCGCTGGGGGGTGGAAGACGCGCTTCGCCGCGCGCATGAGGCATTCGACGGCGTTTTCGCCAATTACCCGAACCGCTTCGTTGCGGCCATCCTGCGCGTGCTGACGTTTCCGTTCGACCTGCACCGTCCCGAAGCGAGCGACGCCCTCGCAACCGAGATCGCAAGATTGCTGCAAGCGCCCACGCCCACGCGCGAGCGGCTGCTCGCCGGCTCCCACGTATCCGCCGACGAACGCGATCCGCTCAATTGTGGCGAACGTTTGTTGCGGCTCCTACCGCAGATTGCGGCGATCGAAGCCAAATTGCGCCGAGCCGTCCGCGAGGGACGGCTGGCAGCAATGCCGCAAAGCCTTGTCGAGCTGCCCGTATGGGCGGCTGCTGCGCAGCGGGATGGACACCTCGACGCGAGCGAGCGTGCGACGCTGGATACTTACGCCCGCGATGGTGCCGCGCTCGTGAAGGTAGACGACTTTCCCAAGGATTTCGAAGCAAGCGTTACATCAGGCGGCGCTGGCAGAAGCGGTCCTCGCGAAGCCCAGCACGCCGCTGATCAATCAATCTCGATCGATACCGTTCAGCGTTGATCCGTTAAGAGCGAGGCGTTGGTGCCGGGCAAGCGTCAATCCGAAAAGCAACGACACCGGCACTGATGGTTTCCTGCGTCACCATTCGGCCTTCGCTTCGCCCGAGGTGCCGCAGCACGAAGAAATCAGACGCGCGCAACGCCCCTACGAGCGGCACGCGCTTGCCTGCAAGCGCGCGATACCAAAGCGCGCCGACATCGTCGCCGCCTTCGATGACGGTTGCGCCCTCCGCCGTGGCGGCCGCCGCCCACTTTACGCTCTCGTCGAGCGACGCATCGACGATGGCGATAACAGGTGCGAAGGGGACTGCACGCAGCGCGTGCGTCGCCATCGCGCGCCCGAGCCATCCGCTCGTCGCCAGTCCCGCGCTTGCAATCAAGAAGATGCGCCGGTTCATGCTGCTACCCCATCGGCCTATGTATATCCCCGCCTGCTCCGCCAAACCCGCGGCCAAATCCCCGACTTGCCCGGCGCGAGGATGCCTTGCGGATCGAGCGCGTCCTTGATCGTCTCCGAAAACCGCAGCAACGCGCCATCGTTGAAATCGTACTGCGCGGCGGCGAAGTCCATGTAAGCAAGATGAGCGCGATACTCGCCATACCCCTCGGCGCGTGCGTCGCTCATCAGCACTCGCAGTAAGTCCTCGGCCGCGTCGCTTTCCAACGGGTCGTCACGATTGAAAATAATTGCGACGATGTGATGCAAATGGCGCGTCCCGGCCGTAAAGCCACCGTAGTAGTCGAAGCCGTACTCGACCGCGCGCGATTTGGCGACCAAATATTGGCGCATGGCGTCGCGCCCGGTGAACGGGCAGATCGGCGAAAAATCGACATGCGCCCCGGTCCCGCCACGCCAATCGAGCATCCGAAAAGCCGCCATCGTCGGAATGCCGGCCATGTTGCGGTCACCCCCGGCCGAAGGCTCTTCGTCGCCTGCGTACCGTGCCGCGTCGATCTCGGCACCCGGCACGCGCAACAAAGCGCGCTTGACGATCTGATACTGCGCCTCGACGATCTCGGGCTCGCCGTAGAGACCGAAGCGCAGATTCCAACGGCCGATGCCGAGCTGCTTCGCCATCGCGGCCACCGCGGCGTCCGGCATCGGCCCGCTACCGTCGTACCATCGCGAGCGGGGAGCGATGCCGGCTGCGAAGCGGATCGCCCCTTCGATGACGGCATGATTGCGGATCGTTTCGTCCAGCTTGAACGGACGCAACGCTTCGACGATCGGTTCGAGATCCTCTTCATCGCGGAATTTCGCATGCGCAAGCAGATAGGACGCCGGCCTCGGCATCAATGCGATGCCGAGCTTGGTGACGACCCCGAAGTTCGACTGCATGAACATCGCGTCGTATGAAGGCCCGAAGCCGGGCTTGTAGAGCTGCCATGCTGTGCCGATCTCGATGCCGCCCATGCCGGTACGAATGACGTCGCCATTCGCGAGCACAACTTCCATCCCGCACTGCGCCGCCGCGTGATCGCCATAAGGCGTGTAGCCGAACCCCCGTTCGAGCGCATTGCCGACTACGCTGCCCCATCCTGCCGACGCGGGGTCGATCCACAGCTTCGACCCGCGCTCGCGCAAGTACGCATAAAGATCGAAATACGTGACCCCGGGTTCGACGAGCGCGTAGGCGAGCGTCTCGTTGACTTCAAGCACGCGGTTCATCCGTTTCAGATCGAGGACGACCGAACCCGTGAGGCGCGGAGCGGCCCCGCCGTACGCGAAGTTGCGGCCGGTCGACACGGGCCAAAGCGGCAAGCCATACGCGCGGGCCACGCGCAGCACTTCGCGGATTTCGTCGACCGTATCCGGCAATACGACGGCCGACGCCGCGAATCGTTGTTCCTGCGGCCCCGGCACAAAGGGATCGGCGTAGTCGGCAAGCGCTTGGTCAGTGTCGAGCACATGCGCTCGGCCAACGATCGATGCCAACTCGTCTAACGCCTGGACAAAGCGCGCCTCGGCGAGATTCGGAGGAAGGATCTTCATCGACGCTACCGCTCATCGAAATTTGTGTTCGATTTCACTTTGCTCTCGCGAAAAATCCGGCCTAATGTGTGGGAGTCGAGAATCGATATTCGACCACGAAGCCGAGCCGTCATGGTGCGCCAACGCACCATGGTCGATCGGCCTACACTGATCGGTCAACTGCGGATCGACGAGCGCATTGTCCCATCAACGAAAGCGGCGACCGACCGGCCGATGCCGATCGGTCGGGGCAAAGCAACGTGCAGAGCGATCAAACGAGGGTGCGGAACTCGGCTGCGTGTTCGGCCTCTATTGAACGCGTGCGCGGGCTGCGCCGCATGGAGCAATTATTGACCAACGAGCCCCCATTCGCCGGACACGGGTTAAAATCGCGGCCAGCCTGGAATCGCGCGCCCCGTTGCGCCTCTCACCAACCAACCTGGAGCAGCTTCCGCTGCCGTCCTTGCAATGCCGAACCCTTCAGAATCGCATCCGCAGAACGACTTCATGAATGCCGCGCGCAAGGAGCGAAAGCGCGTCGAAATTTATCTCGTCAATGGCATCCGCCTGACGGGATGCATCGAGTCGTTCGACCAATATTTGGTGATGCTGCGTACGCCCGTCGGGCTGCAAGGCATCTATAAACGCGCCATCTCGACGATCCAGCTCGATACTGGCACGCGTCCCGGCCCGCGCGGCCCGCGCACGGGCGGACACGAACGGCACGGCCCGCGCGAGGGCTCGGGGTTCCGCGAAATGCGGGAACCCCGCGAGCCGCGTGAACCTCGAGAAACGCACGGCGCGCCCACGCATTCTCCTTCGGACCGGACCAACGATGGTCCCGTGGTCGTGACGCGCCGCCGCCGGCCGTTCAGTACTGCGCCTCATAACAGCGACCAGGGCAACCACGGCGGCGGCAATGGAAACAACGAGTAGGAAACGATAGGGCCTGCTCAGTGAGCAGGCCCTCGGGAAGGCACTCGGCGGAGTGCTAGTGCTACAGGGCAGGCTCCGCGCTGCGGTGAGCAAGCCGGTGAAGAATTGCTTCGACGCGCGCGCGTTGCTCGCGCGTCAGTTCATATTGGTGCCGGACGGAGAGAACACGGCGCTCCCAATATTGGGCATTGAGCATACGAGTGTCCGGCTCACGGATCGCTCGTTCCAGGTGATCGAGGTCCGCATCGACAAGATGGAGCGCATGTACCCTGCGGGGCTGTTCCGTCTGATGAATTCCCATTGCTGTCCCAAAAAGAAAAGACATGAGACTCCTGGCAAATTTAGTGCCTTCAGCGGCGGAAGAAGACTAGATTGTATAGACGACGGGGGTTTTGACGCCGTTCCGTACTCGGCACAATAGTCTGACAAAATAGCTCAGGTCGGCAGCAATTACAAGCGAACGGCAGTTTGTTCATACAGAGCAAAGAACCGTGCCAGGACCGGCCCCCCGGAAAGGAGCACGGTTTCGGGGGTTCCCTGAGGAAGTCCTCTCGAGGGGCGCACGGACGGACTACCGGTTCGGCGCTCCCGGAGGAAGCCTCTTAGGGGCGCCCGCGAGAGCGTTCTTTCGGGCTCCTAGCGGAAGCCCCTCCGGGACCGGTCCTTAACTGTCGTCAAGTGGAGACCGTCATGCCACACACTCAACCGCCGCTCCCTCGTCGGACCAAGTCGTC
>CAYPWK010000013.1:8589-24666 GCA_964414365.1 uncultured Burkholderia sp.
CGGCGCTAGCCCGCGGCTCGCTCGCCGGTTCAGTGAACGCGGCGCGGCAATCCCTGATCGGCCTCGCGCTGCAGCGACTGCACCTGGCGCCGCAATTCGCGCAGTTGGTCTTGCGCCGCGCGCTTTTGCGTTTCAAGTGCGACAGTCTCTTCGCGCGTTTCCTTCTGGTGGCTCGCGAAGAGCATCTGCTGCTGATGCGCGACGTCGAGGTCGGCCTGCAGGCGGTCCGCACGCGCTTGCTGCAGCGCGATTTGCCGCTCGGTGTAGGCCTTTTGCGCGGCCACCTTGGCACGGCGCAACTCCACATCGGCAAGCTGTGAGCTCTTCTTGGCGAAGTCAGCGTAGATTACTTCGGCCCGCGCATCGTCCTGGGTCTTGATCACGCGCCAGAAGTTCTTCTGCTGGAAGAGCGCGATGTAGTAGGTCATGTCCTTGCCGTGCAGCAGCAGGCTCGCCCCATAGCTGCCGTTATAGGCCGTACGCAGCTCCGTCAGCTCGTCGCCGCGCATCAGGCGCCGCAGCTCCGCGACATTCCCCTGTGCCTCTTTCGTGTCGTCGGCCAGCGAGGCCGAGGCGGACTGATCCGGCGCAATCGTTGTCGTGGCCGGCAACGCTGAAACCGAAGCCGGCACGGCCGCCACGACAGGCGCTGAAGCCCCCGCAGGCGCTGAAGCCGTCGGCACGGCCGATGCACCCTCGGCGGCCGATTGCGCGCCGGCGCAACCCACCATTCCGATTCCCCCGATGACGACAAGCGCGGCAAGCGCTGTCCCCCGCATACGAGAAAGATTCCTCATTGTCAATACCTGCGCTAGTAGTTTTAATTGGAATAGCCTGACTTCAGCGCGTCATTATTACTCAATTTCGGGCTCGTCATCGAATATTTGGTATTTCCGCATCTTTAGGCGAATCCTCCCGATCGGGTTGGGCATGCGCGGCGGTCGCGAATCGGCGGTGCGCGAACCGGTTCAGATTAGAGCGTCCACTTTAGCCGCTAACCAACGTTCAGCGCGTATCCTGCGCAAATTCCGAGAAAGAGACGCGGCGAGTTGCACGACAACCTAGCCGTGCAATGGCAGTGACAATCGATCGACCCAAGGGAGGAAGACATGAAACGTTCGAGAGACGAAGGCAAGGCATTGACGCTCGCCGCACTGTGGCGCATAGGGCTAGGTGTAGCATTCTCTGGCTTGTTGCTGACCAACACCGCGGCCGCGTTTGCCGACACCACAGATAGCCCTGTCGGCGTATGGCAAACAATCGACGATCACACTCACAACCCGAAAGCGCTCGTCCAAATCACGAAGAACGATGATGGCACGCTATCAGGCAAAGTGATCAAGGGGCTAAATCCGGCCGATTCCCCCGATCGTCGATGCACCGAATGCACGGACGATCGAAAGGATCAAAAGATCCTCGGCATGACGATCATCAGGGACATGAAACAAGACGGCGACACGTGGGATGGCGGGAACATCCTCGATCCCGAGAACGGAAAAGTCTACAGGTGCAAGATGAGCCTGGAGGAAGGCGGCCAGAAGCTGGTTGTGCGCGGCTACATCGGCGTTTCGCTGCTCGGCCGCTCGCAGACATGGGTTCGCCAAGGCGACGCGGCCGGTGCACAGGCGCAGAACTAAGCTTCAGTGGCAGTAACGACAGGAACGTGGCGCACGCTGTGAATGAATCGCTTTGCGGACTTCACGACAGGCCTCACTGTGCCACGTTCCCTGCCCGTTGCGTTGGCAATGCGCGCTAAGCCGCACGCTGCAGCGAAGCCAGATACGCAAGCGTTGGGGCGTCGACCCTCGCAAAAGCCGGTACCGTGTCCTTCCGCAGGCTGGGGCTCGTACGCATTCGCAGCTGCATCGACTCGCAGAGATTCTTGGCCGCATCGCCATAGAGCTGGTCGAGCACACGCTTGAAGACGCCAGACAGATACCAGCTTTTGAAGCGCCTGTGGCACGTCTGATAAGACGGGTAGCGGCGCGGCAGAGAAGACCAAGCCGCGCCGCTGTAGATCACCCAAAGTACGCCATTGAGAACCGCTCGCGTATCGGCAAGCGGCCGCCCGCGCGACCGCGCGCGCCGCTGAAGCTCAGGAAACAGCGTGACCACGCAGTGCCATTGTTCGTCGGTAATGTCGCGATAAGGGGTCATGGGCGCCTCCTTCGTGAGAACACGAAGCACGATATGCCCCAACCGCGTCGGTGAATATCAGAATATTCTGAATGTGCGCTTAGGTCAGCGAGGTATCGACGAGCCTGCGCGGCGCCTCGAGATACTCTTTCGACTGCATTTCCACAATGCGCGATACCGTCCGGCTGAATTCGTTTGCCATCGGACCGTCGACGTAAAGGGTCTCGGGCGGGACCGCGGCAGACATCAACAGCTTGACCTTGTGATCGTAGAAGACGTCGACGAGCCACGTGAAGCGGCGTGCTTCCGACGCCATACGCGGCGACATCTGCGGCACCCCCGAGAGGATGACCGTATGAAAACGCGTGGCAAGCTCGAGATAGTCGTTTTGCGAGCGCGGGCCGCCGCATAGCGTCGCAAAATCGAACCATACGACGCCGTCCGCGCGTCGCAAAGCCTTCAGCTCCCGCTTTTCGATATGGAGTAGCGGGCTTTCATCGGGCACTGCGGCAAGCTGCGAAAACGCGGTGCGCAGCGCCTTGTCGGCAGCCGCGCCCAGCGGCGTATGGTAGGCGGCTACTTGGGCGAGCGTGCGCCTGCGGTAGTCGATGCCCGCATCGACGTTGACGATGTCGAGCTGAGCCTTGATGAGCTCGATTGCGGGCAGCACGCGATCGCGATGCAAGCCATCGGGATAAAGCGTATCGGGGTCGTAGTTCGAGGTCATGATGAACTGCACGCCGTTATCGAACAGCCCCTTCAGCAGCCGATACAGGATCATCGCATCGGCGATGTCGGAGACGTGGAATTCATCGAAGCAAATGAGCCGATATCGCTTCGCCACGCGCCGCGCGAGCTCGTCGAGCGGATCGGCCCGCCCCTTCAGTTCATCAAGCTGCCGGTGCACCTCGCGCATGAACTCGTGAAAATGGAGGCGCGTCTTGCGTTGCAGCGGCACGACTGCGTAGAAGCTATCCATCAGGAAGCTCTTGCCGCGCCCCACGCCGCCCCACATGTAGACGCCGCGCGGCAAATCCGGGTGCACGATCAGCTTGCGCAAAGCATTGGAGCGCCGTGCCTTGTATTCGGCCCATTCGGCATAGCATTGCTGAAGGCGTTCGAGCGCCCGAAGCTGCGCCTCATCGGCCGTGTAGCCGCGCTGCGTGAGTTCTTTTTCGTAGTATTCGGTGACGTTCATCGCGCAAAATAAAAAACGAAGGCGGACGGGAAGCAACCCGCCCGCCTTCGCGCGCAGCAACAATGAAAGCGCGGGCGACGGCGGCAACTTTCAAGCCGCCATGCCACACGCATATGAGCCGCCGGTGCTTACTTGTTGAGCGAGCGCTTATCGACCCCGAGCGCTGCCTCACGCATCACCTCGGAGAGCGAGGGGTGCGGATGGCAGATGCGCCCGATGTCTTCGGAGGCCGCCTTGAACTCCATCGCCACGACCGCTTCGGCGATCAAGTCCGAGGCGTTCGCCGCGATGATGTGCACGCCGAGGAGTTCATCCGTCTTCGCGTCGGCGATCATCTTCACGAAGCCATCGGGTTTGGCAATGCCGAGCGCGCGGCCATTGATCGAGAACGGGAACTGCCCGGTCTTGATCTCGCGACCTTCCGCTTTCAACTGCTGCTCGGTCTTGCCCACCCAGGCGATCTCCGGCTCCGTGTAGATGACCCACGGGATGCAGTTGTAATCAATATGCGGCTTTTGCTCATCGATGAGCTCGGCGACGAGCACGCCCTCATCTTCCGCCTTATGCGCGAGCATCGGTCCGCGCACGACGTCACCGATTGCATAAACGTTCGGTACCGTCGTGCGGCAGTGATCGTCGACGTCGATGAAGCCGCGCTCGTTCGCCTTGAGGCCGATGGCTTCGAGGCCGAGGTTATCGGTGTTCGGTACGCGCCCGACCGAGACGATCAGCCGATCGGCTTCGAGCGTCTTCGCATTGCCATCTTTGTCGGTATAGGCGATGGTGACGCCCTCGCCCGTCGTCTTCACCTCGTTGATGCTGATACCGAGTTGAATATCGAGGCCCTGCTTCTTGAAGAGCTTCGCGGCTTCCTTGGCCACCGCTTCGTCGGCTGTGCCGAGGAACTGCGGCAACGCCTCGAGCACCGTCACTTCGGCGCCCAGCCGGCGCCAGACCGAGCCGAGTTCGAGCCCGATGACGCCCGCGCCGATGACGGCGAGCTTTTTCGGCACCGACTCGAAAGCCAGTGCGCCTTCGTTGTCGGCGATGAGCCTGTTGTCGACGGGAACGTTCGGCAGGTGACGTGCCTTCGAGCCTGTCGCGATGATGACGTTCTTCGCGACGACGACCTCGGGCTCCCCTTCGCCGCGCACTTCGATGCGCAAGCCCGCATCGCTATTGCCGACGAACTTGCCGTGACCTTTGAGCCACGTGATCTTGTTCTTCTTGAAGAGGTACTCGATGCCGCTCGTCATCTTTTCGACGATGCCGTCCTTGCGCGCCATCATCTTCGCGATATCGATCTTCACGTCCGAGACGCCGATGCCGTGCTCGGCAAGGTGACGCGATGCGTTTTCGAACTCTTCCGACGATGCGAGGAGCGCCTTCGACGGAATGCAGCCGACGTTGAGACAGGTGCCACCGAGCTTCAGCGCGCCGGCCGGGTTCTTCCACTCTTCGATGCAGGCGACGGTCTTGCCGAGCTGCGCCGCGCGGATGGCAGCGATGTAGCCGCCGGGGCCCGCGCCGATCACGACGACGTCAAATTGTTGCGACATGGATATCCTTTCGATCACGCAACGGCCTATGCACGAATGCCGCCGGTTGCAATCTCAATTAAAGCTTTGCGGTAAGCGGCGCTCGCGCATCGAGCGCGAGCGCGGGCAGACTCAAGACTTACAGGTCGAGCAGCAGGCGCGCCGGATCCTCGAGCGCATCCTTCATCGCGACGAGCGAAAGGACGGCTTCGCGGCCATCGATGATGCGGTGGTCGTACGACAGCGCAAGGTAGTTCATCGGGCGGATGACGATCTGCCCGTTTTCGACGACCGCACGATCCTTCGTCGCATGCACGCCGAGAATGGCCGATTGCGGCGGGTTGATGATCGGCGTCGAGAGCATCGAGCCGAACACACCGCCGTTCGAGATCGAGAACGTGCCGCCCGTCATTTCCTCGATCGAGAGCTTGCCGTCCTTAGCCTTTTGGCCGAACTCGGCGATCTTCTTTTCGATCTCCGCGAGGCTCAGCTGATCGGCGTTGCGCAGAATCGGCACGACCAGGCCGCGCGGCGAACCGACGGCGATGCCGATGTCGAAGTAGCCGTGATAGACGATGTCGGTGCCGTCGATCGACGCGTTGACGAGCGGGAACTTCTTCAGCGCATGAACCGCCGCCTTGACGAAGAACGACATGAAGCCGAGCTTCACGCCGTGCTCCTTCTCGAACTTGTCCTTGTACTTGTTGCGCAGCTCCATGACGGGCGCCATGTTCACTTCATTGAAAGTCGTGAGGATGGCGTTCGTTTGCTGCGACTCGAGCAGGCGCTCGGCGATGCGCTGACGCAGGCGCGACATCGGCACGCGTTGCTCGGGGCGGTTCTGGAGCCACGCGTCGGCCGAGGGTGCCTTGACGTCGGGCAGGGACGGCCGGGCGGGACGCGCCGCCGGTGCCGCGGCGGGAGCCGGTGCAACGCGGGCGGGCGTGGCCGCGCCCGGCGAATTGGCGGCGAGCACGTCGCCCTTCGTGATGCGGCCGTCGCGGCCCGTGCCTGCGACCTGGCCGGCCGACAAGTTGTTCTCCGCCATGAGCTTGTTGGCGGCGGGCGACGCGGGTGCGCCTGCCGAGGCCGGTGCGGGGGCGGAAGCCGGAGCTGCCGCGGGTGCGGCGGCGGCCGGGGCGGCAGCGGCTGCGGGTGCGGCGGCAGCGCCCGCCTTCGCTTCCGTGTCGATCTTCGCGAGCAGTTGCTCGGAGGTCACGGTCTCGCCGTCGCCGACGATTGTCTCGGAGAGGACGCCTGAGGCCGGAGCGGGCACTTCGAGCACGACCTTGTCGGTCTCGATCTCGACGAGCGTTTCGTCCTGCGTGACGGCTTCGCCGGGCTTCTTCTTCCACTGGAGCATCGTGCCTTCCGAAACCGACTCCGAGAAGACCGGGACCTTGACTTCAACAATAGCCATTTGATTTTCCTGAAACTTCGTATCTAGTGTGGGCGTGCGAATCGGATCCGTGACGGTTGCGCCACCTGCCCATTCGCGGGTGCGCCAAGCGACACGGGAAAGCGCTCAACGCTTTCCCGATTCGGTTCATATCGTTATTTAGCGACCTGTGCGCTCTTCAAGCGGCCGAACGCGCCTTCGACCAGCGCCTTCTGTTGCTCATAGTGCTTCGCGTAGTAGCCGACCGCCGGCGAGGCCGAAGCCGGACGTCCGCTGTAAGCCAGCTTCTGTCCTTCCTTCATGCCTTCCCTCAAGTGGTGCTCGATGTAGAACCACGGGCCTTGGTTTTGCGGCTCGTCTTGCACCCACACCACTTCCGTGGCGTTATCGTACTTCTTGATTTCAGCTTCGAACTGCTTGTGCGCGAACGGATAGAGCTGCTCGACACGGACGATCGCGACGTCGTTTGCCTTTGCTTCGCGGCGATGCGCGACGAGGTCGTAGTAGACACGGCCCGAGCAAACGAGCACGCGCTTCACCTTCTTCACGTCGATGCCCGCATCGACTTCGCCGATGACCGTCTGGAACGCCCCGCTCGCGAGCTCCGACAGATCCGAGACGGCTTCCTTGTGACGCAGCAGCGACTTCGGCGTGAAGACGATGAGCGGCTTGCGGAAGAGGCGGATCATCTGACGGCGCAGCAAGTGGAAGATCTGCGCCGGCGTTGTCGGCTGCACGACTTGCATGTTGTGCTCGCCGCAAAGCTGCAGATAGCGCTCCATGCGTGCCGACGAGTGCTCCGGGCCCTGCCCTTCGTAGCCGTGCGGCAACAGCATCGTCAAGCCCGAGACCCGGCCCCACTTGACCTCGCCCGACGAGATGAACTGGTCGATCACGACCTGCGCACCGTTCGCGAAATCGCCGAACTGCGCTTCCCATGCGACGAGCGTATTCGGCTCGGCCGTCGAGTAGCCGTATTCGAAGCCAAGCACGGCTTCCTCGGAGAGCACGGAGTCGATGACCGTGAATTTGGCCTGGCCGTCAGCGACGTTTTGCAGCGGGATATACGTGCCGTCGTTCCAGCGCTCGCGATTCTGGTCGTGCAGCACCGCGTGACGGTGCGTGAACGTGCCGCGGCCCGAATCCTGACCCGTGAGCCGCACGGCGTAGCCCGAAGCCACGAGCGACGCGTAGGCGAGATGCTCGCCCATGCCCCAGTCGAGCGGCGCTTCGCCGCGGCCCATTGCGCGACGATCGTTGATGACGCGCTCGACGAGCGGGTGCACCTTGAAGTTGTCGGGGACCGTTGTGATGCGCTCGGCGAGGCGCTTCAACTCGGCGAGCGGCACGGCGGTATCGGCCGCGTCGGTCCATTTGCGGTTCAGGAACGGCATCCAGTCGACCGCATACTTGCTCTTGTAGTTGGAGAGCACCGGGTCAACCGTATGATGGCCCTGGTCCATCGCCTGGCGATAGGCCTTCACGAAGCCATCGGCGTCTTCCGCCGTAATCACGCCCTGTTGCACGAGCTTTTCCGCGTAGAGCGCGCGCGTGCCCGGGTGCTGCGCGATCTTTTTGTACATCAGCGGCTGCGTGACGGCCGGCGTGTCTTGCTCGTTGTGGCCGAGCTTGCGGAAGCAGACGATGTCGACGACCACATCCTTGTGGAACTGCATCCGGAAATCGATCGCGAGCCGCGTTGCCAGCACGACGGCTTCGGGATCGTCGCCGTTCACATGCAGCACGGGCGCTTCGATCATCTTGACGACGTCCGTGCAGTAGAGCGTCGAGCGCGCGTCGCGCGGATCGGACGTTGTGAAGCCGATCTGATTGTTAATGACGATGTGCACCGTGCCGTGCGTGCCGTAGCCGCGCGTCTGCGCGAGGTTCAGCGTTTCCATCACGACGCCCTGGCCCGCGAAAGCGGCGTCGCCGTGAATCTGCACGGGCAGCACTTGCGTGCCCTGATCGTCGCCGCGGCGGTCCATGCGCGCCTTCGCCGATCCTTCGACGACAGGATTGACGATTTCGAGGTGCGACGGGTTGAACGCAAGCGACAGATGCACAGGGCCGCCTTCGGTCGCGACGTCGGACGAGAAGCCCTTGTGATACTTCACGTCGCCGGCCGGCAGATCGTCGACATGCTTGCCTTCGAATTCGGCGAAAAGATCGGACGGCATCTTGCCGAGCGTGTTCACGAGCACGTTGAGGCGGCCGCGGTGCGCCATGCCAATGACGATCTCCTGCACGCCCTGCGCACCAGCATGATGGACGACTTCGTCCATGGCCGCGATGAAGCTCTCGCCGCCTTCGAGCGAGAAGCGCTTCTGGCCGACATAGCGCGTATGCAGATAGCGTTCGAGGCCTTCGGCGGCCGTCAGGCGGTTGAGAATGTGCTTTTTCTTCTCAATCGGGAAATTCGGGGTTGCACGCGTCGATTCGAGGCGCTCCTGCCACCAGCGCTTCTGCTCGGGATCGCTCACGTACATGAACTCGGCGCCGATGGTGCCGCAGTAGGTGTCGCGCAGCGCTTTCACGATTTCGCGCAGCGACGCCTGTTCGAAGCCGAAATAAAGGTTACCGGCGCTGAACGTCTGGTCGAGGTCTGCTTCGGTGAAATCGTAGAACGCGGGTTCGAGCTCGGGGATCGACGGGCGCTCGCGCCGCTTCAGGGGATCGAGATTGGCCCATTGCGAGCCGAGGAAGCGATAGGCGCTGATGAGGGACTGAACGTGGACTTGCTTTCGCGCGGTGGACAGATTTTCCCCGGCCTCGCGTGGGATGAACGCGTTGGCCTTTGCGCGCTGGGCGAACGATTCGACGATGGGGCCGTGAGCCACGTCGCTCGCGTTCGTGCCGTCCGAGGCAGGAACGTTCTGCAACGCGTCGAAATAGCCGCGCCAGTTGTCCGGCACGGAGGCCGGATTGTCCAGGTACTGCTCGTACAGCTCCTCGACGTACGGGGCATTGCCGCCGAACAGATACGAGTTCAGCTGAAATTGCTTCATCATATTTACGCTCACTTTTCTTCGAGCTTCTCGAGAAATAGCGGGTTACTCAACCTTCCGCGACACGGCCTGACCGTTTAGCGGATTGCGCGAATCAAGTCTTGCTTGGAAGGACCTAAAACTAGCAACGCGCAGCATAGCACAGAACGGGTGTTCCAGATCGGCACAGCTGTGCTTCGCAAACGACAAAAGCCGCTTCAAGAAGCGGCTTTTGTGTCATTTTCGCGTGTATTAAGCGGAAGATAGTCAGTCGAGCACAGCCTCTCGACTCGCCCGGCGACGCTCGTGCTCCTTCAGATAGCGCTTGCGCAGGCGGATGGATTGCGGCGTCACTTCGACCAGTTCGTCGTCGTCGATAAACTCCACCGCGTATTCGAGCGTCAGCTGAATCGGCGGCACGAGTCGAACGGCTTCATCCGTGCCCGAGGCGCGCACGTTCGTGAGCTGCTTGCCCTTGATCGGATTGACGACGAGATCGTTATCGCGGCTATGAATGCCGATGATCATGCCCTCGTAGAGCGGATCGCCGGGCTTCACGAACATGCGCCCGCGGTCCTGCAGCTTCCAGAGTGCATACGCGACGGCCGCGCCATCGTCCTGCGAAATGAGCACGCCGTTGCGCCGCTCGCCGAGCGTGCCTTCCTTGACGGGCGCATACTCGTCGAACACATGGCTCATCAAGCCCGTGCCGCGCGTAAGCGTCATGAATTCGCCTTGAAAGCCGATCAGCCCGCGCGCCGGAATTCGGTACTCGAGCCTCGTACGGCCACGGCCGTCCGAGGCCATGTCCTGCAGCTCGCCCTTGCGGCGGCCGAGCTCTTCCATGACGCCGCCCTGATGGCCGTCCTCGACGTCGACGGTGAGCAGCTCGTACGGCTCGTGCTTGACGCCGTCCACCTCATGCATCACCACGCGCGGGCGCGAGACGGCCAGCTCGTAGCCCTCGCGGCGCATATTCTCGACGAGGATCGTGAGGTGCAACTCGCCGCGACCCGACACTTCGAAGACCGTTTCGTCGCCCGTGTCGCGCACGCGCAGCGCCACGTTGTGGTTGAGCTCGCGCATCAGGCGGTCGCGAATCTGGCGGCTGGTGACGAACTTGCCCTCCTTGCCCGCGAGCGGCGACGAATTGACGAGAAAGTTCATCGTCAGCGTCGGCTCGTCCACCGTGATCATCGGCAACGCCTCAGGCGTCTCGGGCGCGCAGATCGTCGCGCCGATGCCGATATCCTCGATGCCGTTCACGAGCACGATGTCGCCCGCCTGGGCCTCTTCGACTTGCACGCGCTCGAGCCCCTTGAACGACAGGACCTGATTGATCTTGCGGTTCAGGACCTCGCCTTCGGGGCCGAATCGCACGACGACCGGCTGGCCCGGCTTGATCCGCCCGCGCGTGATGCGGCCGACGCCGATGCGGCCCACGTACGTCGAGTAATCGAGCGACGTAATCTGCAGCTGCAGCGGCGCATCGGGATCGGCCGGGCGGACCGGCACGTGCTCGAGAATCGCCTCGAAAAGCGGACGCATGTCGCCCTCGCGCGCGCTCGCGTCGAGCGACGCGTAGCCGTTCAGGCCCGACGCGTAGACGATCGGAAAATCGAGCTGGTCCTCCGTCGCGCCGAGCTTGTCGAAAAGGTCGAAAGTCTGATTGATGACCCAATCGATGCGCGCGCCGGGCCGGTCGATCTTGTTGACGACGACGATTGGCTTCAAGCCGAGTGCGAGCGCTTTCTTGGTCACGAAGCGGGTCTGCGGCATCGGGCCTTCGACGGCATCGACGAGCAGGAGGACCGAATCGACCATCGACAGCACGCGCTCGACCTCGCCGCCGAAATCGGCGTGGCCCGGCGTATCGACGATGTTGATGTGCGTGCCCTCGTATTCGACCGCGCAGTTCTTCGCGAGGATCGTGATACCTCGCTCGCGCTCGATGTCGTTGGAGTCCATCACACGCTCCGCAACCTGCTGGTTTTCGCGGAACGTGCCCGATTGGCGGAGCAGCTGGTCGACGAGCGTGGTCTTGCCGTGGTCGACGTGGGCAATGATTGCGATGTTGCGAAGGGCGCGGGTCATAAAGCGGATCTGGAAGGTTGCGCGCGCGACGGTTCTCGCGCGCACTTTGGAGAACTCGAAAGTATAGCACGCGCTCGTGACGGCGATTGTCGATTGCTTCGGCACAAGGGTATTGCCGCCCAGTTGCGAGCAAACTTTCAAAGAACCTGCGAAAATAGCGCTCCTCAGCGTTTGCTTAACACCCTCCGTGGCCGCGGACGCGCTTCTTAGCTGCGCTCGTGCAATGAAATACTTGCCGAGGCAGGCTTTTTTTGACTAAAATCATGCCTAGTCAACTATTGCAACTTCATGAACACTGACATGGCGAATTCGTCGAGTCCCCTGCCGCGCGTCGTCTGCGAGTTCCAGCTCGAGGAAGCGGTCGGGTATTTGATCGCGCGCACGAAGTCCAATATTTCGAACCTCGTGACGCAGCGCACGATGAGCGAGCTCGGTATCACGAGTACGCAGGGAAGCATGCTTTTCATGATCGGCACGGGCCGTTGCCAGCTTGCCGCCGATCTTGCCCGGCACTACGGCATCGACGCGAGCGCGGTCACGCGGCTCATCGATCGCCTCGAAAAACGCAAGCTCATCTCGCGCGTACGGAGCAGCGAGGACCGCCGGGCCGTGCATCTCGAGCTCACGCCCGAAGGCCATGCGATCGCTGCGCGCATGCCGGACCTTTTTGGCGAAGTGATGGAAATGGCCCTCTCCGGCTTTACGCCGGAGGAAGTCGGAGTCCTGAAGAAGATGCTGAGGCGCATTCTCGCGAACACGGGCGAGCCGATCGAGCCGTCGCGCTAGCTCGGCCATCTCGGGTTCTTCGGGCGAGGCCGGCGCGCAAGCCGGCCGTCGACGCTTCGGCAGACAGTTTTGATGTCGTCCAGATAAGAAGAAGTGGTTATGTCGATGATCTCATTTCAACCGGAACAAGCCAAAGGCCGTGCCATGACATTTCTTCAGCAGTCGTCACGTCGGTTCGGCCGTCGCCGCGCGGCTGCCGCCGTGGCGTCCGCGGCAGCCATGCTGGCGCTCGCCGCCTGCGCGAACTACGCCGGTATCAAGAGCGACAAGTCTCCCGCGTCGCCCTCGAGCCTCGAGACCCGGCAAAGCCTGCCGTCCGAGGGCGGCCAATGGCCGTCGCTCGACTGGGCGGGGCAGTTCGGCGATCCGCAACTGCCGAAGCTGATTGCCGAAGCGCTCGAGGGCAATCCTTCGATCGCTCAAGCGCAGGCGCGCATCGCCAACGCTCAGTCCTTCATCGAAAGCTCGCGCTCGAATCTCTCGCCGAAAGTGAACGGGAGCTACTCGTACACGCGCCAGCGTTTTTCCGCAAACGGTCTTTATCCGCCGCCCTTCGGCGGAGGCTGGTTCACCGAAAACAACCTGCTTGCGAGCGCATCGTGGGACCTCGATCTATGGGGCAAGAATCGTGCGCGGCTCGAGTCGGCCGTCTCGCAGGAAAAGGCCGCCGAGGCCGAGTTGCAAGAGGCGCGGATCACGCTTGCTTCGTCCGTGGCGAGGACCTATAACCAGTTGGCACAGCTCTACGCATTGCGCGACATCGCGGCGCGCGAGATCGCCAATCGCAAGGATGTCGGCGAGATCACGAATGGGCGCGTCACGGCCGGCCTCGACACGAACGTCGAAAAGCAGACGGCGCTCGGCAACATCGCGACGAGCCAGACCACCCTCTCCGACCTCGACGGCCAGATCACTTCGGTGCGTTACCAGTTGGCGGCGCTGCTCGGCAAAGGGCCCGACCGCGGGCTGCAGATCGCGGAGCCCCTGCTTTCGCCGGGTGGCGTCGTGGCGCTGCCCGACAACCTGCCCGCCGATCTCGTTTCGCGTCGGCCGGACATCGTCGCGGCCCGCTGGCAAATCGAAGCGGCGCTGCACGACGTGAAGGAGGCGAAAGCGGAATTCTTCCCCGACATCAACCTGTCCGCGGCGTTCGGCTTCGACGCGTTCGGGTGGAGCCGCTTTCTGATGAGCGCGAGCCGGCAGATTCAGGCGGGGCCCGCCGTTCACTTGCCGATCTTCGACGCGGGGGCATTGCGCGCGCAATTGAAGGGCCGCTACGCCGACTTCGAGCTCGATGTGGCGAACTACAACCAGACGCTCGTCAACGCGCTTTCCGACGTGGCGACGCAAGTGGCGTCGATCCGCGCGATCGACCGTGAAATGGGCGACGCACAGCGCGCGCTCGACGCTTCGACGGAGGCATACCGGCTCGCCGTGATCCGCTACAAGGCCGGCCTGTCGCCGCAGTTGCAGGTGCTGACCGCCGACGACAACCGGCTCGCCGCGGAGCAAACGCTGACGAACCTCAAGATGCGCCGGCGCGATCTGCAGCTTGCGCTGATCAGAGCGCTCGGCGGCGGCTTCGAGGCGCAAGCGGCCGGCGTGGCGGTTCCCGTTGCCGCTTCGCAGCGGACGGGGGCACCCGCTCAAGCGCCAACCGCCGTCGCGGCTTCGGCGACGGCCACGGCTACTGCGTCGAATTGATGAGATAAGACCAGAGAAGATACGAGAACCGGAGAGTATTTCAATGAGCGAGACCCAACAAACCGCCGCGCCCGCTAAAGCGCAAACGCCGCTGCCCGGCAACGGAAAGCGCAGGCTGCTGATGACGTTGCTCGTTGTTGTCATCATCGTCGCCGCCATCGCGTACGGCCTTTACTACTTCCTCGTCGCCCGGTTCCACGAAGCGACTGACGACGCCTACGTCAACGGCAACGTTGTACAAATCACGCCGCAGGTGACCGGGACCGTCATCGCCGTCAATGCCGACGATACGCAGAACGTCAAAGTCGGCGATCCGGTCGTCGTGCTCGACGGCGCCGATGCGCGCGTCGCGCTGGAGCAGGCCGAGGCGAATCTGGCGCAGATGGTACGCCAGGTCCGGGGCCTCTTCGTCAACAACGATCAGTACCGGGCGCAGATCGCGGAACGCCAGGCCGATCTTTCGCGCGCGCAGGACGATTTGCGCCGCCGTCTGACCGTCGCGCAGACGGGTGCCGTATCGCAGGAAGAAATCTCGCATGCGCGCGATGCCGTCAAGGCCGCTCAGGCCGCGCTCGACGGTGCCCAGCAACAACTCGCCTCAAACCGCGCGCTGACCTCGAATACGTCGATTTCGACACACCCGAACGTGCTCGCGGCCGCAGCGAAGGTGCGCGACGCGTATCTGAACAACGCGCGCAACACGCTGCCGGCGCCCGTGACCGGCTATGTCGCGAAGCGATCCGTGCAAGTCGGCCAGCGCGTGTCGCCGGGCACGCCGCTCATGGCGATCGTGCCGCTCAATTCGCTATGGGTCGACGCCAACTTCAAGGAAGTGCAGCTGAAGCACATGCGCATCGGCCAGCCGGTGACGCTGACCGCAGACGTATATGGCTCGTCCGTCGTCTATCACGGCACCGTCGTCGGGTTCTCGGCCGGCACGGGCTCTGCGTTCTCGCTGCTGCCCGCGCAAAACGCGACCGGCAACTGGATCAAGGTCGTGCAGCGCCTCCCCGTCCGCGTCGCGCTCGATCCTAAGGAGCTGCAGGACCATCCGCTGCGTATCGGCCTCTCGATGCAGGTCGACGTCGACATCAAGAACGAGGGCGGCAGCCAGCTCGGCAACGCTCAGAACACCGTCTATCAGACTGATGTGTTCAAGAAGTACGGCGACCAGGCCGATGCCGAGATCGCACGCATCATCGCCGAGAACGCCGGCCCCAACGCGAACGTCCCGGCAGCGGCCCAGGCGAAGACGCCCGCAACGCGCGGGACGGCCGCCAAGGTCGCGAGCGGCGCGTCATTGATGTAAGCCGGCGAGCGAACCGATATCCGAAAAGAGAGAAAGCGCAATGGCTCAACAGCAAGTCACGCATCCGCCGTTAAGCGGTGCGCAGCTCGCGATCGGCACTGTCGCCGTCTCGCTCGCCGTGTTCATGAACGTGCTCGACACGTCGATCGCGAACGTGTCGATCCCGACTATTTCGGGCGACCTCGGCGTTTCGTCGGATCAAGGCACCTGGGTCATCACGTCGTTCGCCGTCGCCAATGCGATCTCCGTTCCGCTCACGGGCTGGCTGACCGACCGCATTGGGCAAGTGCGGCTCTTTCTCGCGTCGATCGTTCTGTTCGTTGTCTCATCGTGGATGTGCGGCCTTTCGCCGACGCTGCCCTTCCTGCTTCTATCTCGCGTGATTCAGGGCGCCGTGGCCGGTCCGATGATCCCGCTCTCGCAAACACTGCTGCTCGCGAGCTACCCGCGCGCGAAGGCACCACTGGCGCTCTCCATGTGGTCGATGACGACGCTGATCGCGCCCGTCGCGGGGCCAATCCTCGGCGGCTGGATATCCGACAACATCTCGTGGCCCTGGATTTTCTACGTCAACATTCCCGTCGGCATTGTCGCGGCCATCGCGACGTGGGCGATCTTCCGCAAGCGCGAGTCCACCATCAAAAAAGCGCCGATCGATTCGGTGGGGCTGGGGCTGCTCGTCGTGTGGGTCGGCTCACTGCAGGTGATGCTCGACAAGGGCAAGGACCTCGACTGGTTTTCCTCGACGACGATCGTCGCACTCGCGCTGACGGCGCTGATCGGCTTCGCGTTCTTCGTCGTCTGGGAGCTGACGGCCGAGCATCCCGTGGTCGATCTGTCTCTGTTCTGGAAGCGCAATTTCACGGGCGGCACGATCGCGCTGTCGGTCGGCTACGGCCTCTACTTCGGCAACCTCGTGCTGCTGC
>CAYPWK010000013.1:24676-30268 GCA_964414365.1 uncultured Burkholderia sp.
CGGCGACCGACGCCGGTCTCGTCATGGCGCCCGTGGGCGTCTTCGCAATCCTGCTCTCGCCGGTGACAGGCAAGTTCCTGCCGCGCACCGATCCGCGCAAGATCGCGACGGCTGCTTTCTGCGTCTTCGCGCTTTGCTTCTGGATGCGCTCGCGCTATACGACGGGCGTCGATACGTGGTCGCTCACGCTGCCGACGCTCGTGCAAGGCATCGCGATGGCGGGGTTTTTCATTCCGCTCGTTTCGATCACACTCTCCGGTTTGCCCGGTCATCGGATTCCGGCCGCGTCGGGCCTATCGAACTTCGTCCGCATCATGTGCGGCGGCATCGGCACGTCGATCTTCACGACCGCTTGGGACCATCGGACAAGCTTTCATCACGCCCATCTCACCGAGCGCGCGAGCGCATTGGATCCGACGTTCGCGCAATCGATGACGCAAATGGGCGCAGCGACGGGCATCAACCCCTCGCAGCAGTATGGGCTCTTTGACCGTCTCGTGACGCAACAGGCGGCGCAGCTCGCCGTCAACGACCTCTTCTATCTATCGTCCGTCGTCTTCATCGTGCTGATTGCGCTCATCTGGATCACGCGGCCCGAGCGCGCGGGCGGGGGTGCCGCCGGCGCGGCTGCCTCGGCGGCGCATTGAATCGATTGTCTTTTCCGCGGTTGGCACCGCGGGCGTCAGAATCGACGCGATGACCTCGGCCGCGCGCTGCAGGGTGGGCACGTGTTTCATCGCGGACTCAATGGTCATGCGCGCCGACGGCGCATGGATGGCCAGGGCCGCATATACCCGGCCATTCGGATCTGCAATAGGTACGGCGATAGCAACGGACGCATCGAACAACTCGCTATCGTGCGTGCCAACACCTGTTTGTCTGGTCCTCTTGAGCTCCTCCTTGAGCTTCTCTGGATCGGTAATCGTCTTGTCGGTATAGCGAGTGAGCGGCGCCTTGCCAAGCAGCCGATGAATCTGTTTTTCGCTCAGGTGGCTCAGGAATATCTTCCCGCTCGCCGTGCAATGGAGCGGCACGCGAGTGCCGGGCTCGAGATGAAGGCGCAGCGGCAACGGTGTCTCGACGCGGTCTGTATAGAGCACCTCGTTGCCGTCGAGCATGGTGAGGTTGCAGCTTTCGCCGATCTCGTCGACGAGCTCTTGCAAGACTCCATGGCATTGCGCGCGAAGCGTCGAGTGCTGCATCACCTCGATGGCGAGTTTCGACATGCGAGGCCCGACGATGTAACGCTTGCTAAGCGGGTCGCGCTGAAGCAGATCCGCCTCGTGAAGCATCGACAGTATGCGATAGACAGTGGGCTTGGGCAGATCGCATCCGTGCGTGGCGTCGTCCAGAGAAACAGGGACGCCGGCCTTGACGACATATTCGAGTACAGAAAATGCCCGCAGGGCCGTGGATTCCGACTTCGCTTCTTCTTTGATGCCCATGAAATCCGACGAGGAAAATCCCGAAAAGCCCCCATTGTATGTCACGGGCCTCTTAGTCCCGGCTTGCCCCGTTACACGAGCACGCACTTTCATCGGTGTCCCGTCCCTCTGTTATTCAATCGGTTTCGCGCACCGCTCGCATCCCAAGCCGCGCAAGCAGCGCGAGGTCTCCTTGCGTTTGCGGATTAGGGGTCGTCAAAAGCTTGTCGCCAAAAAAGATCGAGTTAGCGCCGGCGAGGAAACACAACGCTTGAATCGCTTCACCCATCGCCTCGCGCCCTGCCGAAAGGCGCACTGTTGCGCGCGGCATCATGACGCGCGCGGCGGCGACAGTTCGCACGAACTCGAACGGGTCCAATTCGGGGTTGTCGGCGAGCGGTGTGCCGGCCACCTTTACCAGATTGTTGATTGGCACCGACTCGGGATAAGGATCGAGGTTCGCGATCTCGACAAGCAGCCCTGCGCGCTGCTCCCGCGACTCGCCGAGACCGACGATGCCGCCGCAACAGACCTTGATGCCGGCCGCCCGGACGCGCCCGAGCGTATCGAGGCGATCCTGGTAGCAGCGAGTCGTGATGATGTGGCCGTAGAAGTCCGGCGACGTGTCGAGATTGTGGTTGTAGTAATCGAGTCCCGCCTCCTTCAACTGTTCTGCTTGACCCTCCCGCAGCATGCCAAGGGTCACGCAGGTCTCGAGGCCTAGCGCCTTCACCTCGCGCACCATCTGCATCACGGATTCGAGTTGGTGGGGCTTCGGAGAGCGCCAGGCGGCGCCCATGCAAAAGCGCGTTGCACCGCCCTGCCGGGCGCGTTTCGCCGCCGCCACGACGGCGCTCGTGTCGACGAGCTTTTCCGCTGTCAATCCCGTGTCATAGCGCGCCGATTGTGGGCAGTACGCGCAATCTTCCGGGCATCCGCCGGTCTTGATCGACAGCAGCGTAGAAAGCTGGACGGTATTGGCGTCGAAATGTTGTCGATGCGTCGTCTGGGCACGGTGGATAAGGTCAGCGAAAGGGAGCTCGAACAGAGCTAGCGCTTCCTTTAACGTCCAGCAATTCGAGCGACCGGATCGACTGACCCTCGGGTCAGTATCCGGCTGCTCGTGCAACGTTTGATTGGTTTCCAGGGCATGAAGATTCATATCGATTTGCTGCTCGAGTGCTTCGCGATGACGGCGTCGCGACGGCTAACGTTTCCCTGCGATCACGCCTGTGCGCGCAGTCCCAATATCGCACGCGCTTCGGCCGCAGTCGCCGGCCTTCTGTCAAAACGCGAACATGCCTCCACGATCTTACCGACGAGTTCGGCGTTGCTTGCGGCCAGGCGCGTTTCGTCAAAACGTAAGTTGTCTTCGAGGCCGGTCCGGCAATGGCCGCCTTCGGCCAGGCACCACTGATTGACATCCCATTGATGGCGGCCAATGCCGGCGGCGACCCAGGTCGCGCCAGGCAAAACATCCTTGAGCTCCGAGCGCAGGAAATCAAAAATCGAGCGCCGCGCAGGCATTGCATTGGGCACGCCCATGACGAATTGCACGTGAGGCCGATCGCTGATAAGCCCTGCCTTGGCGAGCTTGGCCGCACTATAGAGCATGGCGAGGTCGAACACTTCGATCTCAGGCTTGATGCCGTTTTCGAGCATCGTTTTCGCCAAGCCCTCGACGAAGTCGGGCGGATTCTCGTAGATGCCGTTCGGGAAGTTGACCGAGCCGGTCGCAAGGGAAGCCATATCCGGTTTCAGGTGCAACATCGCGCCGCGGGCCGCCTGATCGCGGCCGCGTCCGCCCGTCGAAAACTGGACGATCATGCCGGGGCAGTGCATACGAATCCCCTCCTGCACCTTTCCATAAAGCTCTGGATCCGAGCTCGGCGTTTCGTCCGGGTTGCGCACGTGAATATGAACGATGGAGGCGCCTGCCTCGAACGCTTCATGCGTCGATTCGATCTGCTCCGACGGCGTCACGGGTACGGCCGGATTGTCCTTCTTGCGCGGCAGCGCTCCCGTAATTGCAACGGTGATGATGACGGGCTCCGACATAGGGAATCTCCTTAGCTTCTCGACCAGTGAAATCTTGCATTCCATTATTGCAATCATGCATCGCACATGCAATGATTTTGACGACAGGAACAGATTATTTCGTTCAATGAAATCCGGCCCCATCGCCACTGCCGCAGATGAGCCGGTTTTCGATCAGGGGAAGGCCTGCCGTGAGCAACGAAACCATGACCTATCGAGATCTGTTGGAACTCGTCGAACTGATCAAGTCCACTTCGCAGTTCGGGGAATTTCACGTGAAGCTGGGGGATCTCGAAGTTGACCTCAAGCGCGGCGCGGCTGCCGGCGCAGCGCCGAGCGCGGCGCTGAGCCAAACAGCGGCGCGCTCACCAGACGCCGCACGGACGGCGACGCCACCCGCGGTTCCCGGTAACGCAGTGGCTGCCGCTGCGCCCGATCAAGAGCCGGCCTCGCGCCAACGGCACGGCCACGTTGGCGGAGGCGAAATCGTCACGGACCCGCTCAAGCGCGAATCGGATACCGCCCAGGCCACGCACGCTGCACCGCTTGCATTTCCGCCAGGCGCCGTGCTGATCAAGTCGCCGATGGTGGGCATGTTCTATCGCGCATCGGAACCCGGTGCGCGACCGTTCGTGGAGGTGGGGCAGCAAGTGGATGCCGACACCACCGTGTGCATCATTGAAGTCATGAAGCTCATGAACTCGATCCCGGCCGGTCAGAAAGGGACGGTGACGCACATCCTCGTCGGCGACAGCGAGCCCGTTGAATATGGGCAGGTACTGATGGTCGTGGATCCGGCCTAAGTGCTGCTCCGCCTATCCCTCAGATTTTTACGGACAGTTGGAAGCGAAAGCGTGACGACGACTGCGAAACCCATCAAGCGCGTGCTGATTGCCAATCGCGGCGAGATTGCCGTGCGCATCATCCGCGCATGTCGTGAGCTCGGGCTTGAAACCGTGCAAGTCTATTCGGAAGCTGATCGCGATTCGCTAGCGGTAAGGCTCGCCGATCGAGCTGTATGCATCGGCCCGCCGCGGTCCGGACAAAGCTATCTGAACGCCGAGTTCATTGTGTCGGCCGCGGTGATCCATGGCGCCGATGCCATCCATCCAGGCTACGGCTTCCTCTCGGAAAATGCGCATTTCGCAGGACTGTGCGAGAAAGAGGGTGTCACGTTCATCGGTCCCCCGTCGCGCGTCATTTCGCTGATGGGTGACAAGGCGATGGCAAGGCGCATGGCAGACGAGGCCGGCGTGCCCACCACCCCCGGTTCGAAGGGCACCGTGAGCGACGTCGTTGAAGCGAAGGCCGTCGCCGAAAGCCTCGGCTTTCCCGTCATATTGAAGGCGACCGCCGGCGGGGGCGGACGTGGGATGCGAGTCGTCTGGTCGGCAAACGATCTCCCGACGCAATACCGGGACGCCGCTCGAGAAGCAAAGGCAGCGTTCAACGACGATTCGATTTACATCGAGAAGTACCTGACCGCCATCCGCCATATCGAAATCCAGGTCTTGTCCGACGGCGACAACGTACTGCATCTCGGCGAGCGCGATTGCTCGATACAACGACGCAACCAAAAGCTTCTCGAGGAAAGTCCGTCGCCCGTGCTCGACGATGCAATGCGTTCACAGATCGGCGAAGCCGCGGTGCGGCTTTGCAAGCACGTCGGATACAAGAGCGCGGGCACGATCGAATGCATTCTCGATGGCAGCACCGGCCGCTTTTACTTCATGGAAATGAACACGCGCGTGCAGGTCGAGCATCCTGTGACCGAACTGGTGACGGGCATGGATATCGTAAAGGAGCAGATTCGCATCGCGCAGGGCGTGCCCCTCTCGATCGCACAGTCTGACGTGCATTTGTCGGGGCACGCCATCGAGTGCCGCATCAACGCCGAAGATCCCGACATGGGCTTCGCGCCGAGCCCTGGGGTGATTCAAAACTTCCATGTGCCGGGCGGGCCCGGCATTCGCGTCGACAGCCACCTCTACACCGGGTATCGCATTCCGCCCTACTACGATTCGCTGCTGGCAAAGGTGATTGCATGGGGAAATACGCGCGAAGAAGCAATGGCGCGCATGCACCGCGCGATTTCCGAAATGCGCATCGACGGCGTGAAGACGACGCTGCC
>CAYPWK010000014.1:0-1972 GCA_964414365.1 uncultured Burkholderia sp.
AAGCGCTGATGAACGTACGGCGTTGTTTCGCGGGACGGCATCTAGCGTTTATCGGCTTGCTTGACCGACGGGTGAAGCGCCGGCGACGCAATTCAGGTCGCTCTGCGCTTGAACAACACTGGATACAGATGTGCCCCATGGAGCCGTCTGCGAGTTGCCTAGTCAATTCGATCACGGTTGGGCCGGCTGTTGCTCGGCCGACATCAGGAGATCGTGGATGTGCAGGTCCTTCGACAGGTGATCGAAACCGACGCGTCGACACCGCGGAAAATCCGTACGGTCTGGGGCGTTGGCTACATGCTTGTCGCGGAGTATTGAGCGAAGAGCGACAAAAGCAGTCCATGGTCGCCTTATCGGTTTAACGCGGCGCTCGTGAGGGGAACGCCCTGCACAGCGCTGCGCTCAGCGGGCGATCGCCCCCCAGAAGAACCGGGCGAATACCGCTTCGGCCACATTCCCAGTCACCTGCTGCGGATTGCACATGCGCGCGACCTGCACACCGTCGCACAAGCTTGCCAGCCCGAGCGCCAGCGTTTCGGCCGGCATCGGCAACCCGGTGCTGAGGTGCGCCGATAAGGCGCGAATATAGACGGCGATCTGATCGCGTCTTTCGTTTCTGAGAGCGTTGAACTGTGCGTGGAATGTGGGGTCGCGGCTCGCGAGCAGCGCTGCCTCTACCCAGACCGGAAAGCAATCGTCATCGCGAACGAGCGCACTCCAACAGGCGGGCGCGCGCGCCTCGGTCTCCGTATGCGCGTTGCTCTCGTTCATGATCGACTGGAAAAGGGCGCACGTTGAGTCGTGCTCGCGACGCAGCACTTCGATCAGCAGTTCCGCCTTGGTGCCGAAGTTCGAGTAGAACGCCCCGCGCGTATAGCCCGCCGCCACCGCAACGTCTTCCACACTCGTGTCGGCATAGCCCTTCTTGATGAACATCGTCCGCGCAGCCACGATCAGCCGCTCGCGCGTCTGGTCCTTTCGTTGCTCGCGGGTCAGGCGTTTCGCTTTCCTGCCGCAAAGCCAGTCACAACTCGACATAGATTCAGCCTCGCATCCAGACAGCACGACGCCGATAATATCATCAATCATGACGTGTAAATCATAGTTGCTCGCCCCGCCCCCGCCTCTGCTCGTCGTTCCATAACAGCCGGCTCTGGTATGCGCTGGTGGCGCCGTGAAGCGGAACACGGCGCCCCTCGGCCCGCCGAGGGTCCGCCCCGTCTTCAGCAGCAGCTCATCTTCGCAGTTATCCGGTTGCCACCGAGCCGATTGATGATATTACGGTCACCAATGACCGCTTTGTCGCTCATGACATCCGAGAATATACTTGCGTTTCACAGTACCCTGGACAAGCTATGCCGAATTCCCCGACTCGCCGCGCGGCCAAGCGCCCCGCCGCGGGAGCGCAGGTGCAATCCGCCCCGGTCGCAGAAGAACGCGAGCCGCGCGGCGCACGCCGAAAACGCGAAACGCGCGCCAGACTGCTGGAAGCCGCCCTGAACCTGATGGCCCAGAAAGGGATGGAGGGTGTTGCCATCAACGAAATCACCGAAGCCGCGGACGTCGGCTTCGGCTCGTTTTATAACCATTTCGAATCCAAAGAGGCGATTTATGCCGCGCTCACCGACTGGGTGTTCGAGGATTTCGCCGATCAACTCGATCGCCTCGCCAGCGATCTGTCCGATCCGGCGGAAGTGATTTCGGTGTCCGTGCGCCACACGATCCTGCGCGCACGGCGGGAGCCCGTATGGGGACAGTTTTTGATACGTGAGGGCTTCTCGTTGCGGGCGCTAACCCGTGGTCTCGGTCAACGGCTGTTGAGGGACATCGAAAAAGGCATCGCAGCTAATCGTTTCCCGATTGCGGATCCCCTCGTGACGATGCTTTCAGTAGGGGGAACCGTACTCGTGGCTATCGCAGCCGAACTCGCGCTCGATTCGCCCGCGGGGCCCGAAGCTGCCAAGCTAAAAAA
>CAYPWK010000014.1:1982-21951 GCA_964414365.1 uncultured Burkholderia sp.
CTCGGACTTGGCAGCAAGGACCTCCCCGAGCGTGCAGCGCTCATCGTGCTGCAAACGCTCGGCCTCAAGCGAGCGGAAGCAGACAAGATCGCACACCGGCCGTTACCGGTCGTAGCGTCTTAAATCATCCGCTTAAGGCGGCCCGGGCGCGTTGCAGCCACTCGCTGTTATGTTCACGTGCGTAGCGAGGCCAATGCCTGGCGTCATGCACGATCTCAGCATAAAGTTCGTGCGCACGCCGGCGGTCGCCGTCGTCGAATTGCGTCGCTAGCCAATCGGCGTACAGGCAGCGGGGAGCCGCGTCGCTTGCGCAAGTGAGCGCCATCTCGAACGCGGCGCGTGTGCTTGGTGCGCCAATGGCGGCCAAGGCCCGTGCGTACAGCAAGGCAGGCTCGGGTTGCTGGCGAGCGATCGGATGGACGGTGAACAGTTTTTCCAAGGTGTCCTGCGTGGCCGCAGCCTCGCCGTTGGCAAACTGCGCACGCGCCAGCCCTTGGAGTAAGGCCGGATCGGATGAGAACGGCCCACTGGCCGCCGCTCGGTAATGCTCCAGGGCTTCGGCGGCATTTCCTGCATCGAGCAGAGCTGCACCCAGCCGCATGCGATGCGCGACGGTCGGCGCGCGATCGAAATCCATGCGCGCCTCGCGCACCGCTCGGTTGGGATCGACAAGCTGCGAGATGGCCCTCGTTGCGGCCCTCGCCCCACGCGACTGGCGCAGGCCGGGCAAGTAAATGACAAACAAGTAGACCAAGCTGCCAAGGCCAGGGAAAAGAAACAGGATCAGCAGCCAGTACATGTTCTGCTGGGTGCGCACGGCGTGCACCGCGAAGAACAGGGCGATGATGACGTAGAGGCTTATTCCGAAAATGCGCATTTGTGAGAGGGTCGGTCGTGGCGCGTTGCCAACGACACGTCAGCGAAACGACGGAGCCCTATTCTGACAGAAGCCCATTGCCATGCTTGTCACGCGCCGAAATTCGCCACGAAAGCGCGTCAGTACGTCCGACTCAGTCGAGCTGACGAGACGAGCAGCGCAGTCCGTGAGTATATGGACTGTGCACGCAGCCTGAAAGGCGCCCCCGCGTTCAAGCCTCGCCCGACTCCGGATCACTGACCGCTCGGCCGCATTCTTGCGTACAACGCCGGAATACTGTCAGCGTTCCTTAAGGGTTGTGGACGCGCCTCGGAGCTGGGATATCCATACTGTGAGACTCGCCCGAAAAGCACATCGCCACCAGTGCGGGCAGTGCCATGAAGGCGGCATAGCCCGCGACGGACCCGGCCGAACCCGTGTAGCTCACCAGCATGGTTCCGACAATAGGTGCGATCGATCCGCCCAGCACCGACGCTAATTGATAGCTCGTCGACAGCGCGGTATAGCGCACGCGCGTCGGAAAGAGTTCGGCCATGTACGCCGCCATCGGCCCGAGAATGATCCCGTGACATGCCAGGCATGCGATCAGCGCCAATTGAAGATGCCCATAGTCAGCGCCGGGCGCGAGCGTGAACAGCCCACAACCAGCGACGGCGCTGCTGAGCAGCCCGAACAGCACAACAGGCCGACGTCCGATGCGGTCCGAGACGTGAGCCGCGACGAGGATGACCGCCACCTCGATCGCCGATGCCCACATCAAGGCGGACAACGCCTGCGGACGGCTAAACCTCAGGTAGCCAGTTGCAAGTCCAAGAGCAAACGTCGAAAACAGATAGAGGAAAGTGTTCTCAGCGGCTTTCAAAAAGAACGCCTTGAACATCTGGCGCCAGTTGCTCGCACATGCCTCGCGCAGTGATGCCCGCTCGACGGTTTTGTGCGAAGCGGCGAGTTCCGCAAAGGCGGCCGACTCTTCGACGCGTCGGCGCGTCCAGAAACCGAGCAGCACGAGCAACGCGGAAATGAAGAACGGGATGCGCCACGCCCAGTCCACAAAAGAAGAATCGCCGTAGATTTTTTGGACGATGCCGATCACGAACGCGGTCAGAACGTTGGCGAGCGGACCCGCGAACATCGTGAAGCTGGTCCAGAATCCGCGTTGTTCGCGCGGCATCGACTCGGCGATCATAAGGATTGCGCCGGTCGCTTCGCCGCCCACCGCAATGCCTTGCACGATACGTAACGACACGAGCAACAAAGGCGCTGCGAGGCCGATCGACGCATAAGTGGGCAGCAGGCCAACGCAGAACGTGCTCACGCCCATCATCAGCAAGCTGACGATAAGCGTTTTGCGCCGTCCGATGCGGTCGCCAATCATGCCGAACACGATGCCGCCAAGCGGCCGTGCAACGAAGCCCACCGCAAACGTCGCGAGCGAAAGCAGCGTGGCCGTCAGCGGATTTCCGACAACGAAGAACTGCTTGTCGAACACCAGCACGGCGCATGCGGCAAAGGCAAAGAAGTCGTACCACTCGAGCGTGGTGCCGATCGTGCAGGCAAACATCAGGTTGGCCCGTTTCTTCATCACGTGTCTCCTGTCGATCGCACCAGGCGCTCCAGCGCCAAATGCGATCGTATGCAAGGCTGTTGAATCTGGAATAGTGGGAGTGCGCCGCTAGTCTCAGAGCGGCTGCATGCTTACAGTTCGAGCACGAGCCGTTCACCGCCGCTCGAGCGCGAGCAGCATGTCATCATGCGGTTGTGCGCCTCGCGCTCGACGCGCGTGAGCACCATGTCGCGATGGTCCACCTTGCCTGCCAGCACCCGTACTTCGCATGACCCGCACAAGCCTTCTCGGCAGTCACTCTGGACGTCGATGTTGGCCTGCTGCAGCGCCGCGAGCACCGTCTGATCCGCGGCGACCGGAATCACAAGGCCGGAGTCCTTCAGTTCGATCTCGAACGCATGTTCCTTCGACGGGTCGAGGGTGGTCTTCGTCGATACGAAATGCTCTACGCGCAGCGCGTCTTCCGGCCAATGCGCGCAACTCGCTTCCACCGCTTCGAGCATCCGTGCCGGGCCGCATGCATAAATGTGCGTGTGCCCGTCCGGTTGCGCGAAGAGTGACGCGAAATCGTTGCGCGAGCCCTCTTCCGATACGTGCACATGGAGGCGTTCGCCATGCAACGTGGCCAGCTCCTCGAGCATCGCCATCGACGCGCGGCGCCGCCCGCTGTAGTGAATCGTGTAGTCGATGCCCCGAGCCTTTGCTTCTCGCGCCATCGCGCTGATCGGTGTGATGCCAATGCCACCCGCGATGAAAACCGCCTTGCGCGCATCGGCAGCAAAATGAAAGTGATTACGCGGGCCGCGGATCTTCAATACATCACCTGCTTTGACGTTGGCATGGATCCAGGCCGATCCGCCGCGGCTCTCCGGCTCTCTTAGCACCGCGATCTCGAAGGCACTGCGATCCCGCGGATCGCCACAAAGCGAATACTGGCGCGAGAGTCCGGTGTCGCCGCACATGACGTCGATATGCGAACCCGGCGCCCAGCGCGGCAATGGCTTGTCATCTGGGGAGACGAGCCTGACACGCACGATACGATCCGCGCACGACGACACGCGCTCGACGATCACCGCACGGCTCACCGCATGCGACGATGGCTCACCGATCCGCACCGATGCGCGCGGCTTCAGCACGGCTGGATCGCGGCGCTCGGGATTCCTCGCGGGATCCCATTCCACATGGAGATGCTCCGGCCCGCGAAACGACGTGTTCGGCACGTACGTGAAGCGCTGTTCGGCAAGCCGCATGTGTGGAAGCCGGCGGGTGAACTCGTCGAGAAAGATCTGCATCTCCATGCGCGCGAGGTTCTTGCCCATGCACTGATGCGAGCCATAGCCAAACGTGAGCTGATCGCTGGCGTTCTCGCGGCGGGTATCGAAGAGATCGGCATCGGCGAACTGGTGCTCATCGTGATTGGCCGAGGACGTCACAATGAGCAGCTTGGAACCCGCTGGGATGTCGATGCCGCCGACGGTGACGTCTTTCGTCGCCAAGCGGCGCCACGCCGCGACCGATCCGTTGTGACGCAGACATTCCTCGACGGCGTTGGGAATGAGGCTCGGGTCCTCGCAGATGTCGCGCCATGCCTGCGGGTGCTGCAAGAGCAGCTTCATCGCATTGGCGGTCGCGTTGGCCGTCGTCTCATGCGCGGCGACGATGCCCGCCATCATCATCGAATGCAGATAGGAATCCGTCACCACGTCTGGCAGTTCTTGCTGCTTGCGGATGCCGTACTGCATCCAGCCTGGACCGGACGGGTCGTCGCGCATCTTGTCGAGCACCTTGCCTGCGAACTGCCAGAACTTCCCGACCGCATGCGCGACTTCGACCTGCTCTTCCGGCCTCGGGCGGCCCCAGGTGTTGACCGTGTGCGCGATCGAATACTTGCGCAAGGTATCCATGTCCTCTTCCGGCACGCCGAGAAAATGCAGCGCTACCGTGAGCGGGACTTCCCACAGCATCTGGTCGACGAGGTCGGCGCGGCCGTCGTCGATGAACCGATCCACATACTCGCGCGCTAGCTGGCGCACCATTGGTTCATGGTGCTTGAGCGCCTCGGGTGTGAACGGGTCCATCAACGCACGGCGGCGCAGCATGTGCGCAGGCTCGTCTTCGTTCACGAGGGTGCGGTTCATCGCGTAGCCGTAGGACTCCAGCACCGCGTTGGCTTCCGGGCCGGTCGGCGTGATTTTCTCGAGCGCGATCGACGGGCTGAAGGTGAGGTTGTCGCGAAAGATCGCCTTGATGTCGTCGTAGCGCGTGACAACCCAATAGCCGAGCTTGGGGCTGTAGAAGACCGGCTCCTGCTCGCGGGCCCAGCGCACGTATTCGGGCGGGTCCTGCTGATACCCGTCCTCGAACGGATCGAACGCCGCGGCGCGTGCGCTCACCGGACAACCGCCGGGCGTGAGCGCAGCGTCAGGCGGCGCGCGATGGAAAGGACACTTCGATACACCGGGATCTGGGGCGACTGCGGCCATGCTTTTCTCCGAAGACGGATAGCGTTTGCGTAACTATAGTACGCAATGCGTAATTCAATGATCCGGGTAAACCTTGCCATATCGGCTGCCGCTGCCCGTCGGCTAAGATGACGAGATGGAAAAAAATTCTCAAAACCAAGCCGATGCCCGCGCAGCGCGGGACCGCCGGCAACGCGTGCAGTCTGCGTCCATCGGGATGCTGGTACTCAAGGAACTGGCCGCCCTTGGGGGACATGCGACGCTGACCGCCCTCGCCGCCCATATGGGCGAGAACCCGGCGAAAGTCCATCGCTATTTGGCGAGCCTGATGGAAGAGTCTTTCGTCATTCAGGATCAGGGGACGCAGCGGTATTGCCTGGGACCCCAGTGCATTTCCATCGGTCTGGCAGCCATGCGCATCGCGGACCCCATTCGCTTGTCCGAACCGTCGTTGGTGCGCTTGCGCGAGAGCCTGGAAGTGACGTGCTTCCTTGCGGTAATGGGCAATCGCGGACCGACGATCATGCGCTTTGAGGAGCCGGGGTTGCCGGTCACGGTGAACGTTCGCGCGGGCTCGGTCATGTCGATGCTCTGGTCCGCGACTGGACGGCTCTTTCTCGCGTGGCTCGATGAGTCGCCAGTTCGAAAACTTGCGGAAGCAGAACTCTCTCACGCTCCGGCCGACTTACGTACACAACTCGATGCGACTGATCCGATAGGCCGATTGCAACGCGACGTACGCGCGGCGGGCTTGGCGACAGTCAAAGATACGAACCTGAAGGGAATAAGCGCTGTCGCGGCCCCTCTTTTCGATGCCAGCGGTCGCCTTTGCGCAGCGCTTACAGCACTGGGAGCGACCGGTGGGTTCGACGCTTCCATTGACGGCCCGATTGCGAAAGCCTTGCGCAAGGAAGCCGAAGCTATCAGCGCCGCGCTCGGCTATGTGCCGAAGCAGGCCGACGCATTGTCTCGGTGCGTCTGATAGTCGAACCGAGGATAGTCGGCCGAACGTGTCGACAGCGCTATCCGGATCGATCACCGTAGTGCGACTGTCTCTTCCTTGACCTGGCCGGCCGCATGGAGACGAAGTTTCCCAACATGCCCGTGGCGGGACCGGATCGCCGCTGTGCAGCCGTCGGCCGCAAAGGTATTTTGCAGAATCCTCGGCTAGCGCTTCCTTTGAAACAACCCGCACATTCCAAGGCGGAAGGCAGCAGGAGTCGAACCTGCCCGGGAGCGGCTGACGCCCCCAACTGGGTTTGAAGCCCAGCCGCACCACCGGATGCGAATGCCTTCCAACGAGAGAACAACCAAACGTTCAAAGCGCTTCCAACAGGCGGCTATCGGCACGCAGCACGTGAACTTCGTGGAGAAACCGGGTATATCCGACGCGATCGAAGAACTCTAAGAGTTGAATCGCACGCTTGCGTCCCAGCCCTGTCGCGTCGCGAAACGAGGCAACGGGGAGCCCGCCACCGCGCTCGCCCGCCAGCTGCGCGATGAGCCGCGCCAGCTCGCGCACGGCGTCGCGCCGATAAAACAGATCGTGCACGACTTGATAGACCTCGCCCTTGCGGGCTAGCTTGCGCAGCAGGTTCCGGACTTGCTCCTCGGGAACCTCGAGCGCCGACGCCAGATCGCGGACCCAGGGCGGGGAGTAGTGCCCCGCCCCAACGAGCGGCAGCAATCGTGCCGCCAGGCGCTCTTCGCTCGGATCTAAGCTGACCGAGTGGCTCGGCAAGTGCAGCCACGGCCCGCTACGCGCGATCTCGCCTTCCACGACCATTGCCTCGATGAGCTCGCGCCACAGCGCGTCGGGCAAGAGCGGCGCCGCGATGCGGCGTGCACGCGCCGTATCCGGTCCTTGCTCGTCGGGCGAACGCTCATGAAACGTCCGCAGCGCGTCGATGATAGTCGCGCGCATGCCTTCCCAATGCGCGCGCAGCACGATGCAGGCGTCGCGCTCGTGCGCGCCCCGTAACGGCACGACGAGCGCTTCGGCCGGCAACGCGGACTCATCGAGCGCCCTCCCCGTCAACTGCTCGAGTGTCGAGCGGAGCATTCCACGTGGCGACTGCTCGAGAAGCGGCTCGATACGCCCCGTTTCGAGCCATGCCGTCAGCGCGTCGAGCCATGCATGCCGCTGCGGCGCACGGCGCTTCCTCGCCGGCCCGAACGGATCGAGAACGCGCCCGCCGCCCACGGTACGCGTCGCCTGAGCGTTGCGCACGATAAACCGGTCGCCTGGCAACGCGCAGACCGGCGCGTCAAATAAGAGTTGAACACGCGCCGCTTGGCCAGCGGCGAGTGTCTCGCCTTCGAGCAGCGTGCCGTGCGCTAGGCGATGCATCGTGGCGAGATGTACGTGCAGCGGCGTCCAGTGCCGCACCGTCATCTCCGCATCGGGCAGCATCGCCATTTCGACGTCCAGCCGCTCCGACGCCGCCACGAGCCGCCGGTCGACGATCCAGTCGCCGCGCGCGATCCGCTCCTTAGGAATGCCCGCAAGATTGAGCGCGCAACGTTCTCCGGCCCGACCGGTTTGAGCCGCCCGGTTCTGCACATGGACGCTGCGCACGCGAACCGGCTCTGCGCGCGGTGCAAGCCACACCGTGTCGCCCACGCTGACTCGCCCCGCGAACGCCGTGCCCGTCACGATCGTCCCGGTGCCCGCGAGCGTGAACACGCGATCGATCGCAAGCCGGAACAAGCCGTCGTCGCGGTGCGCGCGCCAAGCGAGCGCGGCCTCGCGCAAGTGCGCATCGAGCGCCGCCACTCCGGCGTCGCCCGCCTGTAGCGCTTGCGTCTCGAAGACAGGCGCACCAGCCAGCATGGTTGGCGCGAGCCACGCTCGAATTTCGTCGCGCGCTTGCCCGACACGAGCGCGTTCCACGCGATCGACCTTTGTCAGCGCGATCGCGCCGCGCGTGATACCAAGCAATTGGAGAATCGCCAGATGCTCGCGCGATTGCGGCATCACGCCATCGTCAGCGGCGACCGCGATCAGCGCGAAGTCGATTCCGCAGGCGCCCGCGGCCATCGTATGCACGAGCTTCTCGTGCCCAGGCACGTCGATGAAGCCGAGCACATCTCCATTTTCGAGCGGCAGGTACGCGTAGCCGAGCTCGATCGAGATGCCGCGCGCCTTCTCTTCCTTGAGGCGGTCGGTATCGACGCCCGTCAGCGCGTGGACGAGCGTAGTTTTGCCGTGGTCGATATGTCCGGCTGTGCCGACAATCATTCGTGCGCCTCTGCGCATTGCGCGACGAAGGCGGCTTCCTGCGCACCCTCGAGGCATCGCAGGTCGAGCCGGAGTGCGTCGTCGGCGATGCGGCCTAGCACCGGACGCGGCCACGCGCGCAACCGCTTCTCGAGCTTCGCGAGCGAGCCGCCGTTGCGCTTCGCGCTCGCGTTGCGCACGACGAGCCCGTAGCTCGGCAATTGATCGACAGGCAGCGCGCCGCTGCCGACCTGGCTGAACATCGGCTCGACGCTGACGACATAGTTACCGCCGAGCGCCTGTGCAAACGCGGGCTGAACGCGTTCGGCGCAAGCGCGGATCTCCGCAGCGGGGCGGGCAAGCAGGCGCAGCGTCGTCAATCGCTCGCACAGGAATTCGGGCGCTCGATACAACCGAAGCACCGGTTCCAACGCGGCGAGTGTCAGCTTGCCGACCCGCAGCGCCCGCTTGAGCGGGTGCTTCTTAATCTTCGCGACGAGGTCGGCACGTCCGACGATCAACCCCGCTTGCGGGCCGCCGAGCAGCTTGTCGCCACTGAACGTGATGAGATCGGCGCCGGCTTCGACCGATTCACGCACGGTCGGCTCGCGCGGCAGTCCCCAAAGCGCCAAGTCGACGAGCGTGCCGCTGCCAAGGTCGATTGCCACCGGCAGGCCGTGCGCATGAGCAAGGGGCGCGAGTTCGCCGATTGCGACCGACTCCGTGAAGCCGCGGATAGCGTAATTGCTGCAATGCACTTTCATCAGCAGTGCCGTCCGCCCGCCGATAGCTTCTTGATAGTCCGCGAGGCGCGTGCGGTTTGTCGTGCCGACCTCGTGCAGCTTCGCGCCAGCGCGGCTCATGATGTCCGGAATGCGGAACGCCCCGCCGATCTCGACGAGTTCGCC
The DNA here is from genome assembly GCA_964414365.1 of uncultured Burkholderia sp. Lineage (GTDB taxonomy): Bacteria > Pseudomonadota > Gammaproteobacteria > Burkholderiales > Burkholderiaceae > Trinickia. Next base: position 11,014 of record CAYPWK010000014.1, read on the forward strand.
GCGCGACACGACGACCTCTTTTCTGGAGGCGAGCGCCGACAGTGAGAGCAGCACTGCCGCCGCGTTGTTGTTGACCACCGTAGCCGCTTCGGCCCCCGTCAGCTCGCACAAGAGATCGGCAACGAGATCGTCGCGATCGCCGCGCCCGCCGCTCGCAAGATCGAACTCGAGGTTCACCGGCTGCGTGAGCGCGGAGAGGACCGTGCCCACCGCCTCATCGGGCAGGAGCGCACGCCCGAGGTTGGTATGGAGCACAGTGCCAGTCAGATTGAACACGGGGCGCAGGCGAGTCCGCACATCAGCGGCGAGCGTGCGGGCGAGTTCGGCCGCGATGCTCGCCTCGTCGGGAGGCTCTATGTTTTGCTCGCGTAGCGTAATTCGCCGGACCTCGCGTCGCCGTGCATCGAGCGTCGCGCGGATGGCGGCGAGGACCCGCGTGCGGCCATGCTCTGCGACGAGCGGTGCGACAGGCATCGAAGACAGCAGGCGCTCCACCGACGGCAGGCGCGCGAGAAGCGTGTTCAAGTCGTTGCGGGAGGTCTCTTTCATGGCGGCCTCAGGCGGGCTACGCGCCCCTCGACTGCGGCCAGAGCAGCGGGTTCGGCGACGCGCGGTGGAAGCCCGCCTCGCTCATCAGCAGATCGAGGGTAAGGCTCGCGAGATCGTCAGCAAGGGGCTCGAAATCGTAGTCTTTCTCCTGGTAGCCGATCTTACGATAGGTATGACATTCGTCGCACGATTCGGCCCTGAGCGCATCGCTGCCGCCTACGATACCGTGATAGGCAATGCCCTTGGTCGAATCGCAACGCGAGCACTTGACGCGGACCAGATGCCATTCGCACGCGCAAAGGCTGCATTGCAGAAAGCGGTAACCCTGATATTGCCCGCCGATCCGCACGATGCTCGCGACGGGGGGCGAACCGCAGACGGGACAAAGGCCGGGCGTCTCGAGATAGGGAACGTCGCGCGTGTCGAGCCGGGCAGCGATGTCAGTCCAGACGACCTGGAGCGCAGCCATCAGAAACGGCGCCGTCGCCGGATCGACTTCCGCGAAAGTCAACGCGAGCACGGCGTCGGCGGCGGCGTCGAGCTCGGCGTCGCTCATGGCGTGCAGCGCGTCGAACAGCTTGCCGAGCGCGGGCGTGACGGCGCCGTCCGCTTCGACGCGATCGAGGAGGCCCCAGAGCACGTTTCGCCAGACAGGGTCGCGCTCGGACGTGAGCGCGCTCGCGAGCGGCATCGAATGGGCTTGCGCGAGTTTCAGTGCGTCGGGCGTGAGTGGGTTGGCCGAGAACACCGCAAGGATTTGGTGCTGCGCGTCGACGACCGATGCCATGAGGCGCAGGTAGCCGCCGATCGGATTGTGGTCGGCGAGCTTGCGAATGCGCGCGGCGCGCTCGGCGAAGACGGTGGCGCGATCCGGCAGACGAATGCGCGGAATGGAGTGCTGGTCGAGCGCTTCGATTTCTCCAGGCTCCAGGATTCGCTGGATCACTTGCTCACCTCGCTGCGCACGCTAGTCATTCCGCCGAGAACGGGAAGATGTTTCCTATATTACGTCTCCAGTCTTATGGATGTCGACGCGTTCGCGCCCCTATCTTACGGATGCGCGTCGATTCGAATTTCAAACGCCCGAGCGATCCCGGCGATTACTTGATGCTCTCTCGAAACCATTTCGCATGATGCTTTCTCGCCCATCCGAGCGAAACGGTTCCACGCGTCATGGCATGCACGGACCCCTTGACCCAGATCCCGGCATAGATGTGGACGATGACGCCGACGATCATCACGAATGCCGCGATCGCATGCACCACAGATGCAAACCGAACGACGCCGAGCGAGAACATCGTGCCGAAGTACACGCGCCATATCACGGCACCACTCAAAAGCAGCACGAGCAAGCACGCCACCATAGCGAAGAACACTACCTTTTGTCCTGCGTTATAGCGCCCGACCTCGGGCACTTCGTATTCGCGCTTCGCGAGTACGTCGTCGAACTGCTTGAGCCACTGGACGTCGCCGCGGTCGAGATAGTTATCCCGCCAGAAGTGGATCGCGAGCAGGAGGAACGACACGAACATCACGATGCCGATATACGGATGGAGGATGCGCGCCCACTGCCCGCCGCCGAAGAGCCCGGTAAGCCAGAACATCGACGGATGAAAGAGCGCAAGCCCCGAAAGTGCGAGCAGCACGAACGTGATCGCCGTGATCCAGTGGTTCGTGCGCTCGTTCGCTGTATACCGCACGATCTGGTTCGGATTGTCGGGCTTCATGATCGCGTTCCTTGCTGTTTTTCCTTGATCTGGCGGGCCTCTTCACGGGCCGCCGCCTCATCTTCGTCCGACACCTCGTTCGGCCCGACCCGCATGTAATGGAAGAAGCCGGTCAGCACGGAAAGCGCCATGATGCCCAGGGCGAACGGCTTCGAAACACCCTTCCAGAGCGACACCATCGGACTGATTTGCGGATCGTCGGGCAGACCGTGATAGAGCGAAGGCTTGTCCGCGTGATGCAGCACGTACATCACGTGCGTGCCGCCGACCCCGGGCGGGTCGTAGAGCCCGGCGTGCTCGAAGCCGCGCTCCTTCAAGTCCTCGATGCGCTCGGCCGCGTGCTGCTTCATGTCCTCCTTCGTGCCGAACACGATCGCACCCGTCGGGCAAGTCTTCACGCAAGCCGGCTCCTGCCCCACGTCGACGCGATCGGAGCATAGCGTGCACTTGTACGCGCGGCGGTCCTTCTTCGAAATGCGCGGAATATTGAACGGGCACGCGGTGACGCAATAGCCGCAACCGATGCAATTCTCCTCATGAAAATCGACGATGCCGTTCGTGTACTGCACGATCGCGCCCGGCGCCGGGCATGCCTTCAGACACGCGGGGTCTTCGCAATGCATGCAGCCGTCCTTGCGAATCAGCCATTCGAGGTCGCCGTGTGGATTCTCGTATTCGGAAAAGCGCATTACCGTCCACGAGTTTTCCGTGAGGTCGCGCGGATTGTCGTAAACGCCGGCGTTCGTGCCGACCTCGTCGCGCACGTCGTTCCACTCCATGCATGCCGTCTGACACGCCTTGCAGCCGATGCATTTCGACACGTCGATGAGCTTCGCCACCGTGCCCGTCGACGGTTCGCGCTGGGAAGGCGGAGTGATCGTGGTAGCCGAGCGGCGCTTGATGTCCAGTGATTGCAGTGCCATCGCAGCCCCCTTACGCCCTCTCGACCTTCACGAGGAACGACTTGAATTCCGGCGTCTGTGCATTGGCGTCGCCGACGACTGGAGTCAACGTGTTTGTGAGGTACCCGGGTTTCGCCAGCCCCATAAAGCCCCAGTGCAACGGAATGCCAATGGTCTGGATTATCTTGCGGTCGATCATCAGCGGCTTTATCCGCTTCGTCACGACTGCCACCGCGACGATATGCCCGCGGTTCGACGACACCTTCACGCGCTCGCCGCTTGCAACGCCCACCTCCTTCGCGAGGTCTTCGCCGATCTCGACGAACTGCTCGGGTTGCAGAATCGCGTTAAGGCGCACGTGCTTGGTCCAGTAGTGGAAGTGCTCAGTCAATCGATACGTCGTCGCCACAATCGGGAACTGCGCCGCCTTCCCGAACGCCGCGCGGTCACCCGGGAACACGCGGGCGGCCGGGTTATTCGTCGCGAGCGGATTGTTCGGATTGAGCGGGTTGTAGCCAAGCGGCGTTTCAAACGGCTCGTAGTGCTCGGGGAACGGGCCTTCCATCATCGTGTCACGCGCAAAGAAGCGCGCCACGCCTTCCGGCAGCATGATGAACGGGCCCATGCCGTTCTCGGGCGGCTCGTCCACCTTGAAGTCCGGCACGTCGTTTCCGCTCCAGGCGCTGCCGTTCCAGGCGATCAGCTTGCGCGCCGGATCGAACGGCTTGCCCTTCAGATCGCACGATGCGCGGTTGTATTGCACGCGGCGGTTCGCCGGCCACGCCCAGGCCCAGTTGAGCGTCTGGCCGATGCCGGTCGGGTCCGAGTTGTCGCGCCGCGCCATCTGGTTGCCCGCCTGCGTCCACGCTCCGCAGAACAGCCAGCAGCCACACAATGTCGTCCCGTCATCCTTCAGTTGCGCGAAGCTCGAGAGTTGCTCGCCCTTCTTGACGAGCACTTTCGTCGGATCTTTCGGGTCCGCGAGATCGGCGAGCGCCCGGCCGTTGTACTCCTTCGCGAGCTCTTCCGGCGTCGGGCCCTCGGGGTTCGAGTACGGCCAGCTCAAGTTCACGATCGGGTCGGGGTACTTGCCGCCATGCTGCTGATAGAGCTTGCGCATACGCACGAGCAGACCCGCCATGATTTCGAGGTCGCTCCTCGCCTCGCCCGGCGGCGTTCCACCATGCCAGTGCCATTGCAGCACGCGACTCGAGCTGACGAGCGAGCCGTCTTCCTCGGCGAAGCACGTCGTCGGCAAGCGGAACACTTCGGTCTTGATCTTCGTTGGGTCAACGTCGTTGAACTCGCCATGGTTCTTCCAGAACTCGGACGTTTCGGTCGCGAGCGGGTCCATGATGACGAGCCATTTCAGCTTGGCGAGCGCGGCGAGATTCTTCGCCTTGTTCGGCGCAGCCGCGAGCGGGTTAAAGCCCTGCGCGATGTAGCCGTTCATCTTGCCCTGGTACATCAGCTCGAGTCCTTGCATCAGGTCGTAGGACTTGTCGAGCTTCGGCAGATAGTCATAGCCCCAGTTGTTCCCGGCTGTGGCGGCATCGCCCCACCAGGCCTTCATGAGGCTCACGAAGAACGCGCGATAGTTCTTCCAGTAGCTGAGCTGGTTCGGCCGCAGCGGCAGTAGCACGCGCTTCTTGATGTAGCCCTCGAAGTCCTGCTCTTTTTGCGACGGCAACGTCAGGTAGCCCGTCAACAGGTTCGACAGCAGTCCGAGGTCCGTAAGGCCCTGGATGTTCGAGTGGCCCCGCAACGCGTTCATGCCGCCGCCGGCCACGCCGATATTACCCAGCAGCAACTGCACCATCGCGCCGGTGCGGATCATCTGCGCGCCGACCGAGTGATGCGTCCAGCCGAGCGCGTACATGATGGTCGCGGCACGGTCTGGCGACGCCGTCGATGCGAGCATCTCGCAGACTTTCAGGAACTTGTCCTTCGGCGTCCCGCAGATCTTCTCCACCATCTCGGGCGTGTAACGCGCATAGTGCGCCTTCATCAGGTTGTAGACGCAGTGCGGATTCTGCAGCGTCATGTCGACCGTCACGAAGCCGTCGTCGCCACGCACGTAGTCCCAGCTCGATTTGTCGGGATAGGCGTGCTTGCTCGAGTCATATCCGGAGTAGATGCCGTCTTTGAACGCGAAGTCGTCGCGCACGATGAACGCCAGGTCCGTGTAGTTGAGCACGTAGTCGCGCTGGATCTTGTCGTTCGTCAGCAGGTAGTTGACGACGCCGCCGAGAAACGCGATGTCGGTGCCCGTGCGGATCGGCACGTACAGGTCGGCCACCGAGGCCGTGCGCGTATAGCGCGGATCGACGACGATCAGGCGTGCCTTGCGGTTCGCCTTCGCCTCGGTCACCCATTTGAAGCCGCACGGATGCGCCTCGGCAGAATTACCGCCCATCACCAGGATCACATCCGCGTTCTTGATGTCGACCCAATGGTTCGTCATGGCTCCACGGCCGAACGTCGGGGCAAGACCTGCCACCGTCGGGCCGTGTCAGACACGCGCTTGGTTGTCGAACGCTAGCATCCCCCAGCTGCGGGCCGCCTTGTGCGTCAGATAGCCGACTTCATTGCTGCTCGCCGATGCCGCCAGCATCCCGGTCGTCAACCAGCGGTTGACCTTCAGGCCATCGCCCGTCGTCTCGACGAAGTTCGCGTCTCGATCCTCCTTCATCAGCTTCGCGATGCGATCGAGCGCGTCGTCCCACGAGATGCGTTGCCACGCATTGCTGCCCGGCGCCCGGTATTCGGGGTAGCGCAGACGGCTCTCGCTATGGATGAAGTCGATCAGGCTCGCCCCCTTCGGACACAGCGTGCCGCGATTGACCGGGTGGTCGGGGTCGCCTTCGATGTGGGTGATGCTTGGCTTGGCGTTCTTAGCGTTGTCGCCAAGGCTGTACATCAGGATGCCGCAACCGACCGAGCAATACGGGCAGGTGTTGCGGGTTTCGGTGGTGCGCGCCAGCTTGTACTGTCGGACCTCCGCGAGGACGTCTGCCGGCGAATAGCCCATGAGCGAGAGGCTCGAGCCGGCCAAGGTGGTCGCAGTGACCTTCAGAAATTGGCGCCGGGACAGTTGCAGCATGATCTCATCCTCGGCTTTATGGCTACGTACAGTGTAGAACTTACACAGCGATGCGGGGCACCTATCTATGCTGTGACGCAGCACGCTGCCGGCAAGCCGTCCGGCCATGGAATGGGCTAACGCTCTATTGTCGGTGTTGAACGGCGCGCGCAGTGAAACTCCACGCGTTCCGAAAGATCGCCGTCGGACGGCCCGAACGAGATCCAGCCGTGCCCCCACAGCGTCACTTCGTCGCGGCGAAGGACGAGCTCGTGGCCGCTGTCGATCGTGATGCGCGTGCCGTTCGAGCTGCAATCGAGCAATACATATCGGCCGTCGCGGCACTCGATCGACGCATGAGTCCTCGACGCGCGGGGATCATTCACGACGATGCTCATGTTGGCGCCGCGGCCGATCGTCAAGAGGCTGGGCGTGGACGCGTCGTTCAGTTCCAGGCACTTGTCTCTATACCGCAGAGTCAGCAACGACGAGTCGCAGGAGGATTGCGTGTCGCTGCCCACAACGGTCAGGTCGGCGCCCAGCTGCCAAATCGCTTCGAACAGTTCCATCGGCAGCTTTTTTCCGCGCACGTGTATCGAATAAAGTTGGCGCACCATTTGGCGGAATCCCGTCGACAGTTGTTCGACGGTGTCCTTGCTCGTGATGATCTGCCCTGGTGAGGCAAGCTCGCGCAATCGGGCAGCGATGTTCACGGTGTCGCCGAACACGTCCCCCGAATCGTCCGGCAAAACAGGGCCGCAATGCAGACCGATGCGCAACGCCAAAGACTGCCCCGCTATCGCCGGCAACTCGGAGATAGCCAGCTGCATGTCGATCGAGGCTTGAAACGCTTGCTCGGCCCGGGGAAAGACCACCATGACTTCGTCGCCAATGGTCTTGACGATTCGCCCTCCCAACGCTTGCGCGCACGATTTCATCAGTGCAATGCAACGCGCGATCGCCTCGAAGGCGACCATATCGCCAACGGTCTCATAAAGCCCGGTGCTGCCGCTGACGTCCGCGAACATCACTGACGCGTAAGCTGTGCTGCGTTGTGGTTGATCGTCCATGGGAAGATCGCTACGTCGTTCACCGGCGCGTCGGCGCGGTACATGAGCCACATGAGCCAGCCGGCAGAAAGATCGCTTACAAGTGTAGTACGGCGTTCGTCGCGTGGCGGGCATAAGCCTCATCGGCGGATGAGGTGCAGCGATGGCACGGCGAACGCGCAGTTCGAGAGCCGCTAACCCACATTGACTACGAACCAGCGCTACGCCGTCAATACCCGCTCCGTTCCCTTCACGGCTGCAGCATGGTCTTCGATCAGGCGATAGACGGTTTCCCCTGCCACGGTCTCCCATTCGAGCAACCGGTCCGCAATCGCACGGAGCACAGGTTCGTTCGCGCGAAGCAGCGAGTAGCACTCGTCGTTCAATTCCTTCAGCAGGGTATTCGAGTGCTGGATCGCATTCTTCAGTTGCAAACCGGCATATTGCTGCGGGAGCGCGGCGAGGCTGAACAGATTGCCGTCGACGTTGAATCCGAACTTTGAAACCATGTCGAGGCTGATCCGCGATGCCTCCTGCAGGTCCTGCGCGGCACCGCTCGACGCCTCCGAGAGAACGAGCAATTCCGCGTTACGTCCGCCCAGCAGCACCTGGATCTCGTTGCGCATTTCCGTCTCGCGGTAGAGGTGCTTGTCCTGGCGCTTGGTCACCAGCGCCACGCCGAGTGCGCCGCCTCTCGGCATGATCGTAATCTCCTCGAGCACGCCGGTGCCGAGCAATGCAGCCACGAGGCCATGGCCCGCTTCGTGGACCGCGATACGCGTACGCTCGTCGTCCGACAGCGCGCGTTCTGCGCCGTTCACGTCGCCGATGCGCGCAATCTTGATCGCCTCGATGAAATGCGTCGAGCTCACTTTGTCGTCACCGCATTTACGCGCAATCAGGCCCGCCTGATTAACGATCGTCGAAAGCGCCGCGGGCGACAAGCCCGTCGTCAGCCGCGCGAGCTGCTCGAAATCGAGATCATCCGCCTTCGACTTCAGCTTGGTCGCGTAAAAGCGCAGGATATGCACGCGATCGTGGAGGTCGGGCAGGCGAACCTGCACCGTGCGATCGAAACGGCCCGGCCGGCGCAGCGCTTCATCGAGATTGTCCGGGTGGTTCGTCGCGGCGACCACGATCACGCCCGGGTTCGATTCGAAGCCGTCCATCTCCGCAAGCAACTGATTGATGATGCGATTGCTCTCTGCTTCGACGGGACCCGCGCCGGCATCGGTGCGCTTGCCGAGACCATCGGCTTCGTCGATGAAGATGACGGTCGGCGCGTTCTTGCGGGCGAGCTCGAACAGGTGCTTGACTTTCTGGATACCCACACCGTAGTACTTCGCGCTGAAGTAGCTTCCGGTGATGGCGATGAAGTTCGCCCCGCATTCGCCGGCAAGCGCCTGTGCGAGGCGCGTCTTGCCGACACCCGGACCACCCGTCATCAGCACGCCGCCGGGCGCGCGCACCCCCATGCCGGTGAACTGCACGGGATCGGTCAGCCAGGCCTTGACGTCGGCGAGGGCGGCTTTGGCTTCGCCGGCGCCGATCACGTCGTCAAAGCTTAATTCGGGCGATTGCTGAAGCAGGCTCGCACCGCCTTTCATCTCGCGGCGCATGAACCATAGAAGACCGGCCATCATGAGAACCGGCAAAAGAAGGGCCAATGCGTCGCGTGTCCTGTCGATGACACCGGACCAGCGCACCGCGCCGATATCGACGTCGACATCCGGCAGTAAGATCAGTTGAAACGACGAGTCGCTCGCCGCTTTCATGATCGTGGGCATCAAGGCGCTCGCGAAGGCGGCGTTTTGGTCCGCGACGAAATACTTCCGGCCGTCCGTCGTCGAAACGAGAATCGCGTTCCCGCCTGCGCCGATTGCAACGATTTTGTGCCGCTCGATGTCGCGCAGCACCGTCGACGCGTCTTTTTCGTCGCGCGTCCACGCCGACGAATCGTTTCGCATCTCCTTCGCCATTCCCGTCAAGGAAGGACGGCCTTGAATGTTGCGCTCGTGCTGTTGCCACCACACCAGCGCTGCCACAAGCACCGCCGCAATCGCGCCGAACGTCACGTATCTGCCGATTCGTGACCACCACGAATTTCTTGCCGGTTTCATTACAGGACTTCCAGAACTTCGAGACCTTCGGACCACCATTAAGGTCTGATCAAAACGGAGGGAAAATTGAATTGCTGCGACCCCGATTATGTGCGCTGCATCCAACCGGCATTATGCCAGCGCTTCACGGGTTCCGAAACGGCCAAATCGACTGGGGAACATGGCTTGCTGGAGATCCAGTACGCCCGATCGAATGGGACCGGAACGGAGGAAGCATCATGCTGTACTACGCTCTGATATTTTTCATCATCGCCATCGTTGCCGCGGTATTCGGCTTTGGCGGAATCGCCGCCGGCGCGGCGAGCATTGCCAAACTCCTGTTCTTCATTTTCGTCGTCATCTTCGTCGTCATGCTGATCATGGGATTGATGAGACGCTGAGTCCTGGGTGCGCGAGCAAACCCGCGTCGCGATGCGACGCGGGTTTTTGCTCGCATGTCAGCCGTTGCCGGCGATCGCGCGTGGATAACGGCGGGCTTGCCCTACGAGGGGCCGCGTTCGCTTGGCTAAATTCCCTTGGCCATCGCGTCGAACGCTACTGTCACGGTACGATTGCGATTCCAAAGATCCATGTGAACGACGGTCCTTGTTTTGAATTTGCCGAATCACTAAGCACGGTCCGCTGCCCGGTCTGCTGGCTAACACGGAAGAGTAAGGTAGGCTCAGCGGCCATATTCGCTGGGTTACTGGCGCCAACAATAATTGCCCCACTTCCCGACGTCTCCACGGCGATGCCGGAAAGACGCCGTCCCTGAGTCCCTTGCGCTGCGTTGTCGAAATTGCTGAGGACGGTACGGTGTCCGGTATTGGGGTCGATTCGCAGCAGTAGATCTCTCGGTGCGGGGGCTGTGGACGTGCCGTGTGAATTCACCAGAATTTGCCCGGATTTCTCAAGAGCAATGCCGATCGCGGGCACCACTTGGGTGGCACCCTGTGACGAATTGCTGAAATCGCTCAGAAGCGATCGATGACCCGTCGTTGGGTTGATCCGATACAGGTCGCCTACGTCTTGCATTGGGCCAACCGGGATGAACCATGTCAGACTCGCGACGATCATTCCCGAGTGCTCCAGCGCGAGGTCGTTAAAGTAAGCGGTGCAACAGTTGAATGAGTCTCCCTCAGCGGGGTTCGTCAAATCGCTGACGACGACACGGGTGCCAGTCAGTATGTTTACGCTGACAATGGCCCTTGGAGCCCCACCGAATTGCGGCTTTGCCCAAGCCACCAGGACGCGTCCGAGCGCATCGACTTTGGAGCCGAAGACATCCCCGTGAAATGCCCCATTGGTGAAGTTACTCATGAGAGTGCGTTTACCGGTAGCGGGATCAACCTCGTAGATGCCTGTCGTTGCTGCGGCGACGAAAATCCGCCCCGCTCCTATGGCGACACCGCTGAGGAGCGAGTGATCCACGGGCCCCTGCGACGAATTTCCAAAGTCGCTGATCACGGTGCGAACACCGGTCTTGGGGTCCACCCGAAAGAGCTTGCCGCTGCCGAAGCCGGTGTCGAC
>CAYPWK010000014.1:22051-30035 GCA_964414365.1 uncultured Burkholderia sp.
CACCGGTCTTGGGGTCCACCCGAAAGAGCTTGCCGCTGCCGAAGCCGGTGTCGACGACGAGGATGTCGCCACTACGGATCGTAGCTGCCTGCGCGAGGCTGCCGGCCAGCAGGAGAGCGCCGAGGCCACCGAGGCAAACGCGCAGGATGTGGCGACAGGATCGCCAAAACGCCAGACTTGAAGCGTGGTTGCCGCGGTGCCGAAGCGTGGTGCACTTTGTCGCGTTTCTCATCGCTATTCTCCATTGGGAGGGTGTCGCGTCGTAGCCGAGAAAGTCGAACATTCGGTACGCCACTGGCATTCGGGCACCTAGCATAGGAAACTGGCGGCGAATTGCAAAACAATGGCGAAACTATGTCCACAATGACTAGATTTCGCCACGTCCCAAGGGCGTTTGGGTCATCGTTAGCAGACAAGAGGATGCAAAAGGCGGTCCAGCAAGGCTGACGTCGCAGCAACTTCGCCAGTGCTACCGGCCCGCAGCATTCGCCACGTATCGCGGGTAAACATCGTTGGCCCGTAGGCGCATCAGACGAAAGCCTTTATTTCAAACACCGTTAGCCTTCAGGCGTGCGTCATACCAACGCGCGAATTGCTCGAGCGCGCCTTCCGTGTATTTCGAGTAGGGCCCCGGAACATAGCCCGGGTCCTGCGTCCCACGATGCGTGTTTGCAACGAGTTCCGCATCTTGCTGGGTGGTCGCGATCCAGACTTCCGTCAGTGTCTTCAGGTCGTAGTCGACCCCTTCGACCGCATCCTCATGAACCAGCCACACTGTGCGCACCAGCGTTTTGTCCGGCGCAATGGGAAGGCTGTATGCGATAACTGCGTGGTCGCTCATCACGTGCGTCCACGAGTGATGTCCCCACATATGCACATCACCGAGATCGCGGCGTTGCAGGTTGCCGAGCAACTTCGTGCATGCAACCTTGGTGTCCAGCGTCTGCGACTCGCAAGCCCCGGCAATCACGAGCCGTTGCGAACGGAAATTCGTTTCGACGCTCTCGTCGACCCAATCGAAAGCCTCGCAAATATAGCCGTCCTTCTCCCACTCTTGCTTGCGCGCGGCATTGCACTCGAGGTACCGCTCGTAATCGAGCAGCGCCTCCTCGCTCTGCCCGTCCGGGCAGAAGCCGAAGTCGTGCGCGAGAAACGACTGAGTCAGCTCCGGATGCGTGCCGCCACAGTGGTAGCACTCACGGTTGTTTTCCATGACGAGCTTCCAGTTGCCGTTCTCGATGATATCCATCTCGTACGCGACCTTCGTGCGCTGCATATCGTAAGGCGCAAAGCGCGGCGTCATGACCTCCTCGAGTTTCGAGAAGTCGTCCGGCGCCTTGTCGGCCAGGCAAACGAAGATATGCGCGCCGACCACTTTGACATGTACCGGAAGGAGGCTTCGGCAACTCGTGTCGAACTCCTTGCCCATGTGAGTCGCATGACGCAGGCTACCGTCGAGGTCGTACGTCCACTGGTGATACGGGCAAACGAGCATGCCGACGGTTGCCTTGCCGGCTTGCTTCATGAGGCGCGATCCGCGATGCCGACAGACGTTGCGGTAAGCGCGGATGTGCTCGTCGTCGTCGCGCACGATCAGGATCGACGCCTTGCCGATATCGATCGTGTACACATCGCCAGGCTCGGGAACGTCGGCTGTCACCGCGACGAGAATCCACAGCTTGTGGAAGAACACTTCAACGTCCGTCTCGAAGACGTCTTGCCGGCCGAAGAGCTCGCCAGGCATCCCGACTCCGAGTTGCCGGCTGTCGAGCAATTCGCGGTGGGTCTTGAGTGCAACGTCGGACATTGTTTTCCTCCAATCGGTTGATTTTCGCGATGCTTTGCATCGGTCCGAGTATTGGACTGACGTTTCGTAGCGTCAACGCGCTTTATTCTTCGCTTGCCATTACTTTAAGTTATGCTTTCCGCGCACATGCCGCGGCCGCAAACAAGAGTGGAGAATGCTCAGCGCGCCACGCGTCGCCCCCCGAAGGCTCGACGCGATGGGCGAGCGCGAAATGGACAAATCCGGCCTAGTACGAGCAGGTAGAAAGGGATGAAGACGAGAAAAGGAACGAAAGGATATCGACGGATCGTACCGTCCTTGACCGCGCTGGTCGAATTCGAGGCGGTTGCCCGCTTGGGCAGCTTTACCCTTGCGGCCACGGAACTGGGTGTCACTCAAGCAGCGGTCAGCAAGCAAGTGCGGCTTTTAGAGGAAACCCTGAGAGTCCGCCTCTTCCATCGCTTACATCGCTCGATCGCGCTGACGAATGAAGGGCAAGCGCTATACCTCGTCGTCGCGGAATCGATGCAAAAGATCGCTGGGGTATTCGACCGCCTATCTACCGGAGCCGAGCAGCAGGAGCTCGTGCTAGCGTCAACAGCTCCATTCGCGCAATTCCGTTTGTTACCCAGGCTACCGAACCTCAAGCGACTCGATCCGCCGTTGCAATTACGGTTGACCACGCAGATGTTTACGGCCGACCTCCGCCACGTCGAGGTCGATATCGCCGTGCGTTATGGCGACGGCAAATGGGGAGACGGCACGTCGATACTGTTGTTCGACGAAGAAGTGTTTCCTGTCTGTTCTCCGAGCTTCCTGAAGGAGAACAAGGTGGCGGAATCGCTTGAGGCGCTTGCCGCCCTCCCGCTCCTCGAATCGGATTCCACGTACGAGGGATGGATGGGCTGGGAAGCGTGGTTTCGCTCGATGGGCCATCGTCCGGCGAAATTGAACTACGTGCTTCGCTGCAGCCTCTACACGGACGCCGTGCAGGCGGCGAGATATGGTCAAGGCGTCGCGCTCGGCTGGAGCCGGATGGTGCACGACCTGCTGAACCGCGGCGAACTGGTCCGCCTCACCGGTGCATCGTGCAAGCCCAGTGACGCCTATTTCGTCGTTGTTCCTCACGGCCGCTCGATCACGCCTGCAGTCACCCGATTGATCGACTGGTTGCGGGAGGATCTGCCAGTCCGTTGAAGCCGGACACTGCACCGTTGCGCGCACAACCAATCTTGCATCGACATTGCGGCGCCGCCGCGCGCGAATAACTTAATGTAATGGGAATGAGAAACGAAGCGCGGTGACGGCCATGGCGACGAACGCGGTCGGGACAGGGCGTCGCAGACACTCGATAGTGCAATTTAGCTGTACGCTCATGTTGCACTGCCTGCTCATCGTGCCCCGATAGGCCCTTCCGGCCCGGAAGAATGTCATGGTTACATGAACTAGCCGACGCCCGCAGGCATTCAAGTGAAATGTCGCGGCTGCCTGCCAAGGGCGGCGCTCAGGCAAAGGAGCATGGTCGATGCGTTCGCAAGGGAAGCCCGGCCTGCGCTTCAAGCATCTTGCGATCGCGTTCGCGTTCGCCGTGGCCAGCCTGATCGCCATCGGGCGTATCGTCCGCGTAGTCATCGACTGGATGTGGTTTTCTTCGATCGGCTATACCGACGTCTTTTGGACAGTCCTTACCGCCCAGGCGCTCCTTTTTGCCGCCGTGTTCGCTGTCTCCTCAGCTGCAATTTATTTGTCAGGGAGCGTGGCGCACCATCATGCGCGAAATTGGGGCCTCCCACGACGGAGCACGGCAGATCCATCCGACGCGCCGGAGTCGTTCAACGACCACGTCGTTCTTCTCGACCAGGTCGCACCGCGCCTGCCCTGGCGCCTGGTCATCGCCGGTGTAGCCGTCGCGCTGGGATTCGTCATCGCCGCGGGCGAAACCTCGAATTCATACACGGCGCTACGCTTTCTTTATCAAGTCCCATTCGGCAAGCGCGATCCCATCTTCGGCAACGACATCGGCTTCTATCTTTTTTCGCTGCCGGCCTTCGTCGCCCTCAAGAATTGGCTAATGCTGCTGATTCTTTGCAGCGCAGCCATTGCGGGAGCGGTTTACCTCGCGCGCGGCGACGTAACCCCCGGGCGGGGAATGCGCATGCTCTCTTCGGCTGCGGCCGGTCATGCGTCAGCCCTGCTCGGCTTGTTCTTCGCGTTGAAGGCTTGGTCCTACTGGCTCGATCGCCTCTTGCTGCTCTATGACGACAATGGCGTCCTCGTCGGCGCAAGCTATACCGATGTTCACGTCCAGCTACCCGTTCAGTGGCTGCTCGTCGGCCTCTCCGCTATAGCCGCTCTGGCCTCATTGGCCAATATACGCCGGCGCGACTATCGGCTTCCCGCAGCTTCCGTACTGCTGGTATTCGGCGGCTCGTTCTTGTTCGCCATCCTCTACCCCGCGATCTTCCAGCGCGTTTACGTGAAGCCGAGCGAGTTGCAGCTCGAGACACCGTACATCGCGAACAACATCGCCATGACGCGCGCCGCCTACGGCCTGGAGCGGATCGAAGTCAAGCCGTTTCCTGCCGAGCAAGGCCTGAATCTCGCGGTGCTCGGGGGCAATCGCGCGACCATCGACAATATCCGCCTCTGGGACGTGCGTCCGCTGTTGGATACATACGCGCAGTTGCAGGAGATCAGGACGTACTACAAATTCCTCGCTGTAGACATCGACCGCTACCGGCTCGACGCAGGCTATCGGCAGGTGATGCTCTCGGCGCGCGAATTGGAGCCGGCTCTGCTTCCCGAGAACGCCCAGACCTGGGTCAACCGGCACCTGCTCTTTACCCACGGCAACGGGCTCGCGATGTCGCCGGTTACCGAAAAATCCACGGAGGGCTTGCCTTCCCTCTATTTGGCGGATATTCCGCCTGTCGCCAATGGTGGGCCAGTCGTGAGCGAGCCTCGCATTTATTTCGGCGAAGGCGGCGAGGACTACGTCATCGTCAAAGGTAGCGCGCCCGAATTCGATTACCCGAAGGGAAAGGAGAACGCCTATGCGACATACGGCGGGCGCGACGGCGTCCCCATCGGCGGCGCGGCGCGACGAAGCCTTTTCGCCTGGCGCTTCAGCGATCTCAACATTCTGCTCACGAGCTACATCACGCGCAACAGCCGCATCCTGCTTCATCGCAACATTCAGGACCGCGTGCGCACGATCGCGCCGTTCCTCACGCTCGATCACGATCCCTATATCGTCGTGAGTGGCGGCCATCTCTTCTGGATGCAGGACGCCTATACGGTGAGCCGTTGGTTCCCGTACGCGCAGCCGAGCGGCGATGGCGGACTCAATTACATCCGCAACGCGGTAAAAGTGGTGATCGATGCATACAACGGGACCGTCGACTTCTATATCAGCGACCCGGCCGATCCGATCGTGCGGACGTACCAGCGCATCTTCCCGACGCTTTTCAAGCCTCTGGCGGCGATGCCTGAGGACTTGCGGCGGCATATCCGCTATCCGGAAGATCTCTTTCTGATCCAAGCGCAACGCTACCGCGCCTACCACATGGATTCGCCGGAAGTTTTCTATAACCGCGAGGATCTCTGGCAATTCCCCCGGGCGGCGGCCGACATCGACAACGGGAGCGCATCAGCCGCGCACATGACGCCGTACTACATGATCATGCGGCTGCCTGGTGAGCTGCGCGCGGAATTCGTCCTCTTGCTGCCGATGGTGCCGAGCCAGCGCGAAAACATGATTGCCTGGCTCGCTGCAAGATGCGATCCCCCGGACTACGGCAAGCTCATCGTCTATGCGTTCCCGAAGGAAAAGCTCGTCTACGGGCCGTTCCAGATCGAGGCACGCATACAGCAAAACACCGAGATCTCGCAACAAATCTCGCTATGGAACCAGATGGGCTCGCGCGTCATTCGTGGGCATCTCGTTGTCGTGCCAATCGAGAACTCGATTCTTTACGTCTCGCCGCTCTACTTACGGGCGACGTCTGGTCAGCTGCCCGAATTGAAGCGCGTGATCGCCGCCTACGGTGATCGCGTCGTGATGGAGGAGACGCTGGATGCGGCCTTGGCTGCGCTCTTCAAGGGAAGCGCGCCGGTGCAGGCACCGCCCGAGGGTAAGGCGGACACGCGCGCCGGCGAGGCGCTCGCGCATTACAACCGTGCCATCGAGCGATTGAAAGCAGGGGACTGGAGTGCGTTCGGCGCGGAGCTGGATGCATTGCGGCCGCTGCTCGAGGGGCTGGCAGGGCGAAGCCGCGAGGAGCGGAGGTGAGTCAGGAGCGACAGCTGGATGGTTGCATTGCTGTTGAGCCCCCTAATCGATTCGGGTTGTCTGAAAGGCGCCGTTTAGTCCATTGTCATCTGTCTTACAACAACGCTTGCGAGAATGCCCTCCACACGGAGGATTCTCGATATGGCGCAAGAAAAATATCTCGGCAAGCGGCTCGGCGAGTGCATCCATACCCTCTCCCGCCGCGACTTCCTGAAGCTCGCGGGCGCTTCGGGTCTCGCAACGGCCGCAGGCACGTTGCCCTCACGCGGCAACGCCGGCCCGACCAGCCCCGACGGCACGCCGGAACAGATCCACTTGACGTGGGGCGACGATCCGCGCACGGAAGTCGTCATCTCCTGGGCTTCCGCTGCCCAAGCTATTAATCCCTGCGCACGCGTACGCGGGGCGGATGAGACAAAGTCCCGGTCGATTCCCGCCATTCAGCGCGTGTACACGGATGGTCTGAACGGCGAAACGGTCTTCACCTACCATGTCCGCGTGCGCTACCTGAAGCCCGGTGCTCACTATGAGTACTCCGTAAGCGCCGATAACGACAGCAATGCCGCCACGCCCTTCACCGCCAGTTTCCAGACGGCTCCGCTCGGCCACGCGCCGTTTCGGTGGACGAGCTACGGCGACCTCGCGACGCCCAATACAGCCTGGGTTCTCTCATCGCCTCAAAGCCGGTTTGCCGTGCAGGCCGTCGAGCAATTCGCGCCGCTCTTCCACTTGTTGAACGGCGATCTTTGCTATGCAAATCTGAACCCGCAGCATCAGCCGGAAGTATGGCGCGACTTCGGCAACAACAATCAAGCGTCCGCGGCCAATCGGCCCTGGATGCCTTGCCCTGGTAACCACGAGATCGAGTTCAACAACGGCCCGCAAGGCCTCGACTCGTATCTGACGCGTTACCTGTTGCCCGACAACGGCACGTCGTTCCCGGGACGCTGGTACAAGTTCCGCGTAAGCTCTGTGCTGTTTGTTTCGCTCGATGCCGATGACGTCGTGTACCAGGACGCCGGCGCCTTCGTCGCGGGTCCCAATCCTCTCGTACCCGCTCCGAGCACCGGCAAGCAGGCCATCGAGCCGGGCACATCGTTTTACGTTCGCGGATACAGCAAAGGCGAGCAGACGCGTTGGCTCGAAAAAACACTGCGCGAGGCTGCGGCGGACGACGACATCGACTGGATCGTCGTCCAGATGCATCAGGATTCGCTCACGACGGCAAAAAACGGCAATGGCTGCGACAAAGGCATTCGGGAGGCGTGGCTGCCGCTTTTCGACCGCTATGGCGTGGACCTCGTGCTATGCGGTCACGACCACGACTACGAGCGCAGCTACCCCGTGCGCGGCTGCAACCATCGGGCAGGCGTCGATGCCGCAACTGGCGAAGTGGTCGAGACGCTGCAGCCCCGCCCTGTATTGCCGGTGGATCCCAACGCGTCGACCTTCGACACGACACATGGCACCATTCATTTGATCCTCGGCGGCGGCGGCACGAGCGCGCCTTCCGACACTTACGCGGAGAATCCGGCTAACGGTAAACCGCGTGCAAAAGTCTTCACGAAATCCAACCGTCCCATTCCGGGCTCCGCGCCGAACACCTATATTCGAAATCCCGCCGATGCTCTGGAGGACGCCATCTGGTCGGCGCGGCGCGATACGGCGAGCGCATACGGGATCGCTGTCTTCGATTACGATCCCGGCGAGCCAGGCGGAACGACTACCATCACGATGAACTACTACCATGCGGTCGGTGCCGACAAGACGCCGACGCCTGAGTACTCAGTGTTCGATACGATCGTGTTGACGAAGCAGCGTCGACGGGAGCGGCGGGCAACGATGGGCAGGGAGCGCGTTCTCAACGAATCTTGAGCGCGAAAGTGCGGGCGACAGCGGCGCCGCTC
>CAYPWK010000015.1:0-17598 GCA_964414365.1 uncultured Burkholderia sp.
GCGCGAACCATTCGTTGATGAATAGCGCGCCCACGCGCGTCCAGAAGCCGCCCACGCTGCGCGCCTTGTAAAGGCAGGTGACGATGCCGACCTGCGGATCGGCGAGCGGAGCCGTGACTGTCTCGAGATAGTCGGGCTCCACTGCGATGTCGCTGTCGGCGAGCACGATGAGCGGGTGCTTCGCGTGCGCGGCGAGATTGATCAGATTGCTGACCTTGAGGTTCTGCCCGTGCACGAGCGGATCGACGACGAGCTCGATCTCGCGCTCCGGATAGGCGGCTTGCAGCCGCCGCACGACGGCAATGGCCGCATCTTTCGGAGAGGAAACGCCGAGGAGCAGCTGATAGCGGGGGTGCGTCTGCTCGCAAAACGTGGCGAGGTTCTCGAAGAGCCGCGGCTCCGCGCCGCAAAGCGGCTTCAGTACGCTGACCGCCTCGGCCATCCGCGGCACCGGGCGCGCGGCGCCGCGCCCCCCGCTCTTCTGGCGCGCGTGGCGCGAGGACGGCGTAGCGAGCGCAGCCACGAGCGCGTATGCCGCTGCAATGCAGCAAAGCACGACGAGGAGCCAGTCAGAAAGCAGCGATGTCGTCACCGTCGTCACCCTCGGTTAGCGCGCGACACCGGTTGACGGCGTGGACTCGATTAGGAAGCCGAGCGTGGCCGTTCCAAGGAAGGACGAGCGGGATGAAAAGACACTAGCTGGCACGTTTGTTACTCCTTCGTTCGTCCCCGAGCGGCCATCGGGGGGCTGCCCGGCCCCGGCGCGCCTGACAAGGCGCTGGCCGAGCCGGTTGCGGAATGCGCTTCGGCATTCGTGCGCGCGGCGGGGAGGACGAAGGCACACCGGCGGAATCCAGTCCGCCGAAAACTGCTCGAGAACCGCACCCGACGCACTGCCCGTGCGTTGTTGTCGTCGCTCGCGCCGCCGCCCTTGCCTCTAGGCGCTTCGCCTCGACTGTACGAAAACCGTAAGCTGTTTTGCAAACGGGCAATTGTATCAGCGAGCGCGGTGAAGCGCTTGCAACGGGCCGCCGCAGGGCGGTGCACGGCGCCGGAGAGCTGCATTTACGCAACAACCGAGCCTGCGGCGACGTTTTTTCGCCCTGTTAGGGGACAGTACGATGACGCGACGCAACAACTCATGTATCGTAATTCGATCGGACGCCGCTTTTGCGCGCCCGCGCCGGCAGTCCGCCGGAGGCGGCAAAACCGCCATCTGACGACGCCGCCTTGCCGGCTTGCGGCCGCGGCCGGTCGTCCAGTCGACTGGAAACGTGCATGACGCGCGAAACGAAGCCATCATGAAAAACGTCCTCAGCATTCAGCCGCATGTCGTCTTCGGCCATGCTGGCAACAGCGCGGCCGTGTTTCCGATGCAGCGCCTCGGCGTCAACGTCTGGCCGCTCGAGACGATGCAGTTCTCCAATCACATGCAGTACGGCCACTGGGCCGGCAGTGCGATCGACGCGCAGCAGATGACCGAGCTCGTCGAAGGCATCGGCACGATCGGCATGCTGCGCCGCTGCGACGCCCTTCTGTCCGGCTATCTCGGCTCGACATCGCAAATCGAGGCTGTCGTCGAGATCGTGCGCATGGTCAGGGCGACGAATCCCGCTGCCTGGCACTTCGCCACTCCCGCCATTGGCGCCGGCGCCGGCTCGAATGTCGACGAATACCTGCTCGAGAAGATCCCCGAGGCGGCCGATGGCCTGGCGCTCACGCACGAGGCGCTGCAAAAGCTTGCTGGCCGCACGATGGAGAGCGTCGACGAAGCCGTCGCGGCGTGTCGTGAACTGATCCGGCGCGGACCGCAGGTCGTCTTGATCAGGCAGCTGCGCGACCGCAACAGTCCCGCCGATCGCATCAACCTGCTCGCCGTGACCGAGGACGAAGCGTGGATGTGCCAGCATCCGCGCTACCCGTTCGCCCGACAGCCCGTCGGCGTTGCCGAGATGACGAGCGCAATCTTCGTAGCGCGCCGGCTTGCCGGCGACACGGTGCGGACGGCGCTCGAGCATACGGTCTCAGCCGTGCATGCTGTGCTGAAGGCGACCTTCGACGCCGGCCGCTACGAGCTCGAGATCATCGCGGCGCAGGACGACATCGCCAAGCCGCGCGAATGGCTCGGCGCATGGCTTGCCGAAGGCGCGTAGCGATTTGCCCTGATTGCCCGCGCCCTCCCGCTGTGCCGAAATGCGCATGCGGAGCGACGTGAACCGTCAAGACGCCTGCAAATTGGCTTCCTATATTCGCGTCGGATGACTGCCGCCGGGCGCAGAAAGCGCGTCCGTCCACGCCCCAACGGCGCCTGCGGCACATAGAGCAAAACCACGAACGCCAGGAGGTTCCGCCATACGAGCGCGTGTCATCGAATAACAAACTAGATAGAGCAATTAGAGCCGTGCACCGGCTCAGGCCCTCTCGGATCGGGGTTGAGGAGTCTCTTTGCGAGAGCCGGCATGCACGCCGTAGCGGTTTTCCCATGTTTGCCGACAAAGGAAAGAACATGCGTATTGCGAAGACGATCGCCCCTATTGCAGCTGCCGTTGGAACGCTTCTCGCCGCCCTGCCGCTCGCCGCTTCGGCGGACGTGACGGTCAAAATCGGCTTTGCCGCCCCGCTCACGGGCCCGAACGCGAACTACGGCGCCGACCTGAAAAACGGCGTGCAGATGGCACTCGACGATGCCAAAGCTCAAGGTATCAAGATCAATGGCCAGACGGCCGTCTTACAGCTTGTCTCCGAGGACGACCAGGCCGACCCGCGCATCGGTACCCAGGTCGCGCAAAAGCTCGTGGATGAAGGCGTCAATGTCATCGTCGGGCACTTCAACTCGGGCACGACGATCCCCGCCTCGGTGATTTACGACAAGGCGGGCATCCCCGATATCGATCCCGCCGCGACGAACCCGACGTTGACCAGCCGCGGGTTCAAAAACATGTTCATGGTCATCTCCAACGACGCGCAAAACGCCGGGACGGCGGGCGCCTATGCCGTGGAGACGACAAAAGCGAAGCGCATCGCGATCATCGACGATCGCACGGCTTTCGGGCAAGGCGAGGCGGACGAGTTCGACAAAGCGGTCAAAAAGAGCGGCGGGACCATCGTCGGGCGCGAGTACACGACGAATAACGCGACGGACTTCAAGACGCAGCTCACGAGGCTCAAGGGCTTGAATCCCGACCTCATCTTCGTCGCCGCGCTCAATCCGCAGGCCGCCGGCATCATGAAGCAGATGCGGCAGCTTGGGATGAAAGCGCAGTTCGTCGGCGGCGGCGGCGTGAAAGACATCGACTTCATCAAGCTCGCCGGCGATGACGCCGAAAACGCCCAGGCCTGGGAGTATGGGCGCCCGCTCGACAGCACGCCGGTCGGCAAGACGTTCGCCGATAAATTCAAGCAGAAGTTCGGCGTGGACGTGCTCTCCTACGCGCCGTTCGGCTATGACGCAGCTTGGGCCGCCATCAAGGCGATGCAAGCCGCGAACTCCGACTCGCCCGATGCCTATCGGCCAAAGCTGCGAGACATCAGCTTCGACGGCATCACGGGACATATCGCATTCAACGCGGACGGCTCCTTGAAAGGCGCCTCGTCGACGATGTATCAAGTCAAGAACGGGCAGTGGGTGACGGTCGTCACCAAGAACGCGCAGTAAGCGCGAAGTCCGCCTCCATGGGCGACGCGGCGGCCCAGCGCCGCGTCAGCGCCGCCGCCACGTCGGATGGGTCGCTTTCGCGAATTGGCTCACGCATCGCCCGTTGGTACGATATCGGCACCCTCCACCATGAGAATGACGGTCTTCTCGGGGGCGCGCGGGCGATGCTGCATGCCCTTCGGCACCACGAACGCCTGGCCTTGACGCAGCTCGACGCAACGATCTTCGAGGTCGATCAGAAACCGTCCGCTGACGACGTAGAAAAACTCGTCGAGCGAATCGTGCTTGTGCCAGTGGTACTCGCCTTGCACGACACCGAGCCGCACCACCGATTCATTCACCTGACAGAGCGTCTGGTTGTACCAGGGATGTGTGTTCGCGGCGACGAGCGCGGGGACGTCGATCAACTCGCCCGCGGAGTGCAGGACGTCAAGGCGAGTCAAATAGGGCAGTGGTTCTTTGCTCAAGAGTGTCTCCGGAAAAACGTGCGCAATAGGGATGCGCAACAACCTGAGAACTCTATGCGCCGTCGCTTTCGACGTATTGAACGAGGCCGTCAATCGTTGGAACAGAAGCGGCCTTTTGCGTAAAGCGCGCGATATGCGCCCGGGGTCAGCCCGAAGTGCCGGCGAAAGACTCGCGTGAAATGGCTTTGATCGGCGAAGCCTGCTGTTTCGGCGATCTGCGCAAGCGGCCGATCCGCGTCGCGCAACAGCCGACTCGCGGCGTCGAGCCGCAATTGCCGCACGTACTCGCCGACTGTGCAACCGAAGTGCCTCCGGAACCCGCGCGCGAGATGGTCCGCCGACACGTGACAGTCGGCCGCGATCGCATCGAGCGAGAGCGGCTCGCAGCATCGCTCGCGCAACAACGCCTCGGCACGGTCGAGCCAGCGGCGCGTGCGCGCGCCACGCACCAAGCTTTCTGCGCCCTGCGGGACGCCCTGCGCCGCGGACGGCAACGGACGAATGTGAGCGTACATGCTCCTTCTCGTGTCCGAGCGCTGGCACGCCGCGAGCAATTCGAGCACGACGCCTTCGACGGCGAGCGGCGTCGCCGCGTCAGCTTCGCGGCATTCATAGACGAGACGCCGCATCAGCGAGACGGGCGCACCGTCTGGAAAATCGCCGGGGTTCAGCAAGAGATCGGCGCGCCCGCCGAGCCGCTCCAACCATGATGAAGCGAATTCGACATGCATGACATGGCCGCCGGCCCCACGCCAACAGTTCTCATGCGGTATGGCGGCCGGAAAAAACGTCAGCGACATCGGCGCTTCGTCGCCCGTGCGCCCCGGCCACGCACGCGTCGCACGGCCACCGAGCACAAAGCAGAAAAACGCGTTCACGTGTTCGTGGCGAGGAATGACGAGATCGGCTGCGAAATCGGTTTCCACGACCGACAGGCCAGCGCCGGTAAAACGCGGAATGGTCTCGCCGAAGTAGTCGCCAGGTTCGAGCACTCTCAACATCCGGCACCTCGTAGAGCGGGTCGCTCGATTTTACTCGTCTTGAGCGAGCGGCTGTTGCCTGATCGTCGTGCAGTTCGATCTGCCCCGCCAACAGGCGACGAGACCGCTACAGCAAAGATAGCCTCGCGGGACGAATACCGGACTGAGATCTCATTCGTCTACGCCGAGCGTCAGCGCTGCGCCGCTTGCGCCCACCTGATAACATCCGACTCCATCCGCCGAGCCGACAGGCTCGCCGAACGCTGCATCACCGCCGACCGATTCGTCATGTATTTGCTCAACCTGCTCGATCCGTGGGAGCCCTCCCCCGCGCTCGTGGCCGTTTTTCTGGCCGTCGCCGTGCTCTACGCGCGCGGCGCTCGGCGCATTCCCGTGACGTTCGGGCGGCAGGCCGCGTTCTGGACAGGTCTCACCCTCTTTTACGTCGCACTGCATACGCGGCTCGACTACTACGCCGAGCATCAGTTCTTCGTGCATCGGCTGCAGCATCTCGTGCTGCACCATTTGGCGCCGTTGATCATGATGGCCGCCTATCCGGGCGGCGCGCTGCGCGCGGGGTTGCCGTTCGCCTGGCGTGGCGCGCTGCGGCGATGGCAGCGCCGCGCACCGGCTCGCGTGGCCGCGGCCGTCTTCCTGAATCCAACGTTCATTTCGATCGCGTTCGTTGTGTCGGTCGTGTTCTGGCTGATTCCGTCCGTCCAATTCGTGGCGATGCTCGACTGGCGCATCTATACGTTCATGAACTGGTCGGTGGCCGCAAGCGGGCTGCTCTATTGGTGGATGCTGCTGGACCACCGCGCGGCTCCGCCGAGCCGCACGCGCCCGGGCCTGCGAGTCCTGTCGCCCGTCATCACAATGACGCCGCAGATTCTCGTAGGCGCGATCATCACTTTCACCTCGCGCGATCTCTATCCGATCTTCACGTTGTGCGGCCGTGCGTTCACGTCGATTCCCCCAGTGCTCGACCAAAGCCTCGGCGGTCTCATCATGTGGGTGCCGGCGGCCGTTCTCGAAGCGATCGGGGCGATGATGGCGCTTCGGCATCTGATGCGGTTGTCGGCACGCGCGCCGCAACTCGCGCGGCGCCTGCCCGGCGCGGCACCGGTACGCCCCGCGCTCGAAGCGTGACGGGTTTTGGTGGGCGGCGCCTCACAGGCCTGCCCGAAGGATCGCCTGGGTGATCGCGTCGGCGATCGATCCGCTAGCGCGCTGGGCCGTCTCTCTCGCGAAGGGTCGGCCTCAGTCCCGCCGCCCGATCCTCGCGCGGTAGGCACGCGGGGTCATACTAAATTCGTTTCGGAACGCCCGATTGAAGTTCGATACATCGTCGAAGCCGCAATCGAGGGCGACGTCGATGATCTTCGCGGGCTCGTCCGCAAGGCGCTCGGCAGCGGCGCGCAATCGCGCGCGCAACACATATTGATGCGGCGTCGCACCCGTCGCCCGCTCAAATGTACGCAGGAAGTGATAAGGGCTCAGCCCCGCATGCTGGGCCAGACGATCCAGACTCATATCGCGCTCCGGCGCCTCGTCGATCAATCGCAGCACCTGCGTCACCCGCCCCAGCACTGCGGCCGGAACGGCGCTTACCTCTCGCGTGGGTTGCACTGTTGTCTGCCGTAGCACCTCGGCGGCCAGTGAGAACGCGAGTTCATCCCAGGCAAGCGCCGTGCGCGCCAATACGCCGAGAGACGCTAATGCGACGAACGGCGCGAGCGCCCGCGACGGCGCGATGCGCACGGCACGAAACGCCGTGCCACCGCCGCGGAGACCGGCATCGGCGGTGATCTGCTCGAAGCAATCAGGGGCGAAACGAAATGCGACGCATCGATCGCCCTCTCGGTGGCGATGGCCGCACTCGAAGCATTCGCCGACATTGCCGAGCATGACCGAACCCGGCGTCATGAGTTCTCGTCCAGGCACCGACCGGTACTCGAACGCGCCCGCGGTCACTAGCGCGATCAGCACCCGCCGGTGTTGCTCTTCAAAAGGTCGATCGCAAGGTCCGTGGGTACAGAGCACGTCCGCGACGTCCCACCCCGCACCGGCCGCCAGCACGCGCGGCGCGGCGGCTCCGCGCGCACCCGTCGCACGCCGCAGCGCGAGCGCCTCGTCGAGATCGGCCGCAATTTTTGCCAAGATTCACCTCGCCGCATTGCCTAGCATGACTCCCACGCCGCTTTAGGCGGATTGCTGACCCCTCGCGGAATGCGCCCTATGCCGCAGGGTGGTCCGCCGCCAAGGGGCGCCGATCAACGAAGGAGGCTCAACATGAATCGTATCGAAAATGGGACGCCGCGTGGATTCCTGTCGGCCCTCGCCGCCGCGAGCCGCGCCGCGGATATCGACGAAGCCGACGATGTTTACGGCTGGCTCGTCGGAAGCTGGTCGCTCGAGGTGCTGCGCTATCGCGGCGTCGATCTGCTCGGCAAAGGCATGATGGCCGAAGCGCATTTCGGCTGGGTGCTCGAGGGCCGGGCCATCGAGGATGTATGGATCATGCCCGCGCGCGGCGCGCGCCCGCCGAAAGATCCCGAATTCAACATGTACGGTACGACGCTGCGTAGCTGGGACGCGGAACTGCGCGCATGGCGCATCACATGGACGAATCCCGCGCGCAACCACCGCGAGACACAAATCGGACGGCGCGTCGGAAACGAAATCGTGCAGACGGGCGCGCGCCCCGACGGTCAAGCCACGCGCTGGCGCTTCACTGAGATCACTGCCGAGCGCTTTCACTGGATCGGCGAAGCGCTCGAGCAGGACGGGGCCGCCTGGTTCGTCGAAGGCGAATTTATCGCGAGACGCGTAGAGGAATGAGCGGCGGCGCGACCCGTGGGCGATAAACCCGGGGCACCGCTTCCCTTCCGATTTTCGACGCGCCGCCGTCGTTGCCCCAATGAATCACTGGCGCTCGTCGATGGCCCGCAGCAGCGACAGCGCGATGCCTTTTGCGGCGAGCTCGATGTCGGCGAGGCTCGGGAAGCTCGGCGCGATCCGCAGATGCGTATCGCGCGGGTCGACGCGGTAAGGAAACGCCGCGCCCGCCGGCGTCAGCACGATGCCCGCCTCCGCGGCCAAAGCGACCGTGCGCTTCGCAAAACCATCGGGCGCGTAGAGGCTCACAAAGTAGCCGCCTTGCGGTGTCGACCATGAAACGCCGGGCGCGCCCGCGAGCATCGTTTCAAAAGTCGCCACCACCGCATCGAACTTCGGCCGCAACAGCGCGAGATGACTGTCCATCAGTCGCTCGAGCGTAACGCGATCGCGCAAGAACCGGACATGCCGCAACTGATTGAGCTTGTCAGGCCCGATCGTGCGCACGGAAACGTGGCGCTGCCACCAATCGATATTGCGTGGCGACGATGCGAGAAACGCCACTCCGCCGCCGGCCAACGTCACCTTCGATAGCGACGCGAAGACTAGCGCGCGATCGGGATGGCCGGCCTTCATCGTGGCTCCGACGATGTCGGGGCTCGCATGCTTGTGCTCGGTCAAGTGATGGAAGCGATAGGCATCGTCCCAGAAAAGCCGGAAGTCAGGCGCGGCAGTCGGCATCGAGGCAAGGCGCCGCACGACTTCGTCGGAATAGATCGTACCCGTTGGGTTGCTATATAGCGGCGTGCACCAGATTCCCTTGATCGTCGGGTCGGCGGCAACCTGCGCCTCGACGAAGTCCATGTCAGGGCCGTCGTCGTATAAAGGCACCGCGATCATCCGGATGCCCAGCGCCTCGCAGATCGCAAAGTGGCGGTCGTAGCCGGGCACCGGGCAAAGGAAGGCCACGTCCATCTTCGATTCACGCCACGGCTCGCCGCCCGGCAAGCCAAACAACATCGCGAACGAGAGCGCATCGTGCATCAACTCAAGGCTCGAGTTTCCCGCAGCCACGACTTGGCTCGGCGACAGACCGAGCAACTGCGCGCCGAGCTCGCGTGCTTCAGGCAGGCCCAGCAAATGGCCGTAGTTGCGGCAATCGATACCATCGCGAGAAACGTGTCCGGCTGTCGCCGCCTCTTCGATCAGTGCGCGAGACAAATCGAGTTGCTCGGGTGCGGGCTTCCCGCGTGTCATATCGATCGATAGGCCCGCGCGGACAAAGTCGTCATAGGTCATAGGCGTATATCCGTGGCAAGTCATCCGTTGGTGAAAATCCAAGGCTCATTCGGGAAGCAGTATGCCGATAGGTGCGAAATCAGACAAACGCGATATATTGAACGTTTCGTTCAGTTTTTCTGATATCAAATAGACGTGAAGACACTCAATCTCGACGTGCTTTCAATGGTGGTCGCCGTTGCCGATGCAGGTAGCTTCGTGCGTGGCGCCGCGCTTGTGCACCGCTCGCAATCGGCCGTCAGCATGCAGGTCAAAGCGCTCGAAAGCGCGCTCGGCAAGCCATTATTCGTGCGCCGAGCACGCAGTGTCGTGCCGACGCAGGAGGGGCATCTACTCGTCGAGTACGCCCGTCGGATGCTCGCGCTGCGCGATGAAGCGTGGGCATCGCTCGTGCATCCGGACGTGAAGGGTCGAGTCGTGATCGGCGTGCCGGATGACTATGCTTCTTCGCTCTTGCCCGGCGTGCTGCGCAAGTTCTCGGCGACTTATCCAAAGGTCGAGATTCAGGTCGTCGGCCTGCCGAGCCACGCGCTCGTGCCGCTCGTGAAGGAAAACAAGATCGACCTTGCGTGCATGACGCGCATGAAAGGCGTGCGGGGCGAGTTCGTCCGCCTTGAGCCGACGGTCTGGGCCGGTGCAGCGCGCGGCGGTCCGATATGGAAGGAACGGCCGCTGCCGATCGCCGTCTTCGCGGCCGGCAGCGTCGCGCGCGCCAACGCGATTCGTGCGCTCCAGCATGCGCGCATCGCTTATCGGACTTCCTATGAGAGTCCCAGCTTGCTCGGGCTCTTCAGCATGGTTGAGGCTGGGCTTGCCGTCGCGCCTATTGCCCGTTGTGCCCTACCCGAGCGCCTCGTCCAGCTGGGCCGCGCGCAAGGGCTGCCGCCGTTGCCGCCGCTTGAAATCGTGCTCGCGCGCAGCGCCGGGTCGAATCGCGCCGAATGCGATTTTTTGGCCGAGCAGATCTTGGGGGAGTTGCGCGTTTGACGGGGAAGAGCCCGTTAGCAAGTTTCGGAATCCGACCGTCTTCCGGGCAATGGGACCTGACAATCACCTTTGATCGACGGTCTTACGTTGAAGGACACCCGCAGGTAGTGCTTGAATGATCCAGTCTGTCAGATGCCGCGAAACATGACGCGTGAAGCCGTTTTCACGTGAAAGCAAGAGGCGGCGACGTTTCCCGCTATTGTCAAAAACGAAGCAGCGGTCAGCGAGAGACAGCGCTTCGAACAGGTTTCGCAGACTACGGCCGAATCGGCGCTCAACGTCTGCGCGAGGAACGGCATGCCCTCCCCCTGCAACCCGTTCAGTCACCCGCCCGAGCGAGGCCGTCGAATCGCGAATACCAATGTACACAACATTTAGCTTATATCCGGCCAGCTTCGCGTCTCGCATGAACGTCAATTCACGGTTTCCGGATAGAGTCGTTTCCCAGGCAAAATGGTCGCCGCGTTTCAAGAGTTGCCGTTGGCGTCGAATTGCTTCCTTCCCTGCTTCGATAGGACTGATCCCTGCCCTCTCGCGTGCAATGTTATCCGGGTTGATCACTGGGACGCGGTCGGTCAGATAGCGCTCGGCCAATGTGCTTTTACCGGCGCCGTTCGGGCCGGCAACGACCCATAGCTGCGGTCTCATAGCGTCCGGACGATGGTAAAGCCGCCTGTTGAACTATCGATGGCCACGAGTTCACGGCTGCCATCGGGCCACTCCCGCACCAGATCGTTAGGGTAGCGATCGTCGCAGTAGTAGATAGGGCGCCCCGCAGCCAAATGAGACTTAGCCGCTTGGCCATCGTCGCGTGCGAGCGTGCGCTCGAAGAGCTTCCAAAAGCGCTGCTCTTCTGCGGGCGTCATATGCTCGAGCCTTTCGATCGGTAGAGCTGCTGTCATATTAATCCGTTTGAACTCGTTCGAATGCGACATTATGCCCCGTCGCGATACCGAAGCGACGCCCCTGCCGCTAAACGGGAAACATCCTAAAACAACGCCCGCTGCCGCTGCTGCGTCACCGGTACGACATCGAACCCGTCGAACTTCTCGCGCGCCTTCGCCAGATCGTGCAGCAACTGCCTTTGCAGCCATGTCTCCGCGCCACCGCCGAAGGCTCTGTCGAGCCGCAGCGCCATTTCGGGCGAGATGCCCGCCTTGCCGCTCAAAAGATTCGTCAGCGCCTGGCGGCTCACGCCAAGCGCCGCCGCCCCCTGCGTCACCGTCAGGTTGAAGCGCTCAAGGCAGGTCTGGCGCACGATAGCGCCGGGATGGATAAAGTCGGAATCGGCCATGGGCCGAAACCTTATCGACGAAGTGGAGATTCGTCAACCGACAAGTGCCGGTTGTCGCGGCGCATCCACGGGAATTAAACGCATTCAAACGATCCGCGCCGATGCCTTGTCGTAACAGGCGGCCCGCCGTATTAGCGGAGCAGCTGGGCCAGCGCTTTCCGATACCCCGCATAGGCTCGCGCTTCGTCGACATGTCTGCCGGACTCGACGACGCGCTTCCCTCCGACATAGACGTCGCTTATCGGCGATCCGCCGTGCTCGCAGAACACTGCGCCGGCAAGCCAGCTCTCACGCGCGTGGCCATCGATACTCGGATGCCGCGCATCGAGCACCATCCAGTCGGCCCGGCAGCCTGCTCGCAATGCGCCCGTTGCGCGGCCTGTCGCATGCGCGCCGCCCGTTAGCGCCGCCTCGACGAGCCGTTCGGCAACTTGGGGCGTTGACGCCGAAGCAAGCACGTTGCGCTCCCGCCTCACGAGCCGCTGTCCGTACTCGAGAAGGCGCAGCTCGGCGCGCCAATTGACGGCAACGTGGCTATCCGAGCCGATGCCGATACGCCCGCCTGCGTCGAGGTATGCTCGCGCCGGAAAAATGCCGTCGCCCAGGTTCGCCTCCGTGGTCGGGCACAGTCCCGCCACGGCGCCGCTTGCCGCGAGCGCCGCGGCTTCGGCCGCATCGACATGGGTCGCGTGGACGACACACCAGCGTGCATTCACATCGAAACGATCGAGTAGCCATGCAACGGGGCGCATGCCTGTGGCGGCAATGCATTCATCGACCTCACCTGTCTGCTCGGCGATATGAATGTGTAGCGGCGCGCGGCGCATATCGCTTGGGAGGCCGTCGATGAGCGCCCGCAGCGACTCCTGCGATACCGCCCGCAGAGAATGGGGCGCAACGCCATACCCGAGCGCGCCGTGCTCGGGCCTCGCCTTGCGAAGTACGGCAATCAATTCGAGCAGGTCGTCAGCGGTGCTGACGAAACGCCGCTGATCGTCGCGTGGCGCTCGCGCACCGAATCCGCTGTATTCGTAGAGCACCGGCAGCATCGTGATGCCGATACCTGCTCGCCCGGCCGCGTCGACGAGGCGTTCGGCGAGCTCGGCACGATTCTCATAGCGGCCGCCATCGGGCGCGTGATGGACATAGTGGAATTCGCAGACCGATGTGTAGCCCGCCTTCAGCATCTCCACGTAAAGCCAATAGGCGACGGCCGCCAGCGTCTCGGGCGTGATACGCGCCGCGAACCGATACATGAGGTCGCGCCAGCTCCAAAACGTGTCGCTCGCATTCGCTCGATACTCCGTCAGCCCCGCCATCGCGCGTTGAAACGCATGCGAATGCAGATTCGGCATGCCTGGCATGAGAGGCCCAGCCGCGCGATCGACGTTGGCGGGGGCATCGGTATCGGGCGTGACGGCGATAAGCGTGCCGTCGGCATCCCATTCGAGCAACACCTTGCGATGCCACCCGCCGGGAAGCCAAGCGTCATCGGCGAACAATGCGCCTTTCGTTCGTGAATCGAGCGTCATTTTCGTTCCGTCGGATCCCATCATGGCTAGACGCCGGCGGTGGTCGCGTTGGCGCCACTGTTGCGGTTGGCTTGAAGAGGACCGCGCTCGAACACCGTTGCTCCGGCATGGACGACGCGCGAGGCTAGCGGTCGCCCGATCCAGTACGCGAGCTCGGCGAGCACATCGACGGACCACGCGACAAAATCGGCTTGCCGCCCCACTTCGATCACGCCGTGGCGCGCGCCCTGCCCTAGCGCGCGTGCCGCATGGCAAGTCACGCCCTGCAATGCTTCGCCGACCGTCAAGCGAAACAGCGTGCAACCCATGTTCAGCATTGCAAGAAGAGAAGTGGACGGTGAGGTGCCGGGGTTGCTGTCGGTCGCGAGCGCGATTGGCACTTGATATCGACGCAGCAGCTCGACGGGCGGCAACTGCGTCTCACGGATGAAGTAGTAAGCGCCCGGCAGCAAAACGGCAACCGTGCCCGCCTCCTTCATCGCCGCGACACCGGCTTCGTCGAGAAACTCGAGATGGTCCGCCGAGAGCGCCCCGTAACGCGCCGCAAGCGCCGCCCCTCCGTTCGCGCTCAATTGCTCGGCGTGCATCTTCACGGGCAGTCCGCGGCGCGTGGCCGCCGCAAGGACGCGCTCGCTTTGCGCGAGCGAGAAGCCGATCCGCTCGCAAAAGACGTCGACCGCATCGACGAGCCCATCGTCCGCCAGCGCGGGCAACATCCGCTCACAGACTTCGTCGATGTATTCGTCGGCGCGGCCAGCGAATTCGGGCGGCAATGCATGCGCGCCGAGAAACGTCGTATAGACTGACACGGGATAACGTCGCCCGAGTTCACGCGCCACGCGAAGCATCTTTCGCTCGCTGGCGAGATCGAGGCCATAACCCGATTTGATCTCCACCACGGCGACGCCCTCGGCAACAAGTGGCTCGAGCCGGCGAGCGGCCTCGTCGAGCAACGTCGCCTCGTCGGCCGCACGCGTCGCGCGCACTGTGGAGACGATTCCGCCGCCGCGCCGCGCAATATCCTCGTAGCTCGCACCCGCGAGCCTCTGAGCGAATTCATCGGCGCGATGGCCGCCATGAACGAGATGCGTATGACAGTCGACGAGGCCTGGCGTGACCCAGGCGCCGCCGAGGTCCTCACGCGGCCACGACGAAAGCTCGGCCGGCAAAGCATGCGACGGGCCGAACCATTCGATTCTGCCCTCGCGTACCGCGAGTGCCGCGTCGGCGATCGTGTCATCCGGATCGCCGCGCGGGCACAGATGCAAGTGTTCCCAGAGCCGCTCGTTCATCGTAAATCTAGCCTCGGTTTGAAACCCCGGCCTTTTAGGCCGGTGAGCCGGGGTTTTGGCGATTGCTGATCGATCGACCGATCACTTCACCGCCCGAGCATCGGCAGCTTGAGCCCGACCTCTTGTGCCGTGCGCCGCGCGAGGTCGTAGCCGGCATCGGCATGCCGCATGATGCCTGTCGCGGGATCGTTGAAGAGCACACGCTCGATACGGCGCGCGGCGGCATCGCTGCCATCGCAAACGATGACGACACCGGCATGCTGACTGAAGCCCATGCCGACGCCGCCGCCATGATGCAGCGATACCCAGGTTGCCCCTCCCGCCGTGTTGAGCAGCGCGTTCAAAAGCGGCCAATCGCTGACGGCGTCCGAGCCGTCCTTCATCGCCTCCGTCTCGCGATTCGGGCTCGCGACGGAGCCCGTGTCGAGATGATCGCGACCGATCACGATCGGCGCCTTGAGCTCGCCGCGCGCGACCATTTCGTTGAACGCGAGGCCGAGGCGGTAGCGGTCCTTCACACCAACCCAGCATATGCGCGCGGGCAATCCCTGGAACGCGATGCGCTCACGCGCCATATCAAGCCAGTTGTGCAAGTGCGCATCGTCGGGAATCAGGGCCTTGACCTTCTCATCGGTCTTATAGATATCCTCGGGATCGCCCGATAGGGCAACCCAGCGGAACGGCCCCTTTCCCTCGCAAAAGAGCGGGCGTATATATGCCGGCACGAAGCCCGGAAAGTCGAACGCGTTCTCGACACCCATGTCTTGCGCCATCTGCCGAATGTTGTTGCCGTAGTCGAGCGTCGCCGCGCCGCGCTTTTGCAACGCGAGCATCGCCTGAACTTGGCTCGCCATCGATTGCTTCGCGGGCACGACGATGCTTTGCGGATCGGTCCGCTGGCGCTCGCGCCATTCGTCGAGCGTCCAGCCCTGCGGCAAATAGCCGTTGATGGGATCGTGCGCGCTCGTCTGGTCGGTCACGCAATCGGGCGTGACGCCACGCGCGACGCATTCGGCGAATACGTCGGCCGCATTGCCGAGGAGTCCTATCGAACGAGGCTTGCCGCTTGCCTTGGCCGCCTCGAGCATCGCGAGCGCCTCGTCGAGCGAGGTTGCCTTCTCGTCGAGGTAGCGCGTCTTCAGACGGAAGTCGATGCGCGTCTCGTCGCATTCGACGGCGATCATGGAGAACCCGGCCATCGTCGCCGCGAGCGGCTGCGCGCCGCCCATGCCGCCGAGCCCGCCCGTCAGGATCCAGCGCCCCTGCGCATTGCCGCCGAAATGCTGGTTCACGACGGCATAGAAAGTCTCATAGGTGCCTTGCACGATGCCCTGACTGCCGATATAGATCCAGCTGCCGGCCGTCATCTGGCCGTACATCATGAGACCCTTGCGGTCGAGCTCGTGAAAGTGCTCCCACGTCGCCCAATGCGGAACCAGATTCGAGTTCGCAAGGAGCACGCGAGGCGCGTCGGCATGCGTACGGAAAACGCCGACGGGCTTGCCCGATTGGATTAAGAGCGTCTCGTCGTCGTTCAGCTCTTTCAGCGTTTCCAGGATCCGATCGAAGCAATTCCAATCGCGCGCCGCACGGCCGATGCCGCCGTAGACGACGAGCGCGTGCGGATGCTCGGCGACTTCCGGATCGAGATTGTTCTGGATCATTCGGTAGGCCGCTTCGGTCAGCCAGCTCTTGCATGTCTTCTGCGCGCCACGCGGCGCGCGCACGGTGCGTGCGGGATCGAAGCGCGGATCGGCAAGCTTCGGGGCGTTCATTGAGTCCTCCCTCGGGGATATACCTTCGCTGATTCGGTTGGCCGCGAATTAAAAGTGGCCCGTGAATCGATAACGGTTGCCCGGGTGCCAAAGGTTGGCAACCGAAGCGACGAGCGTTCGCGTCCACGTGCGCCGGTGCAACACGAGGCACGGCTCGCCCTCGGACATGGCGAGATGCGCATGCGTCTCGTTGTCGGGCAGCGCCGCTTCAATGCGGTATTCGACGCGCGAGAGCGGTGCGACGCGCACCAGATATTGGTTCGGCGTGATCTGGGTGAAGTCTTGCAGCGCGTACTCCGGCGCGGCGGCCGGGTTGACCCAGCGCTCCTCCAGTTGCAGGGGCTCGTCGTTTTCGAAGTGCAGCAGCCGCGAATGAAACATCGGGCTACCCGGCTTGACCTGCATCTCTTCGGCCAGCGCGGCGTCCGCGACTGTCGCGCCGAGCGCGAGCACGGTCGCGCGGTGTTGGTGACCGCGCGCGCCGATCTCGTCGGAGATGCTGCGAATCGCAACGAGTGTCGATTCGTACTTGGGCCGCGCGACGAACGTACCCGCGCCCTGCACGCGTGTGAGCACCTGCTCGGCCGTGAGCTCGCGCAGCGCGCGGTTCACCGTCATTCGCGCCACCCTGAAGTCGCGCGCCAGCTCGTTCTCGGAAGGGACCTGGTCGCCCTCGGCCCATTCACCCGAGTGAATGCGCGCAAGAATGAAATCCTTGATGCCCTGATAGGCGGGAGCGTTCATTTCGCGAGCGGCGCCTCGGATGCGAACGAGAACGGGCATGCCGCGGCAATGGTGCCCTCGCGCACGAGTCGCTCGACGGCCGCGATGTCAGGCGCGAAGTAGCGGTCGAGCTCGTAGTGCGGCACGGCCGCGCGTATCGTTTCCATCACGCGCTCGAGCGACGCGCTCGTGCGATGCGGCAGGCGCAGGTCGATGCCCTGCGCCGCCGCGAGCAGCTCGATCGCAAGGATATGGGCTGTATTCGAAGCGATATCGGCCAGCTTGCGTGCCGCGAACGTCGCCATCGAGACATGGTCTTCCTGATTCGCCGAAGTCGGCAGCGAGTCGACCGAAGCCGGATGCGCGAGCGTCTTGTTCTCCGAAGCGAGCGCCGCGGCCGTGACATGCGCGATCATGAAGCCCGAGTTGACGCCGCCGTCCTTGACGAGAAACGGCGGCAAGCCCGAAAGCGTCGCATCGATGAGCAGCGCGATGCGCCGCTCGGCGAGCGCGCCGATCTCCGCAGCCGCGAGCGCGAGATTATCCGCAGCGAACGCGACGGGCTCCGCATGAAAATTTCCGCCCGAGAGCACTTCGCCGGTATCGGGAAAGATTAGCGGGTTGTCGGAAACGGCGTTGGATTCGACAAGCAAAAGATCGGCCGCGTGACGCATCTGATCGAGACATGGAGAGATGTCCGGTAACTCCCCTCCCTCTACCATATCTCAATGAGCCGATCCGAGCCGAAAAGAGGTC
>CAYPWK010000015.1:17608-28976 GCA_964414365.1 uncultured Burkholderia sp.
GATAGGCGGCCGCCGCATCGATCTGCCCGCGATGGCCGCGCAGATTATGAATGCGCGCATCGAACGGCTTGACGGAGCCGGCCGCGGCGTCGACCGATAGCGCGCCCGCAACGAGCGCAGTGCGAAAGAGGTCCTCGATCGCGAACAGGTTGTAAAGCGCGAGCGCCGTCGACGCCTGCGTGCCGTTCAAGAGCGCGAGCCCTTCCTTCGCCTGCAGCGTCAGCGGCGCGAGGCCCGCCAGCTTCAATCCCTGTGCCGCGCTCATCCGCTCGCCGCGAGCATGCACTTCGCCGATGCCGAGC
The DNA here is from genome assembly GCA_964414365.1 of uncultured Burkholderia sp. GTDB lineage: Bacteria > Pseudomonadota > Gammaproteobacteria > Burkholderiales > Burkholderiaceae > Trinickia. The sequence goes on from CAYPWK010000015.1 coordinate 17,911, forward strand.
AGCGCGGCCGACAAGTGCGCAAGCGGCGCGAGATCGCCCGATGCACCCACCGACCCTTTCACGGGGATGACGGGCAGCACATCGGCATTAAAGAGCGCGAGCAGCGCGTCCATGACTTCGCGGCAAATTCCAGAGTAACCGCGCCCGAGGCTCGAAAGCTTCAGCGCAATCAAGAGCCGCACGACGGGCGCCGCCATGGGCTCGCCGACACCGACCGCGTGCGACAGCACGAGATTGCGCTGCAGCAGCTCGAGTTGATCGTGCGGAATATGCGTGCTTGCGAGCCGGCCGAAGCCCGTGTTGATTCCATAGGCCGGCTCGCCCTTTGCGGCGATATCGGCCACCGCCTGCGCCCCGGCGTCGATAGCGGCGTGGCTGGCCGGATCGAGCACGAGGGTCACGGGCTCGCGGGCGATCCGGCGCAATTGCGCGAGCGTGAGATGGCCGGGCGTGAGAATCATCATGGAAAAGGCGTCCTGTCGCTTCAGTCGATCGGATATCTGAGGTGGCAGTCTAGCCGCGCTCGCTTGTATATACCACTCGTTTTTACAAACGAAGGGTAAGGGATTTCCATGACGCCGACGATCGTCCGCCCGCGCGGCCGAATCGGACTCGCGGTCGTGTGACAATCGCGTGAAATGGCCGGTCGATGCTGAAGCCCGGGACTGCTGTCGCCGCGAAACCTCATCGGACCAAGGAAACGCTTCTTGTCTAGACATCCTCGGCGCGAGGAAGGCTCAGGCGACGTTATTCGGCGCGGAGAACCGCCGCCGCGCGAGGCGGAACCCGCACCAGCAATGTGCCGTCGCGGCACGGTTATGGATCGCTGCCTGCCCATGCAGCGCTGCGGCCGCACCAACGCCGTGCGTGTGTGCGCCCAATTGACGCGCCTCGATGCCCATCATGACGGGGGCATAGCCAGGTACGAGCTGTGCTTTGCAAGGAGTAAGGCGGATCTCCGCAGAGTCAAAAGACGCGAACGCGATCTAGTGATACAGACAGCGACCGCCAAGAGGACTCCTCCGGTGATTGCGGTGGGCAACCTCCGCGAACGAGCAGACCGCTTCGTCATGATGAAGAAAACGCGAGAGACTCGAAAAACTCAAGGACAGCGACAGATGGATCTCATCGAACTTGCAAGGGAATCCGGCATGGCCGTGTTGCTCGACGGCAGGATCGGGCGCGAAGAGTACGTGAGCGTAAGCGGCTCACTTGCCGCACTCGCTCGCTTCGCCGACGCAATCCGCAAGGAGCCGGCGAAAGACGAGTCCGAAGACGGCAAGTCCTGAAGCCGTCGTCTGCGGCCGGGACGAGTCGCGCTCGCGTTTCACGAAACGGCGGTTTGGCGAGCGTTTGACCGCATCGAACTCGGCAAGGGGATCTTGGGCCTGCGCGTCGCGGGCCGCGACTCGCCGATGCCGCGGTAGTCGTAGACGAAGACGTCGAATCCGTGCATGGCCAGATAGGTCGCAAAGCGAAAGTAATAGCGACAGCGGACCGATGTCGCGGCGTTGATGATCTCGACCGAGCGAGTCCCGCAAGGACCGGCTCGCTTGGCCGCACCGTCGTCTTGGTGCGGCATGGCTGCGCGCCACAGAAACCCCTTGATCGGAAAACCGTCGTCCACCTCGAGCGCGATCGATTCGGGCTCCAAGCCGACCGCCTGCGTGTCGCCCGCCATGCTCGTCCTCCTCGTCCGAAGCGTCTTTGACGTCCCTTAACGTCGTTGCCACGATGCGCCGCAATTATCGGCTATGCCGGCCTAGGCGACGCCGGCTACGCGGATTTGCGCAATTTTAAAGAATTCGCCGGCGCCGCCGAAAACCACAGAAAGCGAGACGCAATAAGCGTTTCAATAAAGAGGGTCAAAGTTGAATAATGCGGGGCCTTATTAGGCAGATGATTTGCTTCCGAGTAGCGATGACAGAACAAGCCAGACGTTTTGTTTTTGCGGACCGCAAATGCCGGCAATTCGTTCGCGAAGCCACGTCGTCCCTAATGCGAAAACCGTTTGTCATGGTTAAACTAACGATGACCGCCGCGGTGTTGCAAGCGCCGTCACGTCGAGGCACCAGAGGAGTCCAACAATGAATCGCCCGCTCGCCCGCATGATGCCGCTGCGCGTCATCACCACGATGTCGCCCGGTGCGCGCTGGAAGTGGTTGCTCGGGTTTATCGGGGCCGGGTTACTCGGCGTCCTCGCCTATTTCGCTTCAAACGAAATACAGACCTCGCGGCTACAGGCACGCTACCTCGCACGGCTCGATCGCGGCGTCTCGTTTTCGCTCGAGCCGGGGCCGAGCAATAGCATCCGCTTTCCTTCGGCGTCTTTGAGCGGGCCGTACGATATCCGGCTCGGTTACTCGCGACTGCCCGATTTCGAAAAGCGCCTCTTGGCGCGAGGCTATATCGTCACGCAACAGGCTCGCGATTCGGCGACGATGACGGCGATCGCCGATCACGGTCTTTTCCTTCCCTACGCGGAAAAGGATCAGGGCGGCCTGCGGCTCTTCGCGATGAACGACGAACCGCTTTTCAGCGTGCGCTACCCGGTGCTTGCCTACCCCGGCTTCGACGCCATTCCGCCGCTCGTCGTAAGCGCGCTGACGTTCATCGAGGATCGCTACCTACTAGATGCGCGCGAGCCTGACCGCAACCCCGCCATCGACTGGGGACGGTTTTCGCGCGCACTCGGCGATCAGGCGCTGCGCATCTTCAATCGTCATCAGCCGGCACCGGGCGGCAGCACGCTCGCCACCCAGATCGAGAAGTTTCGCCATTCGCCGGGCGGCCGCACCGCGACGCCGCCGGAGAAGCTGCGGCAGATCGCATCGGCTTCCGTGCGCGCTTACCTCGGCGGCGAAGAGACCATGCCGGCGCGCCGAACGATCGTCGTGCACTACCTGAACACCGTGCCGCTTGCCGCGCAGCCCGGCGCAGGTGAAATCTCCGGTCTCGGCGACGGGCTCGCGGCCTGGTACGGCCGCGACTTCGATGAAGTCAACCGTCTGCTCGCGCAGGCGAGCCTGCAAGGCCCGAGCGGCGAGGTATCGCCCGAGACGCTCGCGAAGCAGGCGCTCGCGTTCAAGCAAACGTTGTCGCTGCTGATCGCGCAACGCGCCCCGTCGTACTATCTCGTGCGCAACCCGGGCGCGCTCGATCGGCTGACCGACAGTTACCTGCGCGTGCTGGCCGCGAGCGGCGTCATCTCGCAGCCGCTGCGCGATGCCGCGCTCACCGAGCGGCTCGTGCTCAATCGGGCATCGCCGCTGCAGCCGTCCGCCGAATCCTATGTCTCGCGCAAGGCCGTCACGCTCCTGAGGTCGCATCTCATGAACGTGCTCGGCGTGGCAAGCTACTACGACCTAGACCGCCTGGACCTCACGGCGCACGCCACGCTCGACAAGAGCGTTCAGGCGAGGGTCAGCGATGCGCTTGCGCGCGCCACCACCGTCGAAGGCGCCAAGGCCGCCGGCCTCTACGGCTTCGAAATGCTGCGCCCCGGCGACGATCCTTCGAAGATCTCATTCAGCTTCACGCTCTTCGAGCGCCGCGGCGGCGAAAACCTCCTGCGCGTACAGACGGACAGCGTCGACCAGCCGTTCGACATCAATCATGGCGCGCGCCTCAATCTCGGCTCGACGGCCAAGCTGCGCACGGTCATCACCTACCTGCAGATCGTCGCCGCATTGCACGCGCGGTACGCGCCAATGTCGACGGCCGAGCTCAAGCGCGTGCAGCCCGATCCGCTCGACAATCTCACGCGCTGGGCCGTCGACTACCTCTCGCATACGGACGACCGCTCGCTTTCGGCCATGCTCGACGCGGCCGTCGCGCGCAAGTACTCGGCAAGCCCCGGCGAGCTGTTCTCGACCGGCGGCGGGATGCAGGCGTTCACGAACTTCGACAGATCCGATAACGGCCGTATCCTCACGGTCAGCGAGGCGTTCCAGCATTCGGTGAACCTCGTTTTCGTGCGGCTCATGCGCGACATCGTCCACTACGAGATGGTCGACGCGGCCGGCCCTTCGTTGAGCTGGACCTACGATCCCGCGAGAAGGAACCGCTACCTCAAGCAGTTCGTCGACCAGGAGAGCCTCGTCTACCTCCATCGCTTCTATAAGAAGTACGAGGGCAAGACGCCCGATGCGGCGCTCGATACGCTGATCGCGGGCATGCATAAGTCTCCACCGAAGCTCGCCACGGCCTTGCGCAGCGTCGCGCCCGAGGAGCCGCTTCCCTGGTTCGATACGCGCATGCGCGCCGCGCTGAAGGGCACGCCCGATCAGCGCATCGCCGACGACGACCTCGCCGCGCTCTACACGAAATACGCCATCGAAAAATTCAATCTCAACGATCGCGGCTATATCTCGCGCGTTCATCCAATTGAGCTCTGGATGCTCAACTATCTGCGCAAGCATCCGAACGCATCCGAAAGTGAATTGCGCAGCGCGAGCAAGGATGCACGCTTCACATCCTACGCATGGCTTTTCAAGACGCGGCACCACTTGACGCAGGACCGCCGCATCCGTCGCATGGTCGAACTCGAGGCGTACGGCCGGATCACTGAGGCGTGGCGCGCCCTCGGCTATCCGTTCGAGACGGTGACGCCTTCTTATGCGGCGGCCGTCGGCGCCTCGGGAGATCGTCCCGACGCGCTCGCGCAGCTGATCGGCACGATTTCGAGCGGCGGCAGGATGTTGCCGTTGCAAAGCATCGAATCGCTCGAGTTCGCGGCCGGCACGCCGTTCGAAACGCACTTCGCGCATGTGGCGAGCCAGCAAGCCCCGGTTCTCTCGCCCGAGATCGTCGACGTCGCGCAGCGCCTCCTCACCTCCGTCGTGCAGGGCGGCACCGGGACGCGGCTCGCGAGCGGCCTTCCGCTCGGAGACGGTCGCACGCTGACGGTCTACGGCAAGACGGGTACCGGCGATCAGCGCTTCGAAGTCTACGCGAGCGGCCACCGGCTGATCGAATCCCGCAAGGTCAATCGCACGGCCACGTTCGTCTTTGTCATCGACAATCGCTTCTTCGGCTCGTTGACCGCCTTCACTCACGAACCGTACGCGGCCCGTTACAGCTATACGAGCGCGATGGCCGTGCAGCTCTTGAAGTCTCTCGGCCCGACGCTCGCGCCGCTCGTCGAGCAAGACCGCGCCCGTACCGCCGACGAAGGCGGAACAAACGCCGCTGCTGCGCCCTCGCCTTCTGTCGTCAAGGTCTCCTCTCCGTCGTAAGTCGTAATGCAGGGCCGCCCGCCGCGTTCGCCACGCGGCGGCCCGTCGGCAAGGCATGCGACAATCGCGCAACAACGACAAGCGCTGAAGCGCGCGCTTGCACAGTCGCGTCGACAAAATCCGCAGAGAGAGACATGAGCCATCCAGCCGCTTCCCCTTCTTCCTCGTCTTCCGCTTCCCCCGCTTCATCCGCCGGCGGTGCCTCGCCCGCCGTTACACGGACTCTCACCGGCGACGTTCTTGTCATCGCCATCGACAATCCGCCCGTCAACGCGCTCGGTGTCGAAGTACGGCGCGGCCTTTTGGAGGCGATCGAGGCCGCCGACGCCGATGCCGCGGTCGCAGCCGTCGTCATCGTCGGCAGAGGCCGCAACTTCATCGCGGGCGCCGACATCCGTGAGTTCGGCAAGCCGCCGCAGGCGCCTTATCTGCCTGCCGTTTGCGATCGCATCGAGGCGAGCGCGAAGCCGGTCGTGGCCGCAATCCACGGCGCCGCGCTCGGCGGCGGGCTCGAAATCGCGTTGGCGGCGCACTATCGGATTGCGACCGCGAGCGCGAAGCTCGGGTTGCCCGAAGTAAAGCTCGGGCTGCTGCCCGGCGCGGGCGGCACACAACGCGCGCCGCGCCTCATCGGCGCGCAGGCCGCGCTCGATCTCATGCTTTCCGGGCGCCATGTCGGCGCGCAAGAAGCGCTGGCGTTCGGCCTTATCGATCGCATCGGCAAAACCGACGACATCCTCGGCGAGGGAATCGCTTACGCGCGCGAACTCGTCGCCGCGCGCCAAGGCGTGCGTCCCACGCGTGCGGCGCGCGGACTCGCCGACGAAGCCGCGAGCCGTGCCGCCCTCGAGGCGGCGCGCAAAAACACCGTGGCGGGCCGGCGCGGGCGCGGGGCGACGCAGAAGCTAGTAGAGGCCGTCGAGGCCGCGCTCGCGCTGCCGTTCGATGTAGGCTTGGCACTGGAGCGGAAGCTCTTTCTCGAATGCCTCGAAAGTCCGCAGCGCGCGGGGCTCGTCCATGCGTTCTTCGCCGAACGCGAGGCGGGGAAGGCGCCCGAAGCCAGTGCTGCCAAGCCGCGTGCGATAGGGAGTGTCGGCGTCGTTGGCGGCGGCACGATGGGGGCCGGCATCGCCGTGGCCGTGCTCGATGCGGGCATGCCCGTCACGCTGATCGAGCGCGACGAAGCCGCGCTCCTACGCGGACGCGGGCATGTCGAGCGGGTCTATGACGGCCTCATCGCGAAAGGGCGCATTGGCGCCGACGCGAAGGCACAAGCGATGGCGCGGTTCGCCGGGAGCACGACATACGACGCGCTAGCGAGCGTCGATCTCATCATCGAAGCCGTGTTCGAGGACATGAGCGTGAAAAAGGCCGTCTTCAACGAGTTGGACCGCGTCGCGAAGCCGGGCGCGATACTCGCGACGAATACGTCCTATCTGGACATCGACGAGATTGCCGGCACCACGTCGCGCCCCGCTGACGTGGTCGGCCTGCACTTCTTCTCGCCGGCCAACGTGATGAAGCTGCTCGAAGTGGTCGTGCCGGCGCGCGTCGCGCCCGATGTTGTCGCGACGGCGTTCGAATTCGCGAAGCGGCTCTCGAAGGTTGCCGTTCGGGCCGGCGTCTGCGACGGCTTCATCGGCAACCGGTTGCTCGCCGTCTATCGGACCGCGGCCGACTATCTGATGGAAGACGGAGCGTCGCCCTATCAGATCGACGACGCGATGCGCGAGTTCGGCTATCCGATGGGACCGTACCAAGTCATCGATCTGGCGGGCGGCGATATCGGCTGGGCTGCCCGCAAGCGGCGGGCGCCGACGCGCGATCCGCGCTTGCGCTACGTCGAGATCGCCGATCGGCTCTGCGAACGCGGCTGGTTCGGGCAGAAAACGGGGCGCGGCTTCTACCTCTACCCAGAGGGCGCGCGCGCGGGCACACGCGACCCCGAGGTCGAGGCCATCATCGACGAGGAGCGCAAGCGCCGAGGCATCGTCGTGCGCGCGTTCAGCAACGAGGAGATTGTCGAGCGTCTCATGACGGCCGTCATCAACGAGGCCGCGAACATCGTGCGCGAAGGCATTGCGCTACGTCCGCTCGACGTCGACGTGACGCTCGTGCATGGCTACGGCTTTCCGCGCTACCGCGGCGGCCCGATGAAATACGCGGACACGCTCGGCCTCGCGAACGTGCTCGCGAACCTGCGCCGCTTCGAGAACGAAGACCCGGTCTTCTGGAAGCCGTCGCCGCTCATCGTCGAGCTCGTCGAGCGCGGTGCGGACTTCTCGAGCCTCAATACGAGTGGACAGTAAGATCGAGCGGCAGCAGCGACAACAGCACGGGGCGAGCCGCCCACGCGCTGTTGCCGATCAGCAGCTCGGTCATGAGCATGAGTTTCTTGCGCTGCATGAAACTCACGTCGAGCACGCTCAACACGGTGCCGTACATGTTGCCGTTCCCGACGGCGTTACGATGGTGGTGCTGTTCTCGGGCACAGTCGTGGTTCCTTGCGGGACGACGACTGTCGTGTTCTTCGGTGGCGTATTCTTGCTATACGAAAAGCAGCCAGCGATAAAGAACGGCAGCAAAAGCGCCAGAATCCAGGTTCGTTGCATCGTTTCCTCCCTATTCTTACAATCGCCGACGGCCGGCGGGCGAGCGACGATGCTTTCATGCAATGCACCGGGCGTAGCGCCCCCGCCGCGACGCGGCGGGACCTTGTCGGTTACCGGTTGCCAAGTGCCGGCATCGGCATCGCTCCCTCGATAAGAGATTCAGCAAAAGCGGTTCCTGAACGAGCGGGCCGGCAAAACGGAAAGTCAGAGGAAAACGTGGGCGGCAATCTCGCATCCGCGGCGGGCCGCCCATTCGGGCTTCAATCGCTCACGTTGATCGTGAGCGTTTCCTTTATCTCTTCCATGACGACATAGCTCTTCGACTGCGTGGCGCCCGGCAGCTGCAGCAGGATGTCGCCGAGCAGCTTCCGATAGTCGGCCATTTCACCGATACGTGCCTTGATCAGGTAGTCGAAATCGCCCGAGACGAGATGGCATTCGAGCACCTCGGGAATCTTCTGCACCTCTCGGCGAAACTGGTCGAACATATTGCCGCTCTTGTGGTCGAGCGTGATTTCCACGAAGACCAGCAGCGCCGCGCCGAGCTGCGAGGGGTCGACACGCGCGTGGTACCCCGTGATCACGCCGTCGCGCTCCATGCGCTTCACGCGCTCAATGCAGGGCGTCACCGTCAGGCCGACGCGTTCGGCGAGATCCTTCATTGCGATCCGGCCGTCCGCCTGCAGCACCTTCAGGATGTGGCGATCGAGCTTGTCCAGCTTGCGGACCGGCTGCCGTTGCGTTCGCATGGTTTCCACCAAAAATTCAAAAAGTATAGAAACAAAAACTGCTTTTGTCGCAATAGTATAGCCGCAAGAACTGGATCTTCGGCATTAGGGAACAGCTATGCGAGTCATCGTTTTGGGCAGCGGCGTAGTCGGCGTGACAAGCGCCTATTATCTAGCGCGTGCGGGTCATGAAGTTACCGTCGTTGACCGCGAGGCGGGGCCGGCGCTCGAAACGAGCTTCGCCAACGCCGGGCAGATCTCGCCCGGCTATGCCGCACCGTGGGCCGCGCCGGGCGTGCCGCTCAAGGCCGTCAAGTGGATGTTCCAGAAGCACGCGCCGCTCGCGATTCGGCTCGATGGCACGGCGTTCCAGCTGCGCTGGATGTGGTGGATGCTGCAGAACTGCACGGCCGAGCGCTATGCCACCAACAAGGGCCGCATGGTTCGCCTGGCCGAGTACAGCCGCGATTGCCTGCAGGCATTGCGCGCCGAAACGGGCATTCAATATGAAGGCCGCACGGGCGGCACACTGCAGGTGTTTCGCACTCAGCAGCAAATGGACGGCGCCGAAAAAGATGTCGCCGTGCTGAAAGAGGCGAATGTCCCCTACGAGCTCTTGAGCGCCGCCGCGCTCTCGCGCGCCGAGCCGGCGCTCGCGGCTGTATCGGACAAGCTGACGGGCGGCCTGCGCCTGCCCGGCGACGAAACGGGCGATTGCCAGCTCTTCACGACGCGCCTTGCCGCGATGGCGGCCGAACTCGGCGTCAAGTTCCGCTTCAATACGTCGATCGACGAATTGCGGACCGCGGCCGGGCGCATCACGGGCGTACGCTGCGGCAACGAAGTGCTGCATGCCGATACTTATGTCGTGGCGCTCGGCTCTTACTCCACGAAGCTCGTCGCCGATCTCATGAAGATTCCCGTCTATCCGCTGAAGGGTTATTCGATCACGGCGCCTGTCGTGAACGCGGCGGCCGCGCCCGTCTCGACGGTGCTGGACGAGACGTACAAGATCGCGATCACGCGTTTCGACGATCGAATTCGCGTCGGCGGCATGGCCGAGATCGTCGGCTTCGACAAGAAGCTGCGCCAGGCTCGACGCGAAACGCTCGAGATGTGTGTGAACGATCTGTTCCCCGGCGCCGGCGATACGTCGCAGGCACCGTTCTGGACGGGCCTGCGGCCGATGACGCCCGACGGCACACCGATCGTCGGCCGCACGCCGCTGCCGAACCTGTTCCTCAACACTGGGCACGGCACGCTCGGGTGGACGATGTCCTGCGGGTCAGGGCAGTTGCTGGCGGACTTGATCTCGGGCAAGCGGCCCGCCATCAAGGCCGACGATCTGTCCGTGCACCGGTACCTGCGCGACTTCGGCACTTCGCCGCGCCCCGCCTACGCGTAACGGCGAAGCACGCTTCTCAGAACTGATCTTCGGACAACGCCAGCACGCCCTCGCCGCCTTTGGCGCTCACGATCGCCACTTCGAGCGCCATGGCGCGGGGCAGCACGTGTTCGGCGTAAAACCGCGCAGTTGCGATCTTCGCATCATAAAACGAAGGATCGCTGGCTTCGTCGCGGGCCGCCACGAGCATCGCGCGAGCCATCTGCCAGCCGCCGAGCACGATCCCCGCGAGTTGCAGGTAAGGCACACTACCGGCAAACACGGCGTTCGGGTCGCGCTTCGCGTTCGCGAGGACAAAATCGACGACTATCGAGAGCGACCGCACCCCGGCCCCGAGACGATCGCGCATCGAGGTGAATGCGGCGCCATCGTGCGCCGAGAGCGCCTCGATGGTCTCGTCGACGCGCGCGATCAAGAGCTTTGCAACGGCGCCGCCATCGCGCAGCGTCTTGCGGCCGACGAAGTCGTTCGCCTGAATCGCCGTCGTGCCTTCGTAAATGGTCAGAATTCGGGCGTCGCGATAGTACTGGGCGGCACCCGTCTCCTCGATAAAGCCCATGCCGCCGTGCACCTGCACGCCGAGGCTCGCCACCTCGATCGATAGTTCCGTGCTCCATCCCTTGACGATCGGCACGAGATATTCGTAGACGGCCTGATGCTCGGCGCGCTCGGCTTCGTCGCGCTGACGATAGGCGAAGTCGCGCTCGGCAGCCGCCACGTAGGCGAGCGCACGCGCGCCTTCCGTGAGCGCACGCATCGTCGCGAGCATCCGGCGCACGTCGGGGTGATGAATGATCGTCACGGCCTCTTTCGCCGAGCCGTCGACAGGCCGGCTCTGCACACGCTCCTTCGCGTAGGCGACGGCCTTCTGATAGGCGCGTTCGGCGACGGCGATGCCCTGCATGCCGACGGCGAACCGCGCCGCGTTCATCATGATGAACATGTATTCGAGACCGCGGTTCTCCTCGCCGACCAGGTAACCGAGCGCGCCGCCATGGTCGCCGAACTGGAGCACGGCCGTCGGGCTCGCCTTGATGCCGAGCTTGTGCTCGATCGAGACGCAATGCACGTCGTTGCGTGCGCC
>CAYPWK010000015.1:28986-29949 GCA_964414365.1 uncultured Burkholderia sp.
GAGCGAACCATCGTCGTTGACGAGAAACTTCGGCACGATGAACAGCGAGATGCCCTTCACGCCTTCGGGCGCGTCGGGCGTGCGCGCGAGCACGAGATGGACGATGTTGTCGGCCATGTCGTGCTCGCCCCAGGTGATGAAAATCTTGGTGCCGAAAAGGCGATAGGTGCCGTCGCCCTGCGGCTCGGCACGTGTGCGCACGAGCGCGAGGTCCGAGCCGGCCTGTGGCTCGGTCAGGTTCATCGTGCCCGTCCACTCGCCGCCGATCAGCTTTGGCACGAAGCGCTGTTTTTGCTGCTCGCTGCCTGCCGTCAGCAATGCCTCGATCGCGCCGTCAGTCAGAAGCGGACACAGCGCAAACGAGAGGTTGGCGGCGTTCAGCATCTCGACGCAGGGCGTGGCGACCAGCTTCGGCAACCCTTGGCCCTCATAGTCGAGCGGATGTTGCAGGCCTTGCCAACCGCCTTGGACGAATTGGCGAAAGGCCTCTCTGAAACCGGGGGTCGCCGTGACGGCACCGTCTTTCCATACGCTCGGATTGCGGTCGCCTTCAGCGTTGAGCGGCGCGAGAATCTCTTCGCAGAGCTTGGCCGACTCTCCGAGCACAGCCTGCGCTGTTTCAAACGTCGCCTCCTCGAACCCCGGCAGCTTTCCGACTTCGTCGAGGCCTGCCAGCTCCTTCATCACGAACAGCATGTCCTTGACAGGCGCGATGTAGCTCATTGTTGTCTCCTTCCTCCGATGGTAAGACGGCCTCGCTCGCGGCCCGGCGCTGAACAAAGGGGGCGCGTCGCGCCCCCTTTCTTTGCCGTCGACGCCTCTAGTCGAGGCGCCTTCCCGCCTCGCGTTACAGCGCGGCAACGAGCTCGGGCACGAGCGCGAACAGATCGCCGACGAGGCCATAGTCGGCCACGCTGAAGATCGGTGCTTCGGGGTCCTTATTGATGGCCACGATCACCTTCG
>CAYPWK010000016.1:0-9583 GCA_964414365.1 uncultured Burkholderia sp.
AATATCGTCAAAATGACGATCGATCGCTTGGCGGCGTCACTTTCAAGTGACGCGGAAGGAGGCCCAATATGAGCGCGCCTGGCTCCGCATCGGACCTGCGTGCAGCGCGCGCGACGCGCGCCCTGTCGACGTTCGACCACATGCGGATCGCGTCGCTGTGGTTCGCGCTTTTCGCTCAATGGATGACCGTCGTGCCCGTGCTGGTGCCGGATCAAGTCGCATGGCTGCTCGGGCCTGACACTGCGATGAAGGAAGGTGTAGCCGGATCGGTCATTGCGGGCGGCGCTCTGGTTGCGCTGGTCGTTTCACCGATCGCGGGCGCGCTGTCGGATCGATGTAGGTCGACCAAAGGACGCCGGCGGCCGTACCTCATCGTCGGCGCGCTCGGCACGGCATTCGCCCTGTTACGGCTCGCTTCGTTCAGCCACCGGGGCAGCCTCGTCACGTACTCGCTCGCGTTCCTGCATCTTCAGTTCTGGTGGAATTGGGTCGCGGGCCCCTATGCCGGCCTCGTACCGGATGTGGTGCCGGAATCGGAACGAAACCGTGCAAGCGCCTGGCTCAACGTGATGACAGTGCTCGGCATCGTGTGCGGAAATGTCTTGCTTCTGTTGCTTTATAGCCCGCATCGCCTCTACCCCGTCGTCGCCACGTTTATTGCCGTGACGTTCGTTTGTCTCTGGCTGACGCTACGCGGGGCGCGCGAGCCGGTCGCCCGCGCGCCGCGCGATCGTTTCGATATCCGCGCGTTCGCCCGCTCCTTCTATCTCGATCCGCGCGTGCATCGGAATTTCTACTGGGTCCTCGTCACGCGCCTCTTCTCGAACTTGGGCGTCTGGTCGATTTCAACGTTCATGTTGTACTACCTGCAAGATGTGATCGGTGTGCTTCGGCCTGTCAACGTCCTCAACGTGCTGCTCGGCGCGGGCACCGTGCTCGCGATCCCCGCTAGCCTGTTCGGTGCGCGGTTCGCCGATCGCTACGGGACCGTCGCCGTTGTGCGCGCGACCAGCTGGATCATGGCGGGCGCCGTCACCGGCTACATGCTGCTTGCGCTTCATCCGAGCCTCGCCATGGTGGTGCCGGTGGCACTCATCTTCAGCGCCGCTTATGGTACCTACCAAGCGGTCGATTGGGCGCTGGCGCTCGAGGTGTTGCCCGACGGCGCATCAGCCGGCAAGGACATGGGGATCTGGAACGTCTCGATGGTCCTTCCGCAAATCGTCGGCCCCGCGCTGACGGGTTGGATACTCTCGTGGATCAAGATGCGCGCCGGTGCCGGGTCCGCTTATATCGTGTCGTTTGCGCTCGCGGCGGGATGGTTCGTGCTGGCCGCATGGCTTGTCTCGCGCATTCGGCTGGCGAACCGGGCACGATTTTAACAAGGCGGCATCTTGGACTTGCGGCGCTATTGTCCTCGACTCAATGGGAATAGCGCTGTTCTCGCGGTTATGTTGATCTATTGCCTATCGCGTTCAATGCTTCCCGGTAATATGCAGGCGCCGCAATTTGGTGTCTAAGCAATTGGCGATATCCGACAGGCCGAATTGGCTTGGTTTTCTTTGTGGTGTTTCTGGGAAACTGCACTATAACGAACGACGAGCGGCCCTCAAGCGCTCTCGACTCACAAGGTCCCCCACAGGTGGCTTTAGGCGCACGCAGCCTGTGTGCCAGCCCGCCGAGTCAGGCATCGGTGTACTCGCCTGGCGATGTACCCTCCCTACAAGAAATGCACTACGCCTCGCCAGCAGCGCGCTGCGGCGAGCACGTTCATTGTCCGATTGCCTTCTCGAGGCCCGCGTCCATCGAAGAATCATGGGCTTAGTCGCGGCAGCATGATACGCAAGTTGACAACGCCTCTTGCGAGGCGACGCATGCGACGTCGGCAAAGACAGAGGGTGTAACTGTGGAGATTGTTATGCAACGTCGATTCGTAGCAGCCGGCATCGTGTGTCTTTTGGTCGCGGGAACCGCGGGCGCACAGGCAATGCCCAGCGATGATCAACAGAGCGGCCAGCAGCAATCCACCGCGACACAGCAGCAAGGCGCTACCGACTCCGCTGTCGGAGGCGTTCCCGGCACTCGCAGCCAGTATGGCGCCCCGCGGACAGCGCCTGCCTCCGATTGCGCGTTCCCACCGGCCTGTGATGTGTTCTTTGGCAAATAGCGAGGGAGTGGCCCGCTACGTAGAGCAAGGACTGTCTAGCCCTGACTAGTCGATGATCGACGATCGCCGACGAGAGAAGCGGCTCACTGCCGTGGCACCGATCGGATGTCACCCGTCTCGTCGCCAACGCCCGAACGTTCATCGGCATTCGGCGGCGGCACGGAACCCGCCGCCAACGGCGTAATCACGCCGCGACGGACAGCATGGGGCTCGAGCGGATAACGATCGTCGACTGCATCACCGAAGCGCGCGCGCACGAACGCGCGCGAGAGCGCGATGCGCATATCGCCGCCGTCAGCTTCACATTCGGCACTCCCCTCGGCAAAGCACGCACTGCATTGCACGTTCTCCTCTCGCGCCTTCACCTTGAGATCGGTGACGCGCTCCAGTAAGTCCCCGACGTCGCGCCACTCGACGGTCGGCGCGAATGACTGACTCAGCTTGCGGAACTCACCGTGCGTAAGCGTCACGACGACGCTGGGTTCGACCTGGTCGAAGCGAACTTCTTCGTCATCATCGACGAGTGCCCGGGCACACCAGTAATCGAGCGCACGCCCATCGAGCTCACTGACCTTCATCGCTGCCTCCTTCGGCTTCGGACCGCGGCACCTCGATTTGGGCGACGAGCGGATAGTGATCGGAAGCGCGGCGCGCGAGCGCGCTTCGATGCACCTCGACGGCGCCCAGCCACTCTCCAGGGTGCACCCAGATTCGATCGAGGGCGAAGACGGGCCATAACGTCGGGAACGTGCGAGGCGCGGGCGCACGACGGAAATGCGTCACGAGGGTGCGCAGCGCTCGTCCGTGCACGAACCATTCGTTGATGTCGCCCAGCAGAATGACCGGAAGCGCACTCGTATCGAACGTGGCGAGAAGCGACCGCACTTGCATGCTGCGCTCGGTTGCCGAGAGGCCCAGATGCGTCGCGACGATCCGGAGCAGCGTCGAACCGCATTCGATGTCGGCATCGAGCGCGCCTCGCGGCTCGCGGTGGCCGAATGAGAGGTCGAGTACGCGCGTCTCGCGTATCGGCAACCGAGACAGCACGGCGTTGCCATAGCGGCGCCTCGGTGAGCTGAGCGTTGGACCCTCCGCTGCATGCATGCCCGTGGCATCGCGCAGATAGGAAAGCACGTCAGGCGTATCCGCGCCGCCGAGCGGCACTTCCTGCAGCGCGACGATGTCGGCGTCGATTTCGGCGATCACGCGCGCGATACGTTCGCCCGCCTCTCGCGCAGACCGTGCCTTGCGCATGCCGAGGCCGCCATGGATGTTGTAGGTGGCGATCCGCAAAGAGCAGGCGGACGTCGACGCGCGCTCGGCTGTCTCGAGGTCGAAGGCGTTATCGCTACCCGTTGAATGTAGTCGGACGGACTCGAGGCTTGTGCTCATAACGCGTGTCATTTCTGCCGGGCCAGCCAGCGTTGCAGCATTACAGAGACGCCCACGAGCGCGGCGCCGATTGCGGCGAGCGTCGCCATTGCGCCAATGCTCGGATGGCGTATCGCCGCAAGCAGCTGATGTGCGAATGTGACGGTCAGCACCATGCCGGGCGTCATCCCGAGCATGGTACCGATGAGAAAATCGCGCAAGCTGATATGCGATGCCCCGGCCACGAGATTGACGATGGTAAACGGTGCGATCGGAAGCAACCGCAACACCATCATCGTGACGATGCCGCGCTTGCCGACTTGCTCGCTCAGACGATTGCCGCGCCTGCCGGCCAGGCGCCGCACCGCGTCGCGCCCAAGCCACATGCCGATGCCGTAGGTCGCCGCGGCGGAGAGGAGCGTGCCCACCAACGCATAGAAGATGCCGGGCCACGCTCCGTACGCAATGCCGGCTGCCGCGATCAGCAACGTGATGGGCACTGCGAGGATCGCCGCTATGATGTAAGCAGTCAGCACGATCGCCGGTGCGAACGGCAGTTGATCGATCCGCTTGGCGAAATGCGCAAGCGACGAGAGGTTTAGATGGTCGCCGAGCGACGTGAAATGCCATAAAGCAGCAAGCACGGCGATGGCGAGGACGAGTGCGCCGAGCATCAGAAACTTCGCCGTTAGCGACTTTCCCTGCTCGCGCGGGATGAACTCGCGCACAAGCGCATCGGGCTCCATCGGCTCCTCGGGATCGAGCCACGCATGGACTGGAACGACCTTGTCGAGATCGCTGCTCGCCTCCGGAACGAAGTGCTGCAGCGTGCGCCCTTTGGCGCCGATGAGGCTTTCGATCGCGGCATTGAGGCGCCCCGTCCGGGCGAGCGCCTGCGACACATCCGAGACCGGCAGGCCCAAATGCTCGGCAAGCAGCCGATCGCGCCAACCCGCGATGGCCTCGCGAATGCGCGGGTCGCCGTTGGCGTCGATTGCGATATTGCATTCGGTGTCGAGCACCATCGATCGGTTGTTGAGGTTCGCGCTGCCCACCGTGATGAGCGCGTCGTCGACGATCATGATCTTGCTGTGCACATTGAGGCAACGATCTCCGAGCCCTTCGATGTTCGGGCAGTAGAGCCGATAGTGTCCGTGCTTGTCCGCTTCGGTCAGTACGCCGTGCAAGCGTGCGCGCAGCACGCCCATCGTCGCTTCCGCGAGCCAGCCGCTCTGCGTGCGCGGCACGACGACGGCGACGTCGGGGCCTTGCGGATCGCCGAGCCGCGATCGCAAGGCCTCACGGATGACGGCCGCCGTGAAGTACTGGTTCTCGATGTAGATCTGATGCCGCGCCGCCGCGATCATATCCGCGATCAGCGCACGCACCTGCTGCCGAGGAATACGCGCGCGGTGCGGCGGTTCGGTCAGCGAGATGCCGATCAACAGGTCGCGCAGATCGACGGGTGCCGAAGACGGCCACGGATCGGCGCGGTCATCGAACGCGCGTTCCGCTCGTATTGCGATGCGCTTGCCGTAGGAGCGGCGCCAACGCTCGCGCGCGAGCTCTCCGATTGCGCGAGCGGCATCGCCGTCGAACATCGTCTGAATGTCGTGAAACGGCCCATAGAGGGCGCCGTTGGGGTCGCGCCGACGCGGATCGTCGGGCGCGTGCTCGGGCGTATCCCAGCGCGAGCGCGTGAGATCGAGGCCGCCGACGAACGCGAGCCGATCGTCGATCACGACGAATTTCTGGTGATGCGATGCGCCGCGCGGATGCGCGCCGTCAAGCCGGAAGACAACGCCGCGCTGCGATCGCCAGTCAGTCTGATAGACCGGCATCCACTCGCGCTCGAACGCGTAGATCATCGCAAAGTCCCAGGCCAGCACGTAAATGCGCAGCCGGCGCCGCTTCGCGGAAAGCGCTTGCAGAAATTCGCCGAGCGGCTCGGGAAAGCCGTCGTTCGCTCCATCCGGTATGAGCTTGACGCGGCTGTTGATGTCCCAGCCGACGATGAATACAGTGCGCTGCGCGCGCGTCAGCGCTTCGCGCAGAACTGCGAAGTAAGCCTCGGCATCGACGAGCATGCTGAAGCGGTCGGCGTGGCGGATCGATTCGCAATTGCGACCGGCTTCCAGCAGACCGTGCCGCTCGAGCCGCTCGACCTCTGACTGCGCCGGCCCGGCTCGCTGGCTGCCGTGCGGGTAAAGCCGCGAATCATCGGCGGCGACTTCGGCAGTCATCTGCGGCCCTTATCAAAGGATCGGCACGCCGCCAGTCACCGCCACCGTCGCTCCTGAAACATAGCTCGCTTCATCGCTCGCCAGCAGCACGTATACCGGCGCGAGCTCGGCCGGCTGGCCCGGACGCTTCATCGGGGTCTGCTGGCCGAACTGCTTGACATTCTCGGGCGGCAGCGTCGCGGGAATCAACGGCGTCCAGATCGGCCCGGGCGCGACGCAGTTCGAGCGAATTCCGCGCTCGGCGAGCAGCCCGGCGAGTCCGCCCGTAAAGTTCTGGATCGCCCCCTTTGTCGTCGCGTACGGCAGCAACGTCGGTCGCGGCTTG
Source organism: uncultured Burkholderia sp. (assembly GCA_964414365.1). Taxonomy (GTDB): domain Bacteria; phylum Pseudomonadota; class Gammaproteobacteria; order Burkholderiales; family Burkholderiaceae; genus Trinickia. Next base: position 6,107 of record CAYPWK010000016.1, read on the forward strand.
TCTGCGTTCACCGAGGTCGTGTTGATGATCGCGCCGCCCGGCTTCATATGCGGCAGCGCGGCCTTCACGAGACGGAACATCGCGCCGATATTGATATCGAACGTGCGATCCCACTCGTCGTCGGTGATTTCCTCGACGGTTTCATGATTCATCTGGTAGGCCGCGTTGTTGACGAGCACGTCGACACGCCCGAACGCCTCGACGGCACGGGCCACCACCTCGCCACAGTGTTTTCGGTCGGCGAGATCGCCGGCTACGAGCACGGCCTTTTGGCCGGCCTTTTCGACCCAGGCTGCGGTCTCGCGTGCGTCGTCGTGCTCGTCGAAATACGAAATCAGCACATCGGCGCCCTCGCGCGCGAACGCGATGGCCACCGCGCGGCCGATGCCGCTGTCGGCGCCCGTGATAATCGCGGCCTTGCCGGCAAGACGGCCATGTCCGCGGTAGCTCGCTTCACCGTGATCCGGCTTCGGATTCATCGATTGCGTCTTGCCCGGCACCTCGTTTTGCTGCTGTTCGGGCATTGGCGGTGTCGGCTTGCTTGTCATTTCGGCTCCTTCAATCGTAAGAAAACTCGGGAGACCTTAACGACGCAGCAACGACCATGCCCCGGCTCTGATTGGCGCGCTCGGCGCAGCGCATTTGGGCAGCGGACCGGCGCACCGGGCGCCGGGCTGTCGCGGCTTATTGAGGACTATTTCAATTGAAGTTCGACCAGCCACGACCGATCGCCCCCGACTGCGGCGGCACGTGGCTCGGAATCGATCGGAATGAAAATGTCGATATCTACCGAGCGCGCTGCGATGCGCAGAGCTTATGCAGGCGATGCGGCGATATCAACGAAAAGCCTTGGGGAACGTCATTTCACTGACGCGAACGGGCTCGCGAATGACTTGGCCGATGGCGCCGGAAAAAAGCCTGCGGCCGCAGGCGTATCCGGCACGATGGAGATTTCATAAACCCACGAGAACGACGGTCCCTGCTTCGCATTGCTCGAATCGCTGAGCAGAGTCCGTTGCCCGGTGACTGGGTCTACCCGGAAGAGCAAGCTCGGCTGAGCCGACACATTGGCGGAGTTACTCGCGCCGACGATGATGCCTCCTGATCCCCCGTGCTCGATGGCGAGTCCTGACAGGCGGCGCCCGGTCGTTCCTTGCGCCGAATTGTCGAAATCGCTGAGCACCGTACGGTTTCCGGTAGAGGGATCGATTCTCAACACCAAGTCCCTCGGAACCGTGGCGGTAGACGTCGCATGCGAAGTGATGAGGATTTGACCCGCGGCATTGACGGCAATGCCCTTGGCGAACTGCACTTGCGTAGCACCCTGCGCCGCGTTGCTGAAATCGCTCAGCAGCACTCGATTCCCTGTGTTCGGGTCTACCCGATACAGGTCTCCTTTATCCTGCGTGGGACCGACCGGCGTATACCACGTTACGCCCGCTACAATCGCCCCCGTATGTTCGAGCGCAAGGTCAGTGAAGGACGCGACGCAACAGTTGTAAGCATCCCCTTGCGCAGCATTCGTCAAATCGCTGAGAAGAACAGGCGCGCCGGTCGTGGCGTTCACGCGAACGATGGATCGGGGAGATCCTCCATATTGCGGCTTCGCCCAATTGACTAGGACACGTCCGACCGAATCCACTGCCGCGCCAAAGACATCGCCTTGGAATGCCCCCGTTTTGAAGTTGCTCACGAGAGTACGATTGCCCGTCGCCGGGTCAACCGCGTAAATCCCGGTAGTCGCAGCGGTGACGAAAATCCGCCCCTGCCCCAGCGCGACACCGCCGAGAAACGATTGATCCACAGGGCCTTGCGACGGATCGCGAAAGTCGCTGATCACGGTGCGTGCCCCGGTCGTTGGATCCACCTGGAACAGCTTGCCGGCTCCAGCATCGACAACGAGGATATCTCCTCCATGAAGTGTAGCTGCGTGGGCGAGGTTGCCCGCCATCAGTAGAGCGCCAAGCCCTGCGAGGAAAGCGTGAAAGACGCGCCGACAAGACGTCCGAGATGCCGATTCTCCGCTCGGACGCGGCGTATAACGAAGCAACAGCGTAGCCCATCTTATCGTGTTTCTCATCGCTCTTCTCCTTTGGGAGGGTTACCGCGTGAAAGCCGACGGCCCATTATTGAGCCGGTCGCGACATCAATGCAATAACCGTCGCAAACGTTTTTCTTTGGCTGTCCTCGTCAATAGGGAAATGCGTGGTGGCGGACATAGAGCGAGATTTCGGCGCTTTTTTGAGGGACATATTATGGCCAAGCGGCTGTCGGAATCCTCGAATCAGAAATAGATTCCGACACCGAATAAGCGCCATTTTTCCGTCATGCGCGCTAGCCGTAGAAAATCCATGAGCTCGCCGACGATCGCCTCGGGAGAGTCTTCCTGCATTAGATGCCCGGAGCCGGGAACGCGCGTCAAGCGCGCGCCGGGGATCATCGCGGATAATTCAATTCCTCGATCAACGGGAATCCACTGATCCTCTTCTCCCCATAAGATCGAGACGGGGCAGCGAATTTTTCCATAATTTGGCTGAACCTCATCGGTATAGCGCTGATCCATTTGAGCGATTTGCCGATAAAATGCCGCCTGCCCTTCTTCGCCCGTCCAGGGCAACGAATAAATGCGCAAAGCGTCTTCCGAAAGCGCGCGATTCGCCGCACCCTTTAGATAAGCGTCGACCATCGCTTCATGTATGTAGGCCGGTACGCCTGCAAACGCGGCTTCATGTTCGCGCACATGGCGCACGAATGGCGAGCCCCACGGAGCGACGGCTACAGGGTCGATCAACAACAGAGATCGGTATTCGCACTTCTCGAGCAACGCAGCCCTGAGCGTAGTCGCACCGCCAAAATCGTGGGCCACCACGTCGGGTTTTTCCAACCGCCAATGTTCGAGCAAGGCAGCGAGCAAGCGATGTTGAACGCCCAGCGAAACATCCTGGCCCGGTCGCTTCTCGGAGAGCCCGTAGCCGAGCAGATCGAAGTAAAAGACTTGGCGATATCGAGCCGCGATCGGTGCGATGCGCCGCCAGACCTGCGAAGAAAACGGCGTTCCGTGTACAAACACCAGGGGCTTGCCTGCGCCGATCACGCCATAGCGTACCGCCTGACCGTCGAACTCGAACGTATGGGCCAGTGGCAAGGCGTCAGGAAAGCGCTGCAGGAGAGATTCGTCCATGAGTTTCCTTGAGCATCGGATGATGACGAAAGCCAAGGATAGGCGAGCCCGAGAATCGGCTCAAGGACCTCGGCTGGAGGCCCCTATTTCGTGCTCGAACGACTTCTCAACAGCGCTCGATGACGAGGGAGGCCCCGGACACCGGGCAACTAAATGGATCGATGACCGCGGGAGTCAGGTTTGACATTGTCGCGCCCGCTTTCCTTCGCCGAAGCGAGCGCGGCAAACCGGCTCGGCGTCACGCCGCACCATCGCTTGAAGTGACGGCCGAAGTGGCTTTGATCGAAAAAGCCGAG
>CAYPWK010000016.1:9683-22224 GCA_964414365.1 uncultured Burkholderia sp.
CGCCGCACCATCGCTTGAAGTGACGGCCGAAGTGGCTTTGATCGAAAAAGCCGAGTTCGGTGGCAACAGCCACGCTCGGTACGCCGGCCAAGAGCAGCGACTGCGCCCGTTTGATCCGCAGTCCACACAAGTATCGATAAGGCGACGAGCCGAATCGCTCGCGAAACGCAGTGACGAAACGCGACACACTAAGCGCTGCGGGCGCAGCCATTTGCGCGAGCGTGAGCGGCTCGTCGAAATGCGCGTCGATGAACGCGCGTGCTAACTCGAGGCCGTCCGATCGCCGCATTATGCCCGCTTCTTGTTGATCGACCATCGCGCACCCGCCTCACGCCGCCGCGGCTGCCGCGCTCGCTGCCACGGCAAACCGCCCGATCGCGAACGGCTCGATCGGCGTGCTCGTCGCGCCCGTGTCGATGAGCTCGGCCATCGTATCGCCGACGCCCGGCCCGAGCTGGAAACCGTGTCCGCAAAACCCGAATGCGTAGTAGAGCCCGTCGACTTTCGCGCTTCGCCCCATGATCGGCCGATCATCGGGCATGTAGCCCTCCACGCCGCTCCAAACGCGAATGACGTTGAGCCGCGTCAATGCCGGCGCGAGTCGCGCCATCTGCCGAAACTGCAGCAGCGTGCTCTCGGGCAACACCTTCGCACGGCGCTCGTCGAGATAAGCGGGCGCGCGGGCGCAGCCTCCAAAAACGATGTTTCCTCTTTCGACCTGGCGGAAGTAAAGGACCTCCTCGAGCAATGGCGACGATACGCCTACCACGGGCCGTATCGCATAGGGCACCGGCTCAGTCACCGCCATCTGCGGCCCGTGCACGGCAATCGGTACGCCCTCGCCAAATTGTTCGCTGAGCTGGCTCCCCCAGGCACCCGCCGTGACGAGCAGGTTCGGCGCGCAAAACACGCGTCCGTCGTCGCTCGTGGCCCTGAACGTATCGCCGTCCTTTTCGACCGTTGCGATCCTCGTGTTCTCTTCGATCCGTGCGCCCGCTCTCGCCGCGGCTCTGCCGAACGCCGGCGCGGCCAGTCGCGGATTCGCGTGCCCATCCACCGGGGAATACGAGCCGCAGCGCACCTCAGGGCCGAGGAACGGGAACATCGAGCGCAGCGCCGTGCCTCGGAACAGCTGCAGCCGAAGCCCATAGTGTTTCGCTTCGCGCGCGTAGTCTTCCAATACGTCTTCCTGCTCTTCGCGATAGCAAACGCGTACGTGGCCCGACGCGAGGAATTCAGCGCTATGGCCAATGAGCTCCGGCAGCTTTCCCCAGATTTCGCGTGAGCGATTGGCGAGCGGCAACTGCGGCAGCAAGCGCCCTTGCCTGCGGACGTTGCCGAAGTTCGTGCCGCTCGCCTGCTGTCCGATGAGGCCGCGCTCGAGCAAAATGACGGATCGTCCGCGCCGGCGCAGAAAGAACGCCGACGCCGCGCCCATGAAGCCGCCTCCCACAATGACAACATCGGCATCGGCGCGCATCATTCGGTCTTCTCTGAACGTCCAACAGCCTCGGCGGTCACGGTGCGTTCGGCCCCCGCATGATCGGCGAGCCTCGTCGCAATCGCGAGCGGCTTCACCGGCGCCTGACCGCGCAGCCGCCCTACTGCTTCGAGCGGCACGTGCGCCTCATGCGCAATCAGTTCAGCGGCCGCGTGTCCGCAATATCGCCCTTGGCATCGTCCCATGCCGACGCGGCTGAACGCTTTGGCACGATTCGCCTCGCATGCGCCTTCGTCGTGGATCACGCGGCGCAATTCGCCCGCGCTGATGCCTTCGCATCGGCAAACGATCGTATCGTGGGAGAGCAACGCCGCCTGCTCGGACGGCCAGGGGAACGCCTGCGCGAGACCGCGCCGGAAACGGTCCATCTTCGCGCGCTCGCGTTGCAGCGCCGCCACCTGCGCGGCGTCGATGCCAATGTCCATGTCCTGAAGGGCGGCAAGCGCCGCGAGCCGGCCCGTCACTTCAGCACCGTCGGCGCCGAGCACGCGCACACCGTCGCCGGCAAGGTAGACGCGCGGCATCGAGCTTCGCCCCATCTCGTCGATCCGTGGCCACCATTGATGCGTCGATTCGTCGAACACGAACGCGCATCCGGCGAGATCGGCCAACTGCGTCTCGGGGCGCAGATGATAGCCGAGCGCCACCGCATCGCATTCAATGTGGCGTGTCTCGCCCCGAGCGTCGAGATAGGTCACGCCAGAGACGCCTATCGAGACGTCGCCATCAAGCTCGATCGGCCGAATGCCGTTTTCGACTTTCACGCCGCGCTGCTTGAGCGACCGAACCAGCGCCATGCCCTTGCGCAAGACGTCGGGGCGAGCCAAAAGCTTCGGCAAGGCCCATATCCGGTCTCGCGTCGAGGAGGTATCAAGCACGGCCAAGACATTCGCGCCGGCATCCGCGTATTGGTTCGCCACCAGATAAAGCAACGGGCCCGAACCCATGAAAACGATCGCGCTCCCTATCGCGCAGGCCTGGCTCTTTAGCGCAACTTGCGATGCGCCGAGGCTATAAACGCCCGCGAACTGCCATCCCTTCACGGGCATCAGCCGATCCGTGGCGCCCGAGCAGACGACGAGCGCATCGAACGGATGGCTTTCGGCTCGGCCGTCGCGAATCGCGTAAAGGCTGCCGTTCGCAACATTCCATGCCAGCGTTTCGGCCCGGTAATCGACCCGATTGCGCAGGCGCGCGAAAGTATCGTGCAGACTACGAGCGCGCTCAGCTTCCGTTCCATAGAGCTTGCTATAAGGCCGGGAGAACTGCTCGGGCTGGCGCCGATAGATTTGCCCGCCGTCGCGGCGCCCTTCGTCGATCAACATGGGCCGAATGCCGGCCTCGACGAGCGTTTCCGCGCACCGGACGCCGGCCGGGCCGGCGCCGACGACGATCACACGAGATTCGGCCATTGCACCTCCGGCTGTCGTGTCACAACGTCAAGATCGGGAGCGACCACGGTCGTGCAGGCACGCAGGCGCTGCCCGTCGGCAGTCCAGACCCAGCAATCCTGACAAGCGGCCATTAAGCAGAAGCCGGCTCTCGGCTCCGGTCCGAACTCCGACTGGCGCAGGTGCCGCCCGTTGCAGAGCATGGCGACGAGCAACGTATCGCCTTCGAGCGCACTAACGGTCTCGCCGTCGACGCGAAACGTGACCGGCTGGCGCCCGGTCTCGGCTAGCCTGACGAACCGCGGTTTCATCGCTCATGTCTCCTGTCGATCGCAGTTAGCGCTACAGCGTTTTCCTCGGGCACGTCGACCGGATCAGTGCAAGACGTCCTGAAGCCGGTAATAGGCGCCCACCAACGGCAGAAACCATGCATGCCCGAAGTGCCCGGGCATCGCCGGCCACTCGAGGTCACGCCAAGGGTTCGATGCCGTATCGCCATCGATGACCCCGGCCATCACGCGTCCCATATGCACGGACATCTGAACGCCATGTCCGCTGTACCCCATCGAGTAATAGAGGCCTTCGTGCTGCCCCGCACGCGGCAGCCGGTCGGCCGTAATATCGACGAGCCCGCCCCAGCAGTAGTCGATCCGCACGCGCGCAAGCTCGGGAAAATAGTGGGCCATTCCCGCACGCAGGATTTCGCCGCTCTTTGCGTCGGACTGCCGATTCGACATCGCAAACCGTGCGCGTCCGCCGAACAGCAGCCGGTTATCGGGCGTCACGCGAAAGTAGTTGCCGATATGGCGCGTCGTCACATAGGCTCGGCGCGTCGGGAATAAGCGGTTCAATTGCTCGACCGACAGAGGCTCGGTGACGACGATGAAGCTGCCGACGGGCGCCATGCGTCGCCGAAACCACTGGAACGGGCCGTTCAGCGAGGCGCCCGTCGCCACGAGCACCCGCTCGGCGCGAACCGTGCCGCGTGCGCAAGCGATCTCGTAGTGGTCGCCGTCGAGCCGCTTCAATTGCGTCACGGGCGCGTTCTCGTAGATGCGCGCGCCATGTCGCACCGCTGCCTGCGCGAGTCCGACGCCGAACTTCCCCATGTGCATTTGCGCGCCGTTGCGCTGGAGAAGCCCGCCGTAAAAACCCTCCGAGCCGACTTCTTCTCGCATGCGCTGGGGTGTAATCAGCTCGACGTTCTGGTCGACATCGCGCACCAGCCGCTCGTACGTCCGCTGAAGGTGAGCGAAGTGTTTGGGCTTTGCAGCAAGCTTGAGCTTGCCCGTGCGCAGAAAATCGCAATCGATCCGATGTTCAGTCACGATCGAATCGACCGTTGCCACGGCGCTTTCGTAGGCTCGATAGAACGCCTTGGCGCGTTCGTCGCCGATTCGCGCCGCGAGCGACGCATAGTCGTGTGCGAGCCCCGTGTTGCATTGGCCGCCGTTGCGGCCGGACGCTTCGGATGCGACCTGCCCGGCTTCGAGCACGATCGTCGACGCGCCGCGCCTCGCAAGCTCGAGCGCGGCCGACAACCCCGTAAAGCCGCCGCCGATCACGACCACGTCGGCGCGCCCCTCGACCGGTCCTTCACACCCTTCGAGAAACGCGGGTCGTGTGTCCAGCCAGTACGGTTCCAGTTTCATCGGATCCTTCGTTTAAGCGAAATCGGCGTCGGCCGTCGGGGGAGCTGCGAAGATCAGAGGCCGACCACGCCGGCGAGGCCGCCGATATCCTTGATCTCCGTATAGCCGTAGTACGGCGTGCCGGGCTCATGGCCACGCGCGACGAACACCTTGTTCTTGATGCCGAGGTCGTGCGCCGTCATGAGGTCGTAACGCAGGCTCGACGAAACGTGCAGGATGTCCTCGGGCCCGCAGCCGAGGTTGTCGAGCATATATTCGAAGGCCTGCATACGAGGCTTGTAGGCCTGAGCCATTTCAGCGGTGAAGACATGCGCGAACGGCGCGCCGAGTTTCTCCACGTTGCTGTGAATCTGGTTGTTCGACGCATTCGAAAGAATCACGAGAGGAATCTCCTTCGCGACCTTCGCCAGGCCGTCGGGAACGTCCGGGTGCGGCCCCCAGGTCGGAACGGCGTCGTAGAACTTCTGCGCCTCGGCATCGTTGTACTCGAGGTTCCAGCGCTCGAGCGTGCGACGTACGGCGTTCTTCAGCACTTCCTGGTAAGGCTTCCATGCGCCGAGCACTTCGTCCAGCCGGTAACCCGCAAAGTCCTTGACGAACTGGTCCATGCGATCGGCCGGCACGCGATCGGCGAAGATGTCGCGCGCGAGATCGCCCATGCGGAACCGCGTGAGCGTGCCGTAGCAATCGAACGTGATGTACTTGGGCTTGAAACGGGTCATGTCGTTGTCCTCGAGTCGTTGATCAAATTGGCCGATGAAGTCGAGCCGCCGCAAATCGTTCAAATAATTAAAACACCGCAAGGACGCGGAGTTGTCGCATATTGCTTGCCGTCACGCACACAAATCGCCGTTTTCCATGTTTTGCGCAGCAGACTATGCGGCGCCGATATCGATGAGCACGCTCTTGAAACGCAGGTTCGCCTCGAACGCTTGTCGTCCCAAGTCTTTGCCGATGCCCGAACCTTTGTAGCCGCCCGTCGGGATCACGAAGTCCCCCGTGCGTCCGTAACGATTGATCCATACGGTACCTGCCTCGATGCCGCGCATCATGCGCAATGCTCGGCCCAGGTCAGCCGTATGCACCCCTGCTGCAAGCCCATATCGCTCGTGCGCGGCAAGCGCAAGCGCCTCGTCCTCATCGTCGAACGTCTGAACCGTCAGCACCGGACCGAAGATCTCCTCGCGTACGGCTTCGCTCTTCGTCGTGACGCCGGTCAGGATCGTCGGTGCGTAGTAGGCGCCGTCACCTTCGACGGCAAGACGCGTTGCGCCGGTCCGCACCTGCGCCCCGTCTTCGATCGTTCGCCGCACGATCGCATCGATGCGTTGGACTTGCGGTGCCGAGATGATGGGAGGCAGCGTCGTGCCGCGCGTCCATGTCGCGCCGGGGCGGAGCTCGGCAAAAGCCGCGGCGATGCCGTCGACGAGCTCGTCCGCAATGGCGCGCTCAACGATGAGCCTCGAGCCGGCCACACACACCTGCCCTGCGTTGCCGGCGATTGCGGCGGCGACGCGGCGGGCTACAGCGTCGATATTCGGTGCATCCGCAAAGACGACCTGCGGGCTCTTGCCTCCGAGCTCCAATGTCACCGGCTTCGTTCCCGTCTCGGCACAGGCCGTCATGATCGCGGCGCCCGTCTTGCTAGATCCGGTGAACGTCACCTTGGATATCTTCGGATGACGGCAAAGCGCGTCGCCCGTAGTGCGGCCATCACCCTGGACGACGTTGAAGATGCCGGGCGGAATGCCGGCTTCCACGGCGAGCTCCGCAAGACGCAGGACGGAAAACGGCGTCATCTCCGAGGGCTTAAGGACGACTGCGTTGCCCGCCGCGAGCGCTGGCGCAACCTTCCACGACGCCATCACGAGCGGGAAATTCCATGGCGCGATAGCCGCCACGACGCCGTACGGCTCAGCCACCACCATGCCGAGATGGTCGGACCGCGTGGCGGCCACGTCCCCGCCGATCCGGTCCGCGAACTCGCTGAAGAACCGTATCCCTTCGGCCGTGAACGGCACGTCCCATCGTGCCGCATCAGCGATCGGACGGGTGGAGCCGACCGACTCGAGCGGCGCGAGCGAGGCGACGTCGGCTTCGACTAGGTCGGCCCAACGTCGCATCAAGCGCGCCCGTTCGCGCGGCGACCTGCGCGCCCAGTCGCTCGTTTTGAAGGCCTGCCATGAGTCCTCCACGGCGCGATCGACGAGGTCCGCGTCGGCAATGGGCACGCTCGCGTAGACCGCCGCATCGGACGGACGTCTCACATCGATGCCGTCGCGACCGCCGCCGCCGTCGACGTATCGGCCTCCGATGAAATGCGCGCTGCGCACGCTTATCTGTGACGGATCGAAACTATCCATGGTCAGCGCTCCGGAAATGAGTCAACAAGTAAAATCCTGGTCCGCGCACCGCTTCACGAAGCCTGCTTCAGCTGCGGGTACATCGCGCTGAGTTCGGCAAAAAGCGTATGGACAATCTCGGCGTCGCCGTTCGCCAAGGTTGCCGCGTCCCCTGCGAGCCTCCGATCCAATGCCTCGAAGAGGCGGTGCTTGATGAAATATCGCCACTGCACGGGCACGTTGGCGAGGATCGTCGTCAGCGCCGCGTAACGCGCTCGCGTCCACTTCGCTTCGAATGCTTCACGATAGGCACCGAACGCGAACGTCGGTGCCGGCGTGCCGCCATGCTGGCTCGCTCGCGCCCCTTCGCGCAGCTTCGCCGTTTCGTCGATATCGACTTCATCGTCGGCGATCGCAACCCCATAGACATTGCGCGCTTCTGTGAGTGACACATAACCGCGCAGCACGTCATCGCGCACACGCTCAGGATCGCGATCGACGGGACGCCCATATCCGCCCGCCCCCGCGCCGATAAGACGGATGACGTCGCCCGGCATGCAGACGACGAGGTCGTTGTTATCGAGCTCCTCCGCCTGCGGCGTATCGGGATTGCGCGTGAAGCGCGCGTTCGCGCCCGCGCACCCGCCGCGCACGCCCCATGACGCAAATCGCGCTCGGTCCCGGTTGCGGGCCGTGACGAGCGTATTCGGCGAGAAAACCTTGAATTCCATGACGAGCCCTTGCCCGCCGCGGTATTGCCCTGCGCCGCCCGAGCCGGGGGCGACCCCATAGCGCAGAATCCGGATCGGCACCTCGACTTCGTTGATCTCGACGGGCGTATTGCGCAAAAACGCGTTGTTGGCGCCCGAACCATCCTCGCCGTCATCGCTCGGCCCTCCGCCGGCGCCCCCGCCGATCGGCCCGATCGACGCCATCACGGTCGCCCCGGCTCGATCCATTGTCTTCACGCTGAGAATGGAGAGTCCGCCCGCGGGGCAAGCGCCGAGGCGATCAGGAACGGCTTGGAAGAACGCGCCAAATGTCAGCAGATGCAACAGTTTGCAGGTCAGACTTCGCATGCCGACCGCGGCTGGGCGCACCGCATTGACGACCGTGCCTTCGGGCAAAATGCAGCGCGCAACGCGGAGCATGCCCGTATTGAGCAGGATGTCCGGGTTCAGCGTATAGAGCACATAGACGAGCCCCACGAGCGCCAGCGCATGACGTTCGCGTCCGCCGGTCGGCATATTGAGCGAAGACTGCAGCTGAGGATCGCTGCCCGTGTAATCCATCTCAGCCGAATCGCCCTTGATGCGCACGGTCAGCGCAACGCGCATCGGCTTGCCGCCGGCGGAATCTTCATCGGCGAACTCCGAGAAGAAATACTCGCCGTCGGGGATACCGCGCAAGATCGTGCGCGCCTGCTCCTCCGAATAGTCGAGCAGCGCCCCCATGCCCGACTTGAACCCTTCGATCCCGAAACGTTCGATGATCTCGAGCACGCGTCGCTCGCCTGTATGCAGCGAGGCGAGTTGCGCATGCAGGTCACCGACGTTCTGATGCGGAACGCGCACGTTGGCCGCCATCAGGCGGATCAGCGATTCGTCGAGAACGCCTGCGCGCACGATTTTGCAGGGCGGAAAGCGCACGCCTTCCTGCTCGATTTCGGTCAGCGTGCGAGAGAGCGATGCAGGTACCGCGCCCCCCATGTCCGTATTGTGGATATGCCCGCCGACGAAACAAACGATCTCTCCTCGATAGAAAACGGGCTTCCACATCACGATGTCAGGCGTATGGGTCGCGACATATCCGCTATAGGCATCGTTCGTCATGCAGACGTCGCCGGGCTCGTAGACATCGATCATGTCGATGACCGCCCCGTAGTCGAGACCGACGTACCAGGTAGCGCCGAGCGTCTTTGGCGAGGCGAACGTCAATCCGTCCGGCGTCATGATGGCGCAGGAGAAATCCTCGGTCTCCTTGACGAATGTCGAATGCGCCGTCCGCACCAGCGTGTAGGCCATGCTTTCCGCGGCCGCGACGCAATAGTTCGCGAAAATCTGCAGCACTGACTTGTCGAATCGCATTGTGGTGCTCCGATTAGTTCGCGCGTGTCAGGAAGAGATTTCCGTATGCGTCGACGCTGCCGTGAAAACCTGGCAGCACGCTCGTCGTGCTGTCGTCCTGCACGACCACGGCGGGGCCCGCGAACTGCTGTTTCGCTTTCAGATCCGCCCGGTGGTAGAGCGCCGCGTCGTGCAAAGCGCCGTCCATGTAAACCCGTATCGTGCTCGCCGGCACGGGTGGCGACTCGCTCTCGTCGATAAGCTGCAGCTTCGGCTTGGGCGTAGCGGATGTAATGACGAGCCGGAGCGACACGACCTGTATGCGAGCCGATGCATCGCGGTGTCCATAAAGCCGTTCATGCTCGCGATGAAACGCCTCGCGCAGCGGTTCAGGATCGCCGCCGGCAAACCAGGTGCGCTCGAGCGGCGTCTCGATTTCGAACGATTGACCCTTGTAGCGCATGTCGGCCGAAATCGACAGCACGGCGTCGCTGCCATCGCCCGTTTGCGCGACGATCCACTCGCGGGCCGATGCTTCGAGCTCGAGCAGATCTCGGCTTAGCTGGGCGAGCGAATCGCGCTCGAGGTCGCAATAAGCCGTCTTGACGAAATCGTTGCGGATATCGGCAATCAAGCCGCCGAGCGCACTCAACACACCGGGCGTCGGCGGCACCACGATCTCTTCGATGCCGATCGCTCGCGCAAAATAGCAAGCGAGCATCGGCCCTGCCCCGCCGAACGGCAGCAGAGAAAAGACGCGCGGATCGATGCCGAAGCGCGAGACGATCCGGCTGACGCCTGCATACATGCCCGACACGGCGACGTCGACGATCGCCTCGGCGGTGGCATGTACGCTCCAGCCGAGCCGGTTAGCCAGCACTTCGACGGCCTGGTGCGCCGCGTCGCGATCCACTTGCACCGATCGGTAGCCGAGGCTCGCATTGCCGATGATGCCGAGCACGACGAACGCATCGGTGATCGTTGCACGTGTACCGCCCCGGCCATAGCAAACCGGGCCGGGATTCGATCCCGCGCTTTCGGGGCCGACCTTCAGCACGCCGAAATCGTCGACCCATGCGATCGACCCACCTCCGTCGCCGATCGACGAGACGGAGACCGAAGGGATATGAATCTGAAAATCGCCGATGTATTCGCCGGTCGCATATTGCGGCTTGCCATCGACGATCAGCGCCACATCCGCCGTCGTTCCGCCGATATCGAGGCTCATGCAGCGCGAGAGATTGCTCTGACGCGCGAGATGCGCGGCGCCGATCACGCCCGAGGCGGTACCGGACAGGATCATCTGCACGCAGTTGCTCTTGCCGGCCTCGGCGCTCATCACGCCGCCGTTCGATTTCGTGACCTTCATATCGGCGGCGATGCCCGTTTCCGCCAGCGCACGCTGCAGCGAGCCGAGATAGTGCGACACCTTCGGCTGGACATAGCCGCCTATCACGGCCGTCGACGTTCTTTCGTACTCCCGAATGATCGGCCAGACGTCGCTCGAGCACGACACGAACATCCCGGGCATTTCGCGCTCGATGATCGCCTTCACCTCGTGCTCATGCGCAGGATTGCGATAGGAATGGAGCAGCGAGACGACGACGCCCTCGCATTTCGTGCGGCGCAGATGCGCGACGGCTTCGAGCACGCTGGCCTCGTCGACGGGCGTCTCGACGCTGCCGTCCGCCGCCAGGCGCTCCACCACGCCGAATACCCGCTCGCGCGGCACGAGAGGCGCCGGCCGCTTCGAGAGCAGGTTGTACATGTCCGGCCCCTTCAGGCGCGCGAGATCGAGCACGTCCTCGAAATGGCGCGTCGTCACAAGACCGAGCCGCAGCCCCTTGCGCTGAACGACAGCGTTGACGCCGACTGTCGTGCCATGCGTGAAGTAGTCGACGTCGCGGGGGGAAACGCCGTACCGCTCCGAGAGCTCCATCATGCCGGCCAGCACTTCACTGCCGGGACTCTCGGGGCGAGAGAAAACTTTCAGCGTCTTCAGCTCGCCCGTCCTTTCGTCGAGTACGGCGAAGTCGGCAAACGATCCGCCGATATCCACCCCGATTCTTATTCCCATGATCGAATCCTCATTGAGCGGCCACGGCGAATCAATTCGCCCGGAGACATCGAAAATTAGCAGTCCTAATCGTCGAAATGAGCCAAGGCATCGGGCGCGCTCTGAGCTCAGGCGCCGGAGCGTCGTGCGCCTGCTGCTCCCGGCTCGGGCACCGCGCCGCCCTCGCCTGCCGAGACTGCTTCGCTAAGCACCGGGGCCTGCATGTTCATGAGATCTTCGCCGGTCCTATGGCAGACGACCTCAGCACTGTTTTCGAGCACGCGCACGGTCGGGGGGATCCGGTTGCAGACGCCGTCGATGCGGGCCGCGCAGCGCGACAAGAACACGCAAAGCGCTTGATCGTCGGCAGCGGGGCCGATCGGCGCGAGGGGTCGCAGCTGGCGTCGGCTCGTATCGTCGAGCCAGCCGACACGAAGCTCCGGCGCGGACGAGACGAGCAGATGCGAATAGGGATGAAAAGGTGGCTCGCACATGGCGGCGCGATCGCCTTTCTCGACGCAATGGCCCGCGTAGAGAACGACGACGTCGTTGCTGATCGCACGAACCTTGGCGATATCGTGCGTGATGAAGAGATAGGAAACGCCGAGCTTGCGCTGCAAGTCGCGCAGCAACTCCATGATCGCCGCGCCGACAACCGTATCGAGCGCCGACGTTACCTCGTCGCAGAGAATCAGGTCCGGTTCGGCCGCAAGTGCTCGTGCCAGGTTGACACGCTGCTTCTGGCCGCCCGACAGCTCGCCCGTGCGCCGCTCGGCGAGCGCGGCCGGCAGCCGCACGAGTTCAAGCAGCTCGGCCACGCGTTGCTTGGCGCGCGCCCCCTTGACGCCGTGATAGAACGCAAGCGGCCGCGCGAGCGTGCGCTCGACCGTATGCATCGGATTGAGCGCGGTGTCGGCGTTCTGGAAGACGATCTGAATGCGGCGAAACTGGTTCTTCGTCCGCTTGCCGAGCTCGCTCGGGAGTGGCTCTCCGTCGAGCGACATGCGTCCCGCATGGAACGGGACGAGCCCGGCGATCACTTTCGCGAGCGTCGACTTGCCGGAGCCCGACTCGCCGATCACACCCACGGTCTCGCCGCGTCCGATCGCAAGATCGACATCGCTCAGTACGACCTTCGAGGGCCGCCCCTTCGCGTCTTTCGGGCCGTAGCCCGCGATCACCCCGCGCAACTCCAGCAGCGGGCGCGCGCCGCCCGATTCCTTCTCCGCACGGGGATGCCCCGCCGCGGTACCAGACGGCGTGACAGCGGCGACGAGGCTTCGCGTGTACGGATGCGTGGGAGCATGCAATATCTGCTCCGTCGCGCCTGCCTCGCGTATCCTGCCATCGCTGAGTACGATGATGCGGTCCGCCATCTGCGCGACGACGGCGAGGTCGTGCGAGACATAAACCGCCGTCATGCCGCACTGTTTGATGACGCGCTTGAACGCGAGCAGCACGTCGATCTGCGTCGTCACGTCGAGCGCCGTGGTGGGCTCGTCGAGAATCACGAGCTCGGGATCGGTGATCAGC